>CAZYTO010000018.1:0-35601 GCA_964650405.1 uncultured Thermoanaerobaculia bacterium | reverse complement strand
CTCTTCGTCACCGGCCTGGCCCTCTTCGTCGGTGCCATCGGCATCATGAACATCACCTACGTCAGCGTGAAGGAGCGCACGCGCGAGATCGGCACGCGCAAGGCCCTCGGCGCCCGGCGCAAGACCATCCTCATGCAGTTCCTCGTCGAGGCCGTGGCCATCTGCCTCGTCGGCGGCGCCGTCGGACTGGCCCTCTCCTACGGCATGTGCCTCGGCGCCGCCGCGGCCTTCCCGTCGTTCCCCATCCAGTTCTCCTTTGCGCTCGTGATCGTCGGGATGATCGTCTCGACGCTCACCGGCGTCGTCTCCGGATTCGCCCCGGCCCTGTCGGCGTCGCGGCTCGATCCGGTGGAAGCGTTGAGGTACGAGTAACGAGTGGTGAGTGGTTAGGAGAACCCGACCCACTAACCACTCCCTAACCACTAACCACTAACCACTTCGAACAACCCGTCAAGCATTCGCGAGAACTGAAAAATGCTATTCAGCGAAATCATCCGCATGGCTGTGAATGCGCTGCGCACCAACCGGCTGCGCTCGCTGCTGACGATGCTCGGCGTGGCGATCGGGGTGTTCTCCGTCATCGGCGTGATGACGGCCCTGAGCGTGGTGCGGGGGTCGATCGAGACGGGCCTCAGCTTCCTCGGCAGCAACATCTTCCAGTTCGCCAAGTATCCGACGATGAATACGAACGATCCGGAGGAGACGTACGCGAACCGGCGGAACATCTCGCTTTCCCAGGCCAACGATTACAAGAAGCGGATGGAGGGCATCGCTTCCGCGGTCTGCCTGAAGGTCTTCTACGGCGGGCGGCCGGCGAGCTACAACCGGATCAAGATCCAGGGGCTGACCCTGGTCGGCACGAACGAGTGGTTCCTTCTGGCGAACAGCTACAAGCTGGGCTACGGCCGCAACCTCAGCGTGGATGATGTCGAGCTGGCCCGCAATGTCTGCGTCGTGGGGACGGACATCGAGAAGAAGCTCTTCCCCAACGAGACGCCGATCGGGAAGTCGCTGAAGGTCAACGACAAGCCGTACCGCATCATCGGCGTGTTGGAGGAGAAGGGCTCTTCGTTCGGACAGACGCAGGACGACATGGTCCTGGTGCCGATCACGAAGTTTTTCGCCGACTTCGGCAGCGCGAACCGTACGGTCAACATCGCCACGCAGGCACCGACGCAGGCCGTGTACAACGCCACGATGGACAAGGCCATCGGGGCCATGCGCGCCGCGCGCGGGGTGAAGCTGGGACAGAAGAACGACTTCGAGATCTACTCGAATGACACGCTGGTGGCGGCCTTCGCCCAGGTGGCCGACACCATCCGTGCCGGCGCCTTCGTCATCAGCGCCATCGCCCTGCTGGCCGCCGGCATCGGCATCATGAACATCATGCTGGTCAGCGTCACGGAGCGAACGCGCGAGATCGGCGTGCGCAAGGCCATCGGGGCCCGGAAGGGCGACATCGTCCGGCAGTTCCTCCTCGAGGCCATCATGCTGTCGGAGATCGGCGGCCTGGCCGGCATCGCCGTCGGCATCGGCGGCGGCAACGGCATCGCCGTCTGGCTCGACCTGTCCATGGTCTTCCCCTACGGCTGGGCCATCGCCGGCCTCGTAGTCTGCTCCATCATCGGCATCACCTTCGGCGCCTACCCCGCCTGGCGCGCCGCGTCGTTGGATCCGGTGGAAGCATTGAGGTGGGAGTGATCAGCTCATCCTGAGCGCGGGCGGCGGTTGGGTGGGAGCGAAGGATCAGATCGAGACGCGATCGTATGTCGAGATGCGCCGTGATCTTTCCTCTCGGCGTGTCCCCATTTGATCCCTCCCTCCCACCCAACCGCCGCCCACGCTCAGGATGAACTTCTTCATCCGTCACTCTTTCTTTACTCCCCGTAAACAAACCCCTGACCGGCTCGAACGTACTCTCTGTGGGTCCCCGCATCACGACGGAGGTGTGGCAGTGATCGAGCCTCAGCCGTTGTCCCCTGGCCTGGCGGCCGCAGACGCGGCGCTGCGCTCGGAGCCCTTTCCGATCGGCACGAACATCGGCCGGTACCGGATCATGGCTCTGGCCGGGAGCGGGGCCATGGGCGACGTCTACCGCGCCCATGACCGGGCTCTCGACCGCGACGTCGCCCTGAAGGTTCTGCCCTCGGATCTCGTCCACGATCGGGACCGCGTGCGCCGGTTCGCGCACGAGGCCCGCGCCGCCTCGGCCCTCAGCCACCCCCACATCGTCACCATCTACGAAGTCGGCCATGCCCGGCCCTCGCTCAACGTCCAGCCCATCGTGGGCGGCCGCGCCGCGCGGCGTCACGAAGTCCACTACATCGCCATGGAGTACATCGACGGCCAGACCCTGCGCGAGGCCGTCGAGGCCGGGCTGCCGCTGCTGCGCCGCGTGGAGGTGATGGCCCAGGTGGCCGACGGGCTGACCAAGGCCCACGGCGCCGGGATCATCCACCGTGACCTCAAGCCCGACAACATCCTCATCGCCCGGGAGGGTTACGCCAAGATCGTCGACTTCGGCCTGGCCAAGCTGGTGGACAGCGAGGGCGGCAACTCTCCCATCGCCGCCGACGCCCCTACTCTCGCTCTCACCCAGAAGGGCGAGATCCTCGGCACGCCCGCCTACATGTCGCCCGAGCAGGTCACCGGCGGCACGATCGACCAGCGCAGCGACGTCTTCGCCTTCGGCTGCATCCTCTACGAGCTCCTGGCCGGCCATCAGCCGTTCGAAGGGGCGTCGTTCGTGGACACCCTGCACACGATCATCCACGACCCGCACATGCCGCTGCCGGAGACCGTGGCGCCGGAGCTGCGGCACGTCGTCGAGCGGTGCCTGCGCAAGAACGCCGCCGACCGCTACACCAGCATCGCCGAGGCGGCCAGGGATTTGCGGAGGTGGCTGCATGGTGGGCAGTCGCATCCGTCCGGACGCGTGCCGGAGCTTCCAGCCGACGCCGCGAAACCGAAAGGACTCCTCCAGCGTCCGCTGATCCCGGCCATCGCCGCGGCGCTGGTCATCGCCGCCGGAGGAGCGCTCGCCTACCGCTTCATCCCCGCGGCCGGACCGCGGATGGAGGAGCACTCCATCCTGCGCATGACGACGAACGGCCGGGTGAAGATGGCGGCCATCTCCCCGGACGGCCGTTACGTGGCGTACGTGACCCTCGACGGACAAGGCAGCAGCCTGTGGCTCGAGCAGGTGGAGACGCGCTCGCGCCTGCAGATCGCTCCGCCCGGCGACGCGCGCTACGTGGGCCTCACTTTCTCGCCCGACGGCAACTACGTCTATTTCTCCCGCTATGACACCTACCCCTTCGGCGCGCTCTTCCGCGTGCCGATCCTGGGCGGCAAGCCCGAGGCCGTCGTCAAAGACATCGACTCCCGCCCGGCCATCGCGCCCGACAGCGCCCACGTCGCGTTCGTCCGCGACGACTGGAACCGCGGCACGAGCACGCTCTACGTGGCCAACTCCGACGGCAGCGGCGAGCACGTCCTGACGATCTCCCGCATCCCCCACCGCCTCATGTCGCCCGCCTGGTCGCCCGACGGCAGGCATGTCATCGCCGCCGACGATCCCAAGCTGGTGGAGGTGTCGTACCCGTCCGGCGAGCGGCGCGAGCTCGCTACCGACGTCCGCTTCCAGGGGTTCAAGGGCGTGACGTGGTCCTCTGACGGCTCGCTGGTGGCCGCCGCGTCGACCGACCAGAGCGGCGACCGCGTCCGCCTGTGGCGCATCGACCCGCGCACCGGCTCATGCCGGGCCATCACGGACGAGCTGTCCAACGTCCTCGCGCCGAGCGTCACGGCCGACGGCTCGACCATCGCCGCGCTGCAGGTCGTCCGGCAGGCCAACCTCTTCACCATCGATGATGTGAGGGATGACGTGAGGGGCGACGGGAAAGACGGCAAGGGCACCGTGCGCCAGCTCACCTCCGGCATCGGCTCGGCCGACGGCGTGGGAGGTGTGGCCTGGGTGGGCGACCGCGTGCTCTACGCCTCGGCCACCGACGGCAATGCCGACCTCTGGTCGCTCGATCCGCATGGCGGCGAGGCCACGCGGCTGACGAAGGAGACCACGACAGACCTGGCTCCGGCCGTCGTTCCGGACGGCTCGCAGGTGATCTACCGCGCCGTGAACGGCGAGCAGGCCTCGCTCTGGAGCATGCGCCCCGACGGCAGCGAGCGGCGGGCCCTCACCAGCGGCGGCTACAACGGCGACTTCGCCGTCTCCCCCGATTCGAAGACGATTGCCTGGGCCTCGCTCGACCGCGCTTCGAACGAGTGGGTGCTCTGGACGATGCCTCTGGCCGGCGGACCGCGCGTCCGGCTCACCAGCCGCCGCAGCGTGCTCGATCAGATCCGCTACACGCCCGACGGCAAGTCGATCCTCTTCACCGGCTATGAGAACACCCGTATCGGCATCTTCCGCATCGCCGCCGCCGGCGGCGCGGTGACGGCACTGACCACGCACCACTCCATGGACGCCAGCATCTCGCCCGACGGCAGCACCATCGCCTGCTCCTACGGCCTGGACGAGAGCATCGAACAGATGGGCCTCGCCCTCATCCCGTCCGCCGACCCCGCACACGTTCGTACGCTCAACGTCCGCGGCTCCCGCCTCCGCTGGCGCGACCGCGGAAGCCTCAGCTTCGTCGACAACACCGGTGGAACCGCGAACCTCACCCTCCTCCCCCTGTCCGGTGGCACGCCTCGCAAGCTGACCAACTTCAGCGACGGCTCCATCGCCGCCTACGCCTGGTCTCCCGACGGCCGCCGCGCCATCGTCTCGCACGTGGTCGATTCGGTGGATGTGGTGTTGATCCGGCGGTAGGAGCTTGGCTAGTCCTGAGCGAGGGCGGTGGGGCGGGCGGGAGCGAAGGATCTGGCGGCTATTGGGAGAGGTGCAGTGGCCGCCAGACCCTTCGCTCCCACCCTCCCGGCCGCCCACGCTCAGGGTAAAGTGAACCCCTCTCACGGTAATCGCGCCGCCCTTCCACCATCATCTCTTTCGAGACCGGAGGGGTGAGCATGGCAAATTTGAGTTTCAGCGGGCTGGCAGGCGTGACGATCGGCGGGGCGTGCGCGTACGGACTCGGGCACTACCTCGTCGCCGCCGGCCAGGAGCCGCTCCAGGCCGGAGCATGGGGATTGCTGGCCGGCTGCTTCGCGGCGTCGATGTTCGGGCTGCTCTACGACCGCTCGGTCGTGCCGGAGTTTCGGCGGTCGTACAAGGTGCTTACCCGCCACTTGATCCCTCGGGAGCGCACCGGGCCGGATTACGATCCGCGCGAGCGCGTGGCCGTCCTGGCGATCCCCGTCGCCTTCGCCACCATGATCCCGCCCGTCCTTACGCTCTTTCTCGGCATCCTGGAATGGAACGCGCCCTGGCATGTCCATCCGATCCTGCACGGGGACGACAACTGGGTCCTGATCTATTTCATCGCCACCGTTGGCGCCGCGGTCCTGACCTTCGTCATCGGCGGGGCCACAGCCGAGCACCGGCTGCTGCAGCGGGAGATCTCGTTCAACGTCGCGCCGGCCGTCGCGGATAACGGGAAGCCGGCGGCCGCCGGTTCGGGCACCGGCACGAAGGGCGCCAGGACCGCGACCGTGGGCCCGCCGACGGAGGCGCAGCTGGCCCAGTTGCGCCGGCGCGGGCGCCGCGACGCCGTCTTCGTCATCCTCGGCGGTCTCGTGCTCCTGCTCCTCAACCACTACTCCGCCATACACGAGCACCGCATCTACATGAAGGCCGTTTTCGGCGCGCCGATGATCATCGCGTGCGGTATCTTCAGCCTCTTCCAGCCGCTGATCATGACGCGCCACAAACCGATCGGAAAGTACTACCCGCGCTCCGTCCTGATGCTCACCTTCCTGGCCATGGCCATCGGCGTGGGCGCCGGTTACGAGCTCTACTCCTGGTATCAAGGGTAATTCGCTTATTCGCTTAATCGCTTATTCGCTTAATCGCTTAATCGCTTAGTCGCTAAGTGGCGATCAGCGATCAGCGATCAGCGACCAGCGATCAGCGACCAGCGAGTCCGATTTTGTCCCTGTTCCGCGCCCGCGGCCGGACGTACCTTGTCAGTACAAATCACGGCCGGACCGCCCCGAGCTCCTGAATCCAGGAACGCGCTCCTCGCGCAGGGCCCCCGCGAGTCGCATCCCTCGAACCGGCATCCCGATCCGTGATTTCAGGGGAGAGCGAGCGGCGATGTAGGACCGAGCGGGTCGTCGCTCGCTTCCCCCAGGTTCGCACAGAGACAGACGGGTCAGCGCAGCGAACCGCGATCAGCGACCAGCGAATAGGCGATTAAGCGATTAAGCGACTAAGCGATTAAGCGATTAAGCGATTAAGCGATTTAAGCGACTAGTCGAATAGCCCGACAGGTCAAAGCGGCCAGCGACCAGCGATCAGCGAACTAAAACAACGCCGGCTCCTGGTACGTCCCGAAGACGTCGCGGAAGGCGTCGCTGATCTCGCCGACCGTGGCGTACACCTTCACCGCCTCGACGAGGAACGGCATGGTGTTGGCGTTCGGGTCGGCGGCGGCGTTGCGCAGCGTCTGCAGGGCGTCCTTGACCTTCTGTTCGTTGCGGCTCGCTTTCACCCGCCGGAGCTGCTCGAGCTGCTCGGCCGTCACCGACTCGTCGATGTACAGCGCGTCGTAGGGCTCCTCAGTCTCCAGCTTGAACGCATTGACGCCGACGACGATCTTCTCGCTGCTGTCGATGGAGCGCTGGAACTGGTAGGAGGCGTCCCAGATCTCGCGCTGCGGGAACCCGGCCTCGATCGCTTCGATCATGCCGCCGAACTGGTCGATCTTCTCGATGTAGTCGAAGCAGCCCTGCTCCATGCGGTTGGTCAGCTCCTCGATGAAGAACGAGCCGCCCAGCGGGTCCACCGTGTTGATGACGCCCGACTCGTGGGCGATGATCTGCTGTGTGCGCAGGGCGATGCGCGCGGCCTGTTCCGTGGGGAGGGCCAGCGTCTCGTCGAGCGAGTTGGTGTGCAGCGACTGCGTGCCGCCCAGCACCGCAGCCAGGGCCTGGATCGTCACGCGGACGATGTTGTTGTAGGGCTGCTGCGCGGTGAGCGAACAGCCGGCGGTCTGGGTGTGGAAGCGGAGCATCCACGAGCGCGGGTCCTTGGCGCCGTAGCGGTCGCGCATGACCTTGGCCCAGACGCGGCGGGCGGCACGGAACTTCGCCACCTCTTCGAAGAGATCGTTGTGCGAGTTGAAGAAGAACGACAGGCGGGGGGCGAAGTCGTCGACGTCGAGGCCGGCCCGCATGCCGTACTCGACATACTCCATGCCGTCGCGCAGGGTGAAGGCCAGCTCCTGCAGGGCCGTGGATCCCGCCTCACGGATGTGGTAGCCGCTGATGGAGATGGTGTTGTACTTCGGCACCTCCGTCGCGCAGAACTTGAAGATGTCCGTGATCAGCCGCATCGAGGGCCGCGGCGGGAAGATGTACTCCTTCTGGGCGATGTACTCCTTGAGGATGTCGTTCTGCAGGGTGCCGCTGATCTTCTTCCAGTCCGCTCCCTGCTTCTCCGCCACGGCCAGGTACATGGCCAGCAGGATCGGCGAGGTGGAGTTGATGGTCATGGAGACCGTGACGTCCTCGAGGTTGATCCCTTCGAACAGCGTCTCCATGTCGGCCAGCGTGTCCACGGCCACGCCGCACTTGCCCACTTCGCCGGCCGAGAAGTGATGGTCGGAGTCATAGCCGTAGAGCGTCGGCAGGTGGAAGGCCGTGGAGAGGCCCGTCTGTCCGTGCTCGAGCAGGTACTTGAAGCGCTCGTTCGTCTGCCGGGCCGTGCCGAAGCCGGCGAACTGGCGCATGGTCCACAGCTTGCCGCGGTAGCCGGTCGGATGGATGCCGCGCGTGTAGGGGAACTCGCCCGGGAAGGCCAGGTCGCGGCCGAAGTCGAACGCGGCGACGTCCGCCGGCGAGGCCAGGGGATTCACGTCCATGCTGCTGACCGTGGTGAAGTCCTTCTTCCACGGCGCCTTCTTCGCCACGAGGGGATCGTGCACTTCGCGCCGCCAGGCCGCCTTCTCCGACTCCACTTGCTGCAGCGCCTCCGGCGCGAAGAGCGAAAGCTGCCCCTCCCCTTCGCCCGCAGGCGGCGGTAACGTGACGATGGCGCTGTGCAGATCGGTCTCGTGGCGGCTCATGAGGTCTCCCCTTCCGTGAAGACTAACGGAACAAGGCTCGTTCCAACAACAATCCGCGATACCGAGTGCCGAGTGCCGAGTTTCTACATCAGCTCCTTCATGATCTTGTCCAGGGCCGCCTTCGGCGGGCGGGTCTCCTCGATCGTCAGCGAGTGCAGCGGCTTCTCGGTCAGGTTCAGGAGCGAGATGAAGCTCTTCTTCTCCGGGCGGAGGTACACGAGGCCGGTGAGCATGTGGCCGGTCTCGGTGGCGCGGTGCAGGCGCTGCAGGGCCTGGACGGCGTCGCTGGGGTCGTAGTCTTCCTCCAGCCGCTTGAGGAGGATCTTCGAGCCGTCGGCCAGCTCCACTTCGCGCAGCTCGCCCGCTTCGATCTCCACCTCGATCTGTTCGTAGCCCGGCACGAAGCCGATCTGGTGCAGCAGCTCGTCGTGCTCCTTCGAGTACGTATAGCCCTTGGTCGAGCCGTCGTGATTGTTGAAGGTTACGCAGGGCGAGATCACATCGATCACGGCCAGCCCGTCATGGGCCACGGCCGCCTTGAGGATGTTGATCATCTGCTTCGGATCGCCGGCGAAGCCGCGGGCCACGAAGCCGCACCCGAGCTGCACGGCCAGGGCGCAGAGGTCCATGGGCGGCAGGTCATTCAGCACGCCCGTCTTCAGCTTCGAGCCCTCGTCGGCCGTCGCCGAGAACTGCCCCTTGGTGAGGCCGTACACGCCGTTGTTCTCGATGATGTAGATCATCGGGATGTTGCGGCGGACCATGTGCATGAACTGCCCGAGGCCGATGGAGGCCGTGTCGCCGTCGCCGGAGACGCCGATGCTGACCAGATGGTGGTTGGCCAGCGCGGCGCCCGTGGCCACGGCCGGCATGCGGCCGTGCACGGCGTTGAAGCCGTGGGCGCGGCCGAGAAAGTAGGCCGGGGTCTTCGACGAACAGCCGATTCCGGAGAACTTGGCCACCATCTCCGGCTTGACGTTCATCTCGTAGAAGGCGCGGATGATCTGGTTGGAGACGGCGTCATGGCCGCAGCCGGCGCAGAGCGTCGACTTGCCGCCGCCGTAGTCGAGTGCCTTCAGTCCGAGGCGGTTTTCCTTCGGCGCCTCGCTTCCGATCTTCAGAGTGCTCTCAGCCATGGATCAATCCTCCGCCTGCGCCTGCGGGCGCGCCGTCGTCGTTGCATTCGCCATTGCCGCCGCCTTCAACGCCGTCATCGGTGCCTCGGCGCGGACCAGCAGCAGCGGCTCGGGGTAACCGGCCGTCGCCTCCATCTTCAGCACCGCATCGGTGATGGAGCGCGCGTCGCACGGCAGACCGGTGTAGTGGAGGACCTTGCGAACCTTCTCCTGCATCTTCCCCACTTCCAGGCGAATGAGGTCGCCGAGCTGCCCGTCGCGGTTCTGCTCCACGACGTAGACCCGGTCGTGCCTGGCGATGAACGCCTTCAGCTCTTCGTTGAACGGCAGGGCCCGGACGCGCATGTAGCTCGTCTCGATGCCGCGCTCGCCGCGGAGCTGATGCCGCGACTCCTGCAGAGCGAAGTCGGTCGTGCCGTAGGCGATGAAGCCGATCTTCGCGTCGGGATGGATGTCCACGACCGGCTTCGGCAGGCGGTGACGGGCCGTGTCGAATTTCTTTGACAGGCGGTCGACCGTGGCCTTGTGGTTCTCCGGTTTCTCGCTGTAGCGGGCGTACTCGTCGTGGCCGGAGCCGCGGGTGAAGTACGAGGCCATGCCGTGATCGGTGCCGGGGAGCGTCCGGTACGGGATGCCGTCGCCGTCGACGTCGAGGTAGCGGCCCCACTTCCCGCCAAGGGTGTCGAGCTGCTCTTTCGTCAGCACCTTGCCGCGTTTGATCGGCTTCGTGGGGTACTCGAATGGATCGGACATCCAGTTGTTCATGCCGAGGTCGAGGTCGGAGAGGACGAAGACCGGGGTCTGGAACTCCTCGGCCAGGTCGAGAGCCTCGCTGCCGAACTCGAAGCACTCCGCCACGCTGCCGGGAAAGAGCACGAGGTGCTGCGTATCGCCGTGCGAAAGCGTGTAGGCCTCGAGCACATCGCCCTGGGCCGTTCGGGTGGGAAGACCGGTGGACGGTCCGACGCGCTGGATGTCCCAGATCACGCCCGGAATCTCGGCGAAATAGCCGAGCCCGGCGAACTCCGCCATGAGGGACACGCCCGGGCCGGAGGTCGAGGTCATCGACCGCGCTCCCGCCCAGCCCGCCCCCAGGACCATGCCCACCGCGGCCAG
The DNA here is from genome assembly GCA_964650405.1 of uncultured Thermoanaerobaculia bacterium. GTDB lineage: Bacteria > Acidobacteriota > Thermoanaerobaculia > Gp7-AA8 > Gp7-AA8 > CAZYTO01. The sequence goes on along the minus strand of CAZYTO010000018.1, from coordinate 25,160 downwards.
CTCATCCTCGGCCTGCACGATGGCGAAGGTGGCCTTGCCGTCCGGGCCGATGCGGTACTGCTTCATGTAGTCGATGAGCGATTCGCAGAGCGACGATGACGGCGTGATGGGGTACCACGTCACGACCGTGACGCCGCCGAACATGGCGCCGATGGCGGCGGCGGCGTTGCCGTCGATGATGATCTTGCCGGCCGTGGCGTTCATGCGCTCGATGCGCCACCGCGACTGCGACGGCAGGTTGGCTCTGGCGAACTCCAGGCCCTTGTCGATAGCCGCGACGTTCGGGTCGATGGCCTTCTGCTTTCCCTTGAACTGCTTGGTGATGGCGCGGAGGATCTCGTCGCGCTCGATGCCAATCAGCTCGGCCACCACGCCCACGTAGATCATGTTCGTCAGCAGCTTCTTCAGCCGGACGTCGGTGGTCAGCTCGCCGGCCAGCTTGGCGAACGGGACCTCGTAGAACTGGAGGTCGCTGCGCATCGTGCGGCAGTTGAGGGGAGCGTCGTAGATGCAGAGAGCGCCGGTGGGGAGGCCTTCCACGTCCTCGCGCGCGGTCTGCTGGTTCATGCAGACCATGAGGTCGACTTCCTTCTTGCGCGCGATCCACCCGTCCTTGTTCGCCCGGATGGTGAACCACGTGGGCAGGCCGGCGATGTTCGAGGGGAACATGTTCTTGCCGCTCACCGGGACGCCCATCTGGAAGATGGAGCGCATCAGGACGTTGTTGGATGACTGGGACCCGGATCCGTTGACGGTGGCGACGTGGATCGTCAGATCATTGACGACGGGCGCGCCACCGGACGGAGCCGCGTCGAGCACTGCCTCCGCGGTCAGAGTGTCGGTCACGAGCTTCTCCTTGTGGATGGGATTTCATCGAATGGAAGAAGCGAATTGTAACTCACTGCATTTCAAGGGCGGGCGAGCGGGAACAGGTGAGCGGCGAGCGGGCCGGGGACCGGTTCGCTCTGGGCTCTCGCCCTTCCGGAGGGCGCCGGCTCAGGTCATCCCGAGATTGGCGAGGCCCACCGCCCCTTCACAAGTTCGAGGAAGTGGGCGATCGGCGCCGGAGTCGCGGCCGTGCGCAGGGTCGCTGCGGACCACCGGCGCAGCAGTCCTCGAGGCGTGAAACGGATGCCGGCCAGCGCGCCGTTCTCCAGCTCTCGGGCAACGGTCCACCGAGGCAGGGCGGCGACGCCAAGCCCCGCCCTCACCATCTCGACGATGGCCTCGGTGAGAATGACCTGCGAGTACTTGCGCGGAGTGACGCCCGCCGCGATGAGCCGGGATTTCATCAAAGCAATGAGCTGGACTCACGGGATACGGTAACCGAAGATGGGCGGCCATGAACGACGATTTCGTCAGTCGCCTCCTTCTCGCCATCCACGGCATCTCCGACGACGACCTCCGCAAGCCGGAAGCTGACGGTAAGTGGTCGATCTTCGACATCTTCGCCCACCTGGCCGACTTCGAGGAAATCTCCGGCGCACGCCTCCGGCACATCCTGGCGAAGGAGACGCCACAGCTCGCGGGCTTCGACCAGGAGGCCTATGTGGTCTCGCACCGCGGCGAGCCGCTGGCCACGATCGTCGAGCAACTCGCGTTCTTCCGGCGCCGAAGGCTGGCGCTTGCCGAAGGTTTCACGCCGGCCGAGCGCTCCCGCACCGGCATGCACCCCGACTTCGGGCCGCTCACGATCCACGAGTTGCTCGACCGCGCACAGAAGCATCAGGAGCGGCACTTCGCGCAGATCGAGCGCATCCGCAAAAGCCTCGGACTCACGGTCTCAGAGTCGCCCCAGACCGGCGGCGCGGAATCGGGACACGCCCGCGACGCCACCCCCCGAACGCTTGGCGAGGTCTGCGTCCGCGATCTCTGGGGCGGCGGTGTCAAGCGCGCTCTCCAGGTGGAGTTCCCCGCTGGGAGCCAGTGGCCGGGGCTCGACCACCACGTTCCCGGCCCCGAGGAAGTCTTCGTTGTCAGCGGCGACTTCGAGGACGGCGGCACGGTCCACGGTCCGGGCACGTTCCTCCACTACCCAGCCGGCAGCTCGCACTCGCCGCGCTCCACCGGCGGCTGCACGCTGTTCGTGTTCTATCCGGAGGGGTGACGGGGTTGCGCGGTTCGTCGAGACGGTGCACCCTGCATTGCGTTCGCATGCATGACAGGCAATGAAACGTCACGCGTCGTTCGTCCTCCTCTCTGTTCTTCTCGCTTCCGAGCCGGCGGTGGCCGCGGACGCGTTGCTCTCGGCCGGCGGCAGCACGATCACGCTCCGGCACTTCGACGACGTTCCTGCCCCCTCGCGCGCCCTCGTCAAGGGGTGGGTGCATGACGCGGCGACGGCCGTTCTGACGGTCTACGGACGCTTCCCGGTCCAGCGGGTGATGATCGATCTGCGGGTGAGGTCCGGCAGCCGGATCGGCGGAGGGCAGACCTTCGACGGCCGGTTGATCCGGGTGGGCCTTGGATCGGATGTGACCGCGGAGGTCCTCCACTCCGATTGGGTGATGACCCACGAGATGTTCCACCTCGGCTTTCCCGACGTCACCGAAGGGCTGGACTGGATGGGTGAGGGGTTGTCGACCTACCTGGAGCCGCTGGCGCGGGGCCGTACCGGTAACCTGTCCGAAGCGGAGGTGTGGTCGGGGATGCTCGACGGGATGCCGAAAGGCCTGCCGCAGGCGGGCGACCGTGGCCTCGACCGCACGCCGACCTGGGGCCGCACCTACTGGGGCGGTGCCCTCTTCTGGCTCCTCGCGGATGTCGAGATCCGGCAGAGGAGCGGCAATCGCAAGTCGCTCGATGACGCCCTCCGTGCCATCGCCGCGGAAGGGGGAACCGGATCGAGCACCTGGCCGCAGATGCGGATCCTCCGCGTCGGCGACGCCACCGTCGGCATGCCGGTCCTCGAGAATCTGCACGAGCGTCTCGGCGCCCGCCCGGAGACCACCGACCTCGAGGCCCTCTGGCGCCAGCTCGGCGTCGTCCGCCGCAGCGGGAGCGTCGTTTTCGACGACGCCGCCCCGCTCGCGGCGATCCGGCGGGCCATGACAAGGCGCTTGAAATCTTTGTAACGTATCGCCCCTGAACGTCGCTTGGCCGCCAGCCGCCGCCGTCCAGTTAAACTGCGCGCCGCATGCTGCGCACGCTCTGGACGGCGTTCATCGCCCTCCTCGTCACGATCCCGGCCGCCTCGGGGGTCATCCTCGTCGCGCTCTTCTCGTCGTCGGCCCGGGCCATCGACTCGCTCATCCGCTGGTGGGCGCGCTCGATCGTGCGGGCGGCGGGGATCGAGCTGGGCGGCGAGCGGCTGGAGACGCTCGATCCCGCCAAGCGTTACATCCTCGTGGCCAATCACTACAGCTACTTCGACATCCCCTGCATCCTGGCCGCGGTGCCGCAGCCGATCCGCTTCATGGCCAAGGTCAGCCTGTTCAAGATCCCCCTCTTCGGCTGGTCGCTGGCGCGGGCCGGCTTCATCCCCATCGACCGGAAGAACCGCCGGACTGCCGTGAAGTCGTTCGACCAGGCCGGGGAGCGCATCCGCCGCGGCAACACCATCGTCATCTTCCCCGAGGAGGGGCGGACGCGGGAGAGAACCCTGCGGCAGTTCCAGCGCGGCGCGTTCCTCCTGGCCATCCGTTCCGGCCTGGAGATCGTGCCCATGGCCGTCGACGGGACGTTCGACGTTTTCCCCGTCGGCGCGCGCGCCGTCAAACCGGGCCGGGTGACCATCCGCGCCGGCACGCCCATCGCCACGGAGAACATCTCCGTGCGCGAGAAGGAGAAGCTGGCCGACGAAGCGCGCGCGCAGATCGTATCGATGCTCACCGGTTATGAGGCAACCGGCGGTTAACGCGAAGACGTGCGGCGGTGCTGCTGCGGCAGGATGCCAATGTAGGCGAGGGGATCACCCGTGCGCTTGTACGTGAACAGCGGTAGCTGCGCGATCGTCAAGCTCTCGAGATGTGCGGTTGCTCGGGTGAGGAGAGTCGGCTGGCTGGCCGCGCCGTTGAGACCGACCCACCCGATGGCGTTGCTCGACATGAGCAACCAGCCGCCCGGCACGGCGGCCGCCAACGCCGGGGAGTAAAAACCTGTAACGCTGCTGCCGTTGAGAGGGTCGAGCCGAGCACCGCTGTCATCGATGCGCGCCCAGGCAGTTCCCTGGACGGAGTCATGCCACGACACGAGCGATAGGCCGCCCGACCGCGTGATCTCCTGGTCCACCGCCGTGGCCTTGCCGACCGTCTGTAACGCGATCTCGGCGCCCGCGGATGTCAGGCCGGCCGTAAAGCGCTGGGCGAAAAGCTCATTGATCAGCGTGCCGAACGGGAGATATGGAACCGGTTCGTAGTAATACGCCTGGCGTTGCCATGCGAGCAGATAGTCGTGCCCGTTCCATGACAGGCGCGGGTTGGCGTCGGCAAAGGTCACATTGCCAGCGGCCACGTCATTCGCGAGCAGCCGGGCAAACCGCACGCAGTGGTCAACGTCGATCCAGCCGAGAATGAATGCGTCACCGCCCACCCAGGCCACATCCAGCGTGGCGATGGTCCCTTCACCAGTCTCGGCAACCGGCAGGCGGCTGCGCAGGAGGGTACCATTGCGGTCGAGGAGAGTCGCGGTGAGGGTGTGATTGTCATCCGCGTAAACGACCATCACGTTCCCGCCACCTGCGGCGGCCCCCATGGCCCTGGTCCCGAGCTCCGTCGTCGGGGGGAGAGCGGAAAAAAGTGTCACGGCGCCATCGGCATCAACGCGCGCCATGTGGCGTGACCACCGTCCACTCTGCGCGTACGACTGCCACAACAGAAAGGCCGACGCTCCGTCCGACGCGCCACACTGCAACGGGGCGACGCCGAAGTCCGCGGCGCCGACGTCGAAACTGCTGCCGCGCAGGCCACCGGTCGCGTCCAGCCGTACACCGCGCAGGGTCACAGCGCCCGGATCGCCCTCTGGCCAGAAGGCCAGATAGCCATCGCCCGCAGCAGCCAGGCACGGCCGATCGACCTTCTCCGGAGTCGGCCCGATCGCGGCCGTGCCGATAGGGATGTCCGCCTTAGCGAACGCGGAGGCGAGGAGAATGAAGGCGAACGCTCCGAGTCTCACGCATACAGATACGAACCGGGATCGCGAAGCGTCCGGGCCACGTCATGGAAGTCCTCGGACAGCAGCGTCTTCTTCGCGCGGCCGAGAATTCCTCGCCGGCCGGGGATAGGTCTCACCATCCAACAAAAGCGCACCATCCAGGAAAACCGGCGCAGTGTGCCCGGGACTTAGCGCCGGGAGTGCTGGTCCGAAAGGAGTTCCCGGAGCGCCTGCGCAAGAATCCCCACGTCCTCCGCCAGCAACGTCCGCATGTCGATGAGGAAGCGATCGTCGACGATCCGCCCGACGATGGGCGGATCGTTCCGCAGCAGGCGCTCCTGCAGAGCAGCGGCGTTGCCCGGGACTTCGACGGCGATGGAGGGAATCGTCTCCGTGGGGGTCGTTCCGCCGCCGAGGGCACAGGAACTGGCCACGACGCGAGCGGCAGTCCCGCGCGTGAGCTCCTCGGCGCGGGCGCGCAGGGCGTCGGGGCGGGCGGCCAGCATCTCGTAAATGGGGATCTCGCGCTCGTGCGTGCCGGTGGCGAAGGCGCGCAGGGTCTCGGCAATGATGGTGTACGACTCCTTGCCGGCCCGGAGGGCACGCAGGAGCGGGTGCTTGCGGCATTGGGCGATGAGATCGGCGCGGCCGAGGATCAGGCCGCCCTGCGTCGCGCCGATGAGCTTGTCCGTCGAGCACAGGACGAGGTCGACGTCGGCCGCGATCAGCTCGCGCAACGTGGCATCGCGGGCGAAGCCGTACGGCTCGAGGTCGACCACGCGGCCGCTCCCCTCGTCGTACAGCAGGGGAAGCTGCTTCGTGCGTGCCACACTCACGAGCTCCGCGATCGAGGGCGTCTCCGTGAAGCCGACGATGTCGAAGTTGGAGCGGTGCACGCGCAACAGCGCCGCCGTACGGCGGCTGACGGCATCGGCATAGTCCGCGGCGCGGGTCCGGTTCGTCGTCCCCACTTCCCGCAGCTTCGCCCCACCCTGCTGGATGACGTCGGGCACGCGGAACGCCCCGCCGATCTCGACGAGCTCACCGCGGGAGACGACGACCTCCTTGCCGGACGCCACGGCTGCCAGCGCCAGCAGCGTCCCGGCGGCGTTGTTGTTGGTGAGGATGGCCGCCTCGCAACCGAAGAGGGTGCGGCAGAGGGAGGAGAGGTGCTCGTCCCGCGCTCCCCGTTCCCCTTCGCCGAGGTCGAACTCCAGGTTCGAGTAGCCCGTGCCGATGTCCGCGGCCCGCTGCCAGAGGGCCGCACCGATGGGCGACCGGCCGAGGTTCGTGTGGATAATCACGCCGCTGCCGTTGATCACCCGCCGCAGCGTGGAGCCGGTGGCCTGGGCCACCGCAGCCGTGATGGCGGCCACGGCAGCCGGCTCATCCCACGAGGCGCGCTCCGCGCGAAGGGTTTCGAGGTGAGCGGTCAGCGCTTCCTTGACCCGGGCACGGCCGTAGCTTCCGATCAACGGCGCCAGAGCCGCCCCGGAAAGGACGCGCTCCACCGCCGGAATCGCCCGGAGGGCGGAATCGGGCGGCACCGCCGGTGTTCTAGTCATGTCCTTTCGTTGTCCGTTGGTCATTGATCGTTTGTTCGTTGGTCGTTATCCGTCACAGTCGCCTGCCGGATGGCAACCTGCAATCATCCCATCAACGAACATCGGACAACGAACATCAAGGCGCGTATTGTAAGCGCTGCATCCGATGGCCAAGTTCAGCCGTGACGAAGAGCTCGAGAAGCTCGAAGAAGACATCCGGATCCTGAAGAACAAGTACGACCAGTTCTTCGCCGGGATCACCAAGTACCCGCCCATGCAGGACCGGCGGAACCTGGAGATCTTCATCTACGAGCTCAGCAAGCAGAAGATCCGCGACAACACGCGGCGCTTCCGCCTGAGCACGCTGCTGACCCGCTTCAACCAGCTCCGTGAGATGTGGGCCCGCAAGATGCGCGAGCGCGAGGAAGGACCGCTCGACTTCCGGCGGCGGCAGGCCGCCCTGACCGCCGAGCCGGCCCCGCCGCCCCCGCCCCCCTCGCCGCGTGCCGCACGCGAGTCCGTAACGTCCGACGGCGCTGATCCGTATGTCAGGGTGACGCGCGGCTCGAACGGCGAGGAGATCCAACGCCTCTACAGCCAGATCGAGCAGGAGCATCAGAAGCTCGGGAAGGCTTCGAACGTGACGGTCGAGCAGCTCGCGGCCATGGTGCAGAAGCAGAGTGAGGTCGTTCGTTCGAAATACCAGGTCGACGCCGTCGCTTTCCGGGTCGACGTGGTGGACGGCAAGGTGAAGCTGAAAGCGAAACCACTTCAGGAACGAGAATGAAACGAGTCTTGACGACTGCCCTGACGGCCCTGGCCCTGACCGGCTGCCTCTCCCTCTCCCATCGCGTCAGCTTCCACAACGAGAAGAACCCGTACGAGGGAAGGATCTTCTACACGAAGTATCTGAACCCGCAGGGGAACGCGCTGGACGCACGCATCCAGCGGGACCTCGACCAGCTCCGCGCCAACCCCGAGGCAGCATCCGTCCACAACGACCTTGGTGCGGCGCTCGTGGAGAAGGGTTTCCCGAAGGACGCGGCCGTGGAGTTCGAGCGCGCCGTCAGCTCCGACCGGGCCTTCTATCCCGCCTGGTACAACCTAGGGCTGGTGCGCGAGTCGCTCGGCGATCTCGGCGGCGCCCGCGTGGCCTACCTCCGCACGGTCCACTACAAGCCGGGCCACGCCTCGGCCCTCTTCCAGCTCGGCCTCATCTCCGAGAAGAGCGGGAACGCCGCCTCCGCCATCAACTATTACAGCAAGGCCTTCCTCATCAACCATCACCTCCTCGACGTGCGGGTGAACCCCCGTATCCTCGACAGCCGCCTCGTCGACGTCGCCTTCATCAAGGCCTACCCCGACCTGCACGCCCGCGAGAGCATGCGCTTCGAAGCGGCACCCGCCGGTTACGTCGAGACGCCGTACCCCGCTCCCAACGCACCGACCGACTCGACGAAGGTCCAGTCACCGGCACCCCCGGCGCCGGCCACGCCGACGCCGCCCGGCAAGAAGCAGTAGCCCGCGGAACCAGCACTTGTTACCCGGCCCGCTCGCCGCTTGCCGCCTCCCGCTCGCCGAGGATTGAACGATCGACTACCGGGTTCCGTGGCGCCCCGGTAGAATCGCGGCATGACGCGCGCCGTGGAAGAGGTACTGGCCGAGGCGATTCAACTGCCGTTTGAAGAACGAAGCCGGCTCGCCGAGGAGTTGTTTTCGAGCCTTCAGAGCAGCGAAGAGCGGCAGATTGCCAAGGAGTGGGCAGCGGTCGCCGCGCAGCGTTTGGCCGAATACGAGCGTGGCGACGCAGAGACGGTGTCGCTGGAAGAGGCATTGGAGCATGCCCGGCGGGCCGTGAGGAATGTTGCGTCTCAGACTGCTCGCCGCGGCTAGACGCGAGCTCGTCGAAGCGTCGACTCAAATCGAGGCAGCACGCCGCGGTTACGGTGACGCCTTCATCAATCTGTTCGACGAGAAAGTGCTTCTCCTCCTGGAACACCCGAACATGGGACCGCGCATCGAGGGGAAGGTCGCGCGCTGTCGATGCTCGACTTCCCTTACAGGATCATTTATGCGCAGTCTGACGACGTCCTCCTGATCATCGCTGTCGCCCACCATCGTCGCCAACCCGGCTATTGGCTCGACCGCTTACCGGCTGGCTAGAACGCGACTGACTGCCTCGATCCCGTACTGGTCCAGAACACCCTCCGCTCGCCGTTACTTGCGTCGTCCATTACAATCCGCGCGCTTTGACGACGACCACCACGTCCCTCCGCCCCGCCGAGCGCATCTCCCGTCTCGGTTTTTCCGACATCGTCCGGATCCGCAACCGCGTGCTGGAGATGACCGCGCGCGGGGTCCGCGTCCTGCGGCTGGAAGGGGGCGAGCCGTTCCTGCCGACGCCAGACTTCATCAAGGACGCGATGAAGAACGCCCTCGACGCGAACGAGACCCGCTACGCTCCGTCCTCCGGGACGACCGCGCTGCTCGACGCCATCCGGACGAAGCTCGCGGCGAAGAACGGCCTGACCGTCGAGACCTCGAACCTCATCGTCACCAGCGGCGGCGCTCACGGTCTCTTCTGCGCCTTCCAGGCCGTCGTCGATCCGGGCGACGAAGTGATGCTCTTCTCGCCGTACTGGACGCCGATCGCCGACCACATCAACTTCGCCGGCGGCACGCCCGTGCGTGTGCCGTGGGACGAGTTGGAAGGAAACGACATTCGCGCGGTGCTGGAGAAGCGGGTCACGTCCCGGACGCGCCTCTTCTACGTCAACACGCCGTCGAATCCCACCGGCAACGTCCTCAGCCGCGAGCAGCTTCGCAGCGTGGCGGAGTTTGCCGTGGCCCACGATCTCGTGGTCATCAGCGACGAGGCGTACGAGGACCTCGTGTACGACGGCGGGCACGTCTCCCTGGCCACGTTCCTGGGCATGGCCGAACGCACCATTAGCATCTTCACGCTCTCCAAGAGCTTTGCCATGACCGGCTGGCGCATCGGGTACGTCGTGGCCGATGAAGTGTTCATGGGGCCGATCCGCAAACTCGTACTGAACTCGATCAACGGAGTTTCGACGCCGACGCAGTTCGCGGCGGCCGCCGCCATCGCCGGGGGAGGAGAGTTCCTCGACGGCGTGCGCCAGGAGTACCTCAAGCGCCGTGACCTCCTCGTCGACGCGCTCAACAAGGCCGGCCTCCGCCTGACCGCGCCGCACGGCGCCTTCTATCTCTTCCCCGACGTCCGCGCCCGCCTCTGCGGCGACTCGTGGCAGGCTATGGAGACCCTCCTGGCCCGCACCTCCATCGCCAGCGTCCCCGGTGTCGTCTTCGGCGCCGAGGGCGAAGGACACCTCAGAATGTCATTCTCGATCTCGATGGCACTCCTCGAAGAGACCGTCGAAGCATTGACGAAGTTGTGAGTGCCGAGTGCTGAGTCACTCAGGACTCTCGCGGAGTGGAATGTGACCGATCAACCGACCAAGCCCGCCGAGCCCGAAGTCGAAGAGTCCGAGCTGATCCGCGTCCGGCGCGAGAAGCTGGCCCGTATCGCGGAGCTTGGATTCGACGCCTTCCCCACGACGGCCGAGGTCGACACGACGGTCGTTGATCTGGTGGCCAAGTACGACCCGAGGTCGCACGACGAGCTCGAGGCGGAACAGCCGCACGTGAAGATCGCCGGCCGGATCATGACCATCCGCGCCTTCGGCAAGGCGGCGTTCCTCGTGCTCTCGGAGAAGACCGGGCGCGTGCAGGCCTACGTGCGCAAGGACTCCGTGCCGGAGCGCGACTGGAGCCTGTACGAGAACCTCGACGCGGGCGACTGGGTGGCGGTGGAGGGGACGGTCTTTCGCACGAAGACGAACGAGCTGTCGGTGAAGGCGACGCGACTGCACTTCCTGGTCAAGGCCCTGCGGCCGCTGCCCTCGAAGTGGCACGGCCTGACGGACATGGAGCAGCGCTACCGCCAGCGCTACGTCGACCTCATCGTCAACGACGACGTGAAGCAGACCTTCCTGACGCGGGCCAGGATCGTGAAATACATCCGCGACTGGTTCGACGGCCACGGTTTCATCGAAGTGGAGACGCCGATGATGCAGCCCATCGCCGGCGGCGCGGCGGCCCGGCCGTTCGTCACCCACCACAACGCCCTGGACATCGACCTCTTCCTCCGCATCGCGCCGGAGCTCTACCTCAAGCGCCTCATCGTGGGCGGCCTGCAGCGCGTGTACGAGATCAACCGCAACTTCCGGAACGAGGGGATCTCGCAGCGCCACAACCCCGAGTTCACGATGCTGGAGTTCTACCAGGCCTACGCCGATTACGAAGTCCTCATCGACGAAACCGAGGACCTGTTCAACGGCCTCGCGCGCGCCGTGCACGGGAAGGAGACGGTCACGTACCGCGGCACGGAGATCTCCTTCGCCCGGCCCTTCGCCCGCTTCTCGATGAAGGAAGCGATCGCTCACTTCAGCAACGGAGCGATCGCCGCGGAGCAGTTGAGCGACCGGAAGCACCTCGTCGAGCTCGTCCTCAAGTACGGCGAGCACAAGCCGGTCAAGGCGGACGGCACGGAGGGAACGTCGCTCACGCCGCGGCAGCAGGTCGAGGCCATGAACGACGGGAAGCTCATCGCCGAGCTGTTCGAGTCCATCGCCGAGGAGCACCTCATCCAGCCGACGTTCATCACCGACTTCCCCACCGAGGTCTCACCACTGTCGAAGCAGCGGAAGGACGACCCGAACTACGTGGAGCGCTTCGAGCTCTACGTCGGCGGAATGGAAGTGGCCAATGCGTTCTCGGAGCTCAACGACGCCGACGAGCAGGCCCGCCGCTTCGCGCAACAGATCGCCGAGCGCGAGCACGGCGACGACGAAGCGCACCAGGCCGACGACGACTACGTCAACGCCCTGGAGTACGGCATGCCCCCCACCGGCGGCGAAGGCATCGGCATCGACCGCCTGGCCATGATCCTCACGGACTCCGCATCCATCCGGGACGTGATCCTGTTCCCGCTGATGAGGCCGGTGAAGTGACGAGTGCTGAGTGCCAAGTGCTGAGTGCCAAGTGCTGAGTGCCGAGTGCCGAGTACCGAAGTGCCGAGTACCGAAGTGCCGAGTACCGAAGTGCCGAGTACTGAGTAGGGCATGAGGCATCGGTAGCGGGATGGAGCCGATCGAGTCACCGCGCCGACAGCCGGCAGGCGACGACCGATACGACCGCACCGACGAGCGTGACCGCCACCCCCCACCCGAGCCCCTCCGGCGGATCGTTCCTCGGCGGCGGCGGGTGCTGCGCGTTCGGCACTTCGACGACCCCGGACGGCGTCACGAGCCAGCGGACGCCGAGGCGGGCCAGGGCGGGGTTCGGCGTTGGGGGAAGGGACTGCGTGACGCGGTCGTAGCCGGCGGCGGCGAGGGCCTCGACGCGTGGGCGCGACTGGAGGGAGTCGTACGACACGGCATCGCGGACGCCATAGAGCGTGCCGAGGTTGGCCGGGAAGACCGCGAGGCTCGATGCGGCGAAGTACTCGTGGGCCGGATCGAGCCGCTGCAACTGCGCGAGGGGCGGAGGAATCGCCGTCACCCGGGCCACGGCCGGATTGAAGCCGAGGCCGAAGGCGAGCAGCTCGGCGGCCGCGGCGGCGATGAGGAGGCGACGGCGGCGCCTGGCGAGGGCGAATCCGGCCGCGGCCCAGCAGAGGCCCGGAATCAGCGCACGCCGCACGGCCGTCGTGCTCGCACCGGCGAGATAGCCCTCCAGCCGTTCCTCGTAGACGGCGGCTGGTTTTTGCAGCACACCGCGCGCGCGCAGTCGCGTGATCCCCGCACGGGCGAACGACGTAAGCGCCGGGCGTGCGGCGGGGAGGGCCACGAACGCGCCGCCGAGGGCGAGCGCGAGGCCGGCAGCTATCAGGGTGTAGGCGATCACGGATGAACTGGTACCGGGTGACGGGTACCGGGTACCGTCGCCCTGGGACCCGTTACCCGTGACCTGGGACCCGTTACCCGTGACCTGGGACCCGCCTCCAACCCCCTCCAGCGCCGGCCCCGCAGCCGCGGAAGTGAACAGCGCGAAGACGACGGTCATGTATTCGATGACCACCGGCACGACTCTCGAGATGAGCCGGAGACCGGGCAGCCGGAGCGAGAGCACGAACCCGATCAGGGCGATGATCAGCCCGCGACGGAAGAGCGGCGGGAGGCGGCGCCAGGCCAGCGCGATGGCCACGAGGACGATGAGGCCGACGAACGCCTCGCTCCGGAGGATGAAGTTCTCCGGCAGTGGCTGCAGGGCGGTGAGATCGAGCTCGCCCTTCAGCGGCGAGCCGAGGAAGCCGGGAAGGATCGTGCCTGCGATTCCGCTCCAGCGAACGCCGGGAGGAGTCGCCGCCACCCGCACGACACGCGCGTCGCTCGCCCACAGAATCCGGAAGAAGGGAACGAGCACGACGCCGCAAAGGAGGAAGCCACCGAGGGCTGCGAGTGCAATGGAGAGGAGCGAACGTGGAGCGGCGAGCGGGAGACCGGCGTAGGGCACGACCGCGTCGTGCCGAACCCCCGTAGACGTGGTTGACCCGCTCGAGCCACCGCCCGCCGCTCGCCGCAACCCGCTCGCCCACCAAACCAGCCCCGCGATCCCGAGCACCCCGCAGGACAGCGTCTCCGGATGGCCGCCGATCGTGGCCAGGGCGGCGAAGAGCACGACCAGCCCCCTGCGTCCTTCCAGCGCCGCCGCGCCGAGGGCGGGGAGGACGGCCACGACGTTGGCGAGCGGATAGAGCAGCCACAACACGGCATATCCGGACGTGGCGTAGACGAACGCGGAGAGCGTCGCCGCGAACGGCGTCGCTCCCATGGCCCGCGCCAGCCAGCGCATCGAGAGCGCGGCGACGACGAAGCGTAGGATCGCGCACAGCGCCCACCCGGTGTCGCCGAAGAGCAGCCGCGGCCAGGTAAACGGCGAGAGCAGCGCCGTCTGCGGGTTGGCGAAGAGCGGAGCGCCCTCTCCCGCCCAGCGATTGCGCCACGGCATCTCTCCAAGGCGCAGCAGCCGGAGCGTCTCGGCGTCCCAGGCCATGAACTGCGTCACGACGTCGGAGAGCAGCGAGTTCGACACCCGCACGCGCGAGACGAGGTCGCCCTTCCACGCCCCGGCATCCGCGACCATGTCCACCGGTCCGAGCACGCGCCCCGGGAGCAGGCCCGCGCCACAGTAGAGCAGAGCGAGCAGGACGAAGAGGACGGCAGCACGGCGCATCGAGGCATCTTAAGGGCGAAGGGCGAAGGAGGAAGGGCGAAGGGGGACCGGAGAAAGGCTGTCATCCCGAAACCCAACAGAGCGCGGGTGCGCTGTACCCGAGAGAAGAAACGACGAGGGACGGGTCACGCGGAGATCGCGGAGACCGCGGAGGTCCCTTCGCCCTTCGCCCTTCGCCCTTCATCCTTCGCCCTTCGCCCTTCATGTCCCGTCGTCCTTTCCGGTCGTGGTAGCGTCGCAGGCGCATGCCCATCGAGCTCCGGGTTGCCCGCCGCTATTTCTGGTTCGCGCGCCGGCGCATGCATACGGCGATGCTGACCCTGATCTCCATGCTGGGGCTGGCCATCGGCGTGTTCGCCCTGATCATCTCCATCGCCCTCCTCAGCGGATTCCAGGAACAGATCAAGCAGCGGCTGATCGCGTCGAGCGCGCAGCTCCTCATCGAGCCGGGCGACAGCGTGACGCTCTCCGCCTCCGCGGCCATCGTGGCCGCCGCCAAGCGTCTCGGCGCGCGCGACGTGCGGCCGACCGTGGCCGGCATCGGCTGGGGAGCCAACGAAGAGGAACGGCGCGGCCGGCCCATGCGCATCCGGTCGGACGCCGGCGCGGCCATCGCTAGAGGCGACGTCGAAGTCACCCGCGACTACGCGGCGTCGCTGGGCCTCGACCGCGGCGGGACGCTGGTGGCCGTTGCGCCGCGCACGCGGCTCACGCCGTTCGGGCCGATGCCGGTCTGGCGGAAGTACCGCATCGCCGGGTTGCGCGCCACGGGGACGGACGAGCGCGCCGCGGACGCCTATCTCTCCCTCGCCGAAACAGAAGAGCTCTTCGGCACGAACGAAAAACCGACGGCCATCGAAACGTGGGGCGATGCAGACCGCGCCGAGACGCTGCAACGCGCGCTGCAGGCACTCTTCCCCACCGTCCAGGTAAAGACATGGAAGGAGATCAACCGGCCGCTCATCCTGGCCCTCCGGCTTGAGAAGATGGTGATGTTCGCCACCGTCTCGCTCATCGTCTTCGTGGCGGCCCTGAACCTGATCTCGTCGATCTCGATGCTGGTCCTGGAGAAGCGGCCGTCCGTCGGCATCCTGCGCACGCTCGGCGCGAGCGAGCGGTCCATTCTGATCATCTTTCTCGAAGTCGGCCTGCTCATCGGCATCACCGGCACGCTCCTCGGCAACCTCGGGGGCATCGGCCTGGCCTGGGCAGCGAACCGCTTCCAGCTCATTCCCCTACCCCGGGACATCTACTTCATGGCCTACCTGCCGTTCCGCCTCGATCCCCAGGACGTCCTCGGCGTGAACGTCGTGGCCGTCGGCCTCTCCATCCTGGCGGCGTGGTATCCGGCCCGCGCCGCCTCGCGCCTCGATCCGATCACGGCGATCAAGGAGGAAGCATGACGATGAAACGCCTGCTGCTGCTTCTCTTCTCCCTCTCCCTGACGGCGTGCGGCGTGCGCGCCCCCGTCCGTTACTTCGTGCGGCTCGATCTCGACCGCGATCCCTCCCGGGTCCGCGTGACGAGCGTGACGGAGATGGACAAGGCGTACGGCGATGAAGCCATTCGCCTGCGGCTGGCCCCGGTCCGTGAGGCCATCCTCAACAATCGCGACGACTGGAGCCTGCGCTACCAGCAGGTGAGTCCCGACTCCGAGCGCTCCGTGCTCGAACGCGAGTATGGAGAGCTCGTCCGCTCGGAACGGTCGGCCGTCTTCGACCGCGACCAGTTGGCGCGCTTCTTCGGCGACCTGCCCATGACCGTCACCATCAACAAAGGTTACGGCTGGACCGAACTGGCCATCTATCCCGGCGCCTCGCCGCGCGCCTCGCGCCAGCAACGCGACACGGTGGAGCGCGTGCTCGATCTCTGGTCGCATGACGTGACGAACTATCTCAATCGCATGTCGCGCCTCTACCAGTGGATCGACGCACACCCGCAGATGGCCGAGCATGCGTTCGCCCTGCTGTCCGAGGATGACGACAAGAAGGCCCATGCCACCGACGACGAAGAGGACGCGCTGATCACCGGCGCCCGAACGGCCATGTCCGCCGTGACGGAGCGCCTGCAGCGAAAGGAGGGCGAGTCCGTCCCGGTGGACGAGCTCTTCGACCTGGTCTACAACCCCTTCCCCGCCGAGATCACCGTCCACACACCACACGCCATCGTCGGCAACGAGCACTTCGAGAAACGCGGCGACGACCTGGTGGTCATCCGCCACGCCGGCCTGCTGGACGCAGCGCAATCGCTGGAAGGACGCTGGATCTCCCCCGACCCGCTGGCCCTGACCCTCCGTTCCGAGGAACAGCATTTCGACATGCCCCCCGCGGCGGAGCTGGCCAAGATGAAACGCAAGTGGTCGCATGACGTCTCGCCCTCCGAGCTGCAGACCGCGCTCGTCGACGCCATCCGCCCTTCGGAGTCGTACCGGGTGCGGTGGGTGGAATGAGTGCCGAGTGCCGAGTGCCGAGACCGGCATGCGGCATGAGTGACGAGGCATGAGTGACGTTGGGGCTTGCCTCGGGTGTCTCATCGCGGGGCCGAAGCGAGCACCGAGACACCTCACGGAGGCCATTCATGCCCCATTACTCATGCCTCATGCCCCTCGGCACTCGGCACTCGGCACTCCGCACTCTCCTACACCTTCCTCACCATGACCACGGCCGTCTCCCCGTCGGGGTAGTAGCGGGGGCGGGCGTAGAGGGCTTCGAAGTCGAGGTGCTCGTAGAAGTCCTGGGCCCCGCGGTTCGACTTGCGCACTTCGAGTGAGATGGTGCGGACGCCGTGCTCGCGGGCGAAGGCGAGGCAGCGCTGCATCAGTTCCAGGGCAATGCCCTGCCGGCGGAGGTGTTCGTCCACGGCGATCTTGTTCACGTGCATCTCGTCGAAGAACCACATGGCGAAGAGGTAGCCGGCCAGCACGCCGCGTCGCTTGGCGGTGAGGCAGAGGCGGCCGCTGGCCTGGAGCTCGCTCTCGAAGAACTCCCGGCGCCACGGCGCGGGAAAGGCCGCCACTTCGAGCTGGTGGATGGCGTCGATGTCGGCCGGAACGGCCACGGCGAAGACGATGTCGTCCGTGCTCACGATGGGCGCTGTTGCAGCTTGACCTCGGCCTCGGCGAGCCGGACGTAGATGGGCGTCACGTCGCGGTACCGCTCCCCCACCCCGGCGCGCTCGATCTCCCGTGCCCGGCGCGCACAGCCGGTGGCGACGTTGCCGTGCTGCAGGAAGTCCGCGATCGACACCGTCAGCGCCGCGTCCTGCGCCAGTTCGTCCCGTTCCGCCGTCGTGGCCAGCCGCGGCGGCACGCGCTCGACGGCCCCCTCGAAGAGCGAGACATACCACTCCCCGCGGCCTCCGTCGTCGTAGATCAGCGTCTTCTGCTTCGGATGTACCGGCTCCTCGCCAAGGGCGATGGCCTCGTGCGTCGACATCGCGCAGAGCGGCTTGCCCAGGGCCATGGCCATGCCCTGCAGCGTGGCCAGGCCGATGCGCACCCCGGTGAAGGAGCCCGGGCCACGCGTGACGGCGAAGAGCTCGACGTCGTGCCGGTCGATCCCCGACTCGGTCAGCAGCCAGTCGATGGCCGGCAGCAGCTTTTCGTTCCGCGAGCCCTTCCCCTCCAGCGACAGCGCGCCAAGCAGCGCTTCGTCGCGCAACAGCGCCACGGAGAGCAGCGGAAGGGACGTGTCGGCAGCGAGGATGAGCATGGAGGTGTAAGTGGGTTAGTGGGTAGTGGTTAGTGGGTAGTGGTTAGTGGTTAGTGGGTAGTGGTTAGTGGGTAGTGGGTAGTGGTTAGTGGGTAGTGGTTAGTGGGTAGTGGTTAGTGGGTAGTGGGTAGTGGTTAGTGGGTAGTGGTTAGAGTGGGTAGTGGTTAGGATGAATGTCCCTGCTCTCCTAACCACTAACCACTAATCACTCGTTCTCTCTTTCGCCGGCATCTGCAGGTCGATCAGCTCGATGCCCACCTGTTGCGCGACGTCGCGGGAGCGCTCATCGCGGTAGAACTCACCGAAGTAGATGCGGCGGATGCCGGCGTTGGCGATGAGCTTGAAGCAGTTCCAGCAGGGCGAGGCGGTGGTGTACAGCTCGCTGCCGTCGACCCCTACGCCGTTCTTGGCCGCCTGCAGGATGGCATTCGCCTCGGCGTGCACGGTGGTGATGCAGTGCCCGTCTTCCATGACGCAGCCGACGTCTTCGCAATGCGGCAGTCCCCGGATCGAGCCGTTGTATCCCGTCGAAAGGACGGTCCGGTCCCGCACGATCACCGCGCCGACATGCTTCCGCGCGCACGTCGAGCGCGTCGCCGCCTGGTGCGCGATCCCCATGAAGTATTCGTTCCACCCAGCTCGCATGGAGGCGCATTGTAAACGGGCGAGCGGGGGGCGGGGAGCGGGGAGCGGGGAGCGGGATGACGCATCTATCGGATGTCCCGGCGGCCGCTCGCCGTCCCGCTCGCCGCTCGCCGTCCCCCGCTCGCCCTCCAGGCAACAAACCTGCAGGTTCCCGGCGCATGGACAAGGCCCGTGTTCTGATCGTCGAGGACGACTCCGACGTGCGCCGACTCTACGCCATCGGCCTCAATCAGCGGGGTTTCGAGGTGAAACTGGCCGCGAACGGGGCCGAAGCGGTGGAGAGGATCTCCCGGGACCGGCCGGACGTCATCCTGCTCGACTGGCTCATGCCGCTGATGGACGGCGGCGAGGTCCTGGACCGGCTGAGCCGGGAGAGACAGATGCCCGGAATCCCCATCATCGTCATCAGCGGGCGGCCGGCGCCGGAGGACGTGCCCCTCGACCCGCGGATTCGCTGCTGGCTGACCAAACCGGTCTCGATCGACGACCTGGTGACCCAGATTCAGGGCCCGCCGGGGGGCCTAATGAGCGAGGTACGCTGAGTTCGGCTAGAATCGGGCGCCAATGGCCAAATTGTTCTTCGTCGGCCTTGACGGGACGGAACGCAGCTACCGCCTGCAGACCCATCGTCCGTTTACCGTCGGCCGCGATCCCGGAAACGACATCATCCTCCGCGACCCGAAGGTCTCCCGGCACCACGCCGAGATCGTCTTCGAGCGCGGGTTCTTCGTGCTGCACGATCTGGCCAGCGCCAACGGCACGTACGTGAATGGAAAGCGCGTCCGGGTGGCGCCCCTCACCCACGGCGCGAAGGTCCGCATGGGCAACAGCCACGGGCGCTTCTCGGAGGAGCTTCCCACCGAGGCCGACGCACCGGCGGAAGAAGGCGTCGCGGAGCCGGCCGTCCTCTCAGCCTCCAACGGTTCCCTGGGCTCGACGCCGACTTTCACCGCCGACAGCGGCGACCTGGTGCAGCCGACGACGCAGAATCGCTCCTACCCCTTCGCCACCCAGCCCCACGAGAAGCTGTCCGAGGACGACTTAAAAAAAAAATAGTCCCGGAGGAGGAGGCGTCCCTTCCTCACGCTGAGGAAGTTTCGGACGACACAGCGTCGAAGGCCGTAGCGTCCGATGACGCAGCCTCGGACGAAGCATCGGACGCACCCACGGAGGCCATCCGCGACGAGCCGCCCACCGAGCCTCTCTCCGAGGCGGTGGCGCTTCCGCCGCCCCATGCGCGCTCGACGGATCGCGACCCCGAGCCGGAGAAGCAGCCCTTCTCCCGCACACGCTTTCACTTCATGAGCGGCATGCCGGGAGGCGAGACCGCGCACGTGCGGGCCGACGGCGGCGAGGTGCTCTTCTCGTACCGCAGCTTCGCCAGCGTCGTTCCGATCGTGGCCACCCTGGTCTCGGCCATCGTGGGCGTGGCCGGGCTGGCGGCGGTGACGTTTCTCCTGGCCGAGAGCCGCATGGTCGCCGCCGTCCTGGCATTGATGCTCAGCGCGGCCTTCGCCGTGATCATCGCCATGCTCGTGCCGCCGATCAAGGTCACGCTCTTCAGCGGTATCCATCCCATGCTGACCATCGCCCAACAGTCGAACCTGAGCTTCCCCGTGGCCACGTACATTGTGGCCACGCCCGACGGGCACACCCTGGCCCGCGTCCGCCGCAGCGTCTTCTCGCGCCTGGGCCGCAACCGCTGGCACATCCTCTCGGCCAGCGACGACCGGCCCATCGGCGTGGCCATCGAGGAATCGCTCACCGCGGCCATGGCCCGCAAGGTCCTCGGCAAGTTCAACGCCCTCTACGAGTCGAACCTCCGCCTCCGCTACCTCGGCGGCGACGTCGGGACGATCCTCCGCCGCCCCAGCGCTGACGGCGAGCGCGACGTGCTCGACGTCACCATCGACGACAAGTCGATCCTCGATCGCCGGGTGGCCGTGGCCGTGGCCCTGCTGGCACTGGGCGCGGAGCCGTGACCTCTAGATCCCTCACGCGCCGGCCGCGAGCTCGCGGCAAATCCGCTCAGTCCCTTCGTCGGCGGGAAACGAGCACTCGATGCGCAACTCGTCCAGCGTCACGTCCTGGGGCGTCCCGAAGGTCGTGATCGTCGAAAAGAAGCGCAGCTCCTGCTCTCCCTTCCGGTAGACGGCGGTCAATAGCGGCGTCGATGGTTGATGGAAATCGCTGTTGCGCCAGGCGGAAGGAACGCCGGGATAGGCGAGCATCTCCTCGAGGAGCGCGGCGGCCTTCGTGTCGGACGGCGCCGCCGCGACTTCGTTGTGAAGGTGCCGGATCAGATCGCCGGCCACTTCATCCCAGTTGACCACGAGCGGCCGGAGGGCCTTCGGATCGAAGACCTCGCGGAGGATGTTGGAGTGGGTCCGCGCCCCGCCCCGCAGGTAGTTGAAGAATCGTTTCGCGCCGGCATTCACCTGCAGCAACTCCCAGTGCCGGCTGAGCACGAAGGCGGGATACGGCTCCTGCTGCCGGAGGATGAACTCGATGGCCTGTCGGGCCCGCTCCATGCCCGGTGCGGCCAGCCTCGTCTCGCTGTAGGCCGGGGCATATCCCGCGGCGAGGAAGAGCGCATTCCGCTCCCGAAGGGGAATCTCCAGTGCCTCCGCGAGGCGGGCCACCATCTCGCGGCTCGGCTGAGCCCGGCCCGTTTCGATGAAGCTCAGATGGCGGGACGACACGCCGGCCAGCGACGCCAGCCCGAGCTGGCTGGCCCGCCGGATGCCGCGCCAGCGCCGCAGAAGAACACCGACGGGTGCCGCGGGCGTCTGCGGCCGTCGCGAGCCTGGATCCACCACTGAATGATAGCGGCCGCAATGACCGCCCGCTATTACCTGCGAAGTAATTGCCGCGCGCACTCCCGGACTCCAGATTGCTGATGCATCGAATGACGCAGTGAGACAAATCAGCCAGGAGAGTGCGACGTGAACCGCAGGCAATTCCTCGAAGTCACAGCCGGTGCCCTCGGCGCCGCGACGCTCGGAGCATGCGCCCTGGATCGGAGGCTGCACGTGCCCCAAGCTGTCCCCACCTCGCCCATCGACGCCGCTGCATTCCATGCAGCGCGGCGCTTCGCGAAGACGCCGATGGGGAGAATCGCGTACGTGGAGCGGGGCACGGGACCAGCCGCTCTCTTCCTGCACGGCTATCCCCTCAACGGCTTTCAATGGCGCGGAGCGCTGGAGCGGCTGTCGAAGCACCGCCGCTGCATCGCTCCCGACTCGATGGGCCTGGGATACTCGGAGGTCCCGGAAGCGCAGAGCGTCGCGCCCGATGCGCAGGTGGAGATGTTCGTGGCACTGCTGGACCGGCTGGCGATCCCCGCGGTCGATCTCGTGGGCAACGACAGCGGCGGCGCGATCTCCCAATTGCTCGTCGCTCGCCATCCCAACCGCGTCCGGACGCTGCTCCTCACGAACTGCGACGCCCACGACGACAGTCCTCCGCCTTCGTTTCTCCCGTTCATCGCGGCGGCGCGGACGGGGGCACTGGCGGCGGGGATCAGCCGGCAGCTCGCCGACAAGGCCCTGGCGCGATCGCCCAAGGGCATCGGCGGCCTGACCTACACGGAGCCGGCGAATCCGACCGACGACGCGATCGACTGCTACTTCACGCCGCTCGTGAGCTCGCCGTTACGCAAGGCGCAATTCCAGGCCTACGCCATCGCCCTGGAGCACAACCCGCTCGCCGGGACCGAGACCGCGCTGGCGAGCTTCACCGGACCGGTCCGAATCGTCTGGGGCACGGCCGACACGATCTTCGACCAGGCCAGCGCCGATTGGCTCGACCACCTCTTCCCTCACTCGCAAGGCGTCCGCCGTGTTCCCGGCGCGAAGCTGTTCTTCCCCGAGGAGATGCCGGATCTCGTCGCCGAAGAAGCGCGGAGGCTGTGGCAGGTTTGACGGCCTCGGAAGACTCAGTTCGTCGCTCGTTTCGCTACTGACCCTGAACAGCAGGACGAAATCGCTGACCGTATCGCCAAACTTCCGCCTCAGTAAGGGGTTGGCGGTGGTATCGGAGGCGGCGGCGTAGCTGCCGGCGGTGGCGGCGTCGCTGGCGGCGGTGTCTGGGCCTGCGACATCGGCAGGATCTGCACGCCCGTGTAATAGTTCTCGATGATCTGCGTGGCCGTCCGGCCGCGGAAGGCCATGCCGTAGGCGCCGACCTGGCAGAGGCCGACGCCGTGCCCCCATCCCTTGCCGTAGAACGTGTAGCGATCGACGCCGTCCGGGTCGCTCGTCTTGTCGAAGACAAAGAGGTTGTCGGGGACGTTGAGCGACCAGCGGATGGGGAGGCCTCGCAGCGTGAACGTCCGGCCCCCTTCTGCCGTGACTTCGAGCTCCGCCACGCGCTGCGAGGCATCGACGGTGAGCGGGCGCAGACCGAGGAGCTGCTGGATGGGATTGCGCTTGTTGATCGAGGCCACAAGCTCGTCGGCGCGGTAGCTGCGCGTCCAGTCGGCGAAGCTCGACGTCCGGTCGAAGGAGGCGCCGTCGTAGTTGGCCTGCACGATGAGCGCGAGCGGTGCGTTGCGCGCGTTGTGCTGCAGGGTGGCGCGGTCGCCGAGCATCACCGGGACGGTGGCGTACTCCTGGTACCGGTCGCCGATGCGGCGGAAGACCGGGATGCGGCCCGGCAGCGTGTAGGTCGTGGTCTTCCCCTCGGCCTTCAGTCCGATGACGCGGCCGTTGACCGAGACGATCTTGCCCGTGGCTTCGATGACCGCCTGGTGTTTGCGCAGCCAGGAGCCGAGCAGGCCGTACAGCTCCTCGCGGGGCATGGCCGCGGAGAGGTCGGCGCGATCGATGACCTGGGCCGGGAGGAAGCCGAACTTGATGAGGAACGCGGCTGCCTGGTACGGGGCCGACTCCGCGCCACCCGACGGGAAGAAGTACTTTCGATCCTCCGGCAGCGTCAGCGTGCGGCCGTTCACATCGAAGCCGAAGACCGCAGAGAGGTAGGTGAGCACGTCGCCGCGGCGTGACGAAGCAGCGTGCGCGTCAGGGGGCCGCGCGGTACCGAGGAGGCGCATGGCCGCGGCGACTGCGGCTTCGACGTCGCGCGCGCTCCACGACGTGCCGCTGTCCGGCAGGCCGGCCAGCGCGGTGAAGAGACGGGCGTTCATCTGCCCCTCGGTGAGTACCGCCGAGTCGGCGCGGCCAGCGATCGAGGTCATCTCGTACTCGATGCACCGGGCCCGCTTGAGGTACGGCTCGTTGCGGCCGGGGAACATCACCCCGACGTCGCTCGTCTCGCCGCCGCAGGTGGCGGTGTAGAGCGAATCGATGGGCTGGCCGCTGTAGGTGATGACCAGACCGGCCGTCTGCTCCACGGCCCGGTTCGACAGCGGATCCTCGCCGCTGAAGCCGTTGTAGGCCTGACAGGCGGGACCGGGACAGATGTCATAACCCTCGCGGCGGTACTGCCCGAGGTTGCGCACGGCGTAGGTCCGCGCAGCGAGGGCCTGGGCCTTCAGGGCCTCCAGCTCGTCGTAGATCTTCGGCCCCATCTCCGCAGGGACGACTCCCTTCAGGTAGTCCTCGAGATTCAGCTCGTTGATGACGTTGAGCGTGCCGCGCGAGTTGATCCAGGCCCGGGCGGCGGTGCGGTACGGTTTCCCACCGATCTCGATCGTCTCTTCGGTCTGCGGGAGGACCACGACGGAGTCGGTGGTGAGCACGGTCGTCTCCCCTTCGTCGTCCGTGACGGTCAGCTTCTTCTCGAACGGCTGGTCGGCGGAGCGTTTGACGACGAGCATGCCCGTGCCGTAGCCGCGCGACTGGAGCTGGTCGCGCAGCGGATTGGCGGACGCGGCGTCGAGGAAATCGCCGGCCAGGACGCGATAGAGGCCGCCGGCAGGGTCGAAGACGAAATCGGCGCGGACCTTCATCTCCGTGCGGAGCCTTTCCGCGAGTGCCTGCACGCTGGTGATGTCGGAGATCGAGCTGACCTGCACCGCGTAGTGCACCGGAGCGTTCACGCCGACGGGGCCGGCGATCGTCAGCCCGCGGATCGTGGCGAAGGACTGCGCGTCAGTGACGAGGAAGTAGCCGCCGTCGACGCGATCGAACGTCACGCTGGTCTGATCGCTCAACAGGCCGACCTTGATGCGCGGTTCGCGGATGGCCTTCGTCTGCGTGACGGCAACCAGAGCGTTCGGCGAGCGGCGAGCAGGGGCGGGCTGCGGCGCTTGCGCCTGTGGTTGCGGCGAAGCCGGCTGCGGCCTCGGTGCAGGCGTCGGGGCGGTCGTGCAGGCGGCGAGCAGGAGGACGGCAAGTGCAATTCGTTTCATGTGCGTGGGGCGAGAGTGCTGCAGCAGGCGGCGAGCCGGAGGAGTCATCCATCCTGCTCGCCGCTTGCCGTCATCCGCTCGCCGTTCTCTATGCAAAAACCTCCGCCAGCCGGGCGATGCCTTCCGTAATCCGCTCGTCCGTCTCCTTAGCGAAGGTCAGCCGCATGGTATTCGCGCCGCTGCCGTCCACGAAGAACGGGCCGCCGGGGATGAACGCCACACCGTGGGCCACGGCACGCTGCACAAAGGCCGCGGTATCGATGGTCCGGCCGGCGGTCGCCCGCTCGCCGCCCGCCGCTTCCCGCTCTGCCAGCGTCACAAACGTGAACAGGCCGCCGTCGGCAGTGGTCCACGTCGCGCGTCCGTGAAAGTGCGACTCCAGCGCGGCCAGCAACGTGGCCCGCTTGCCGCGGTAGAAGTCGCGCACCCGTTCGACCTGCGGCCGCAGGAGGCCGCGGGCGCAGATCTCGTCGACGATGGACTGGTCGAGCATGCCCGAGCAGAGGTCGGCGGCCTGCTTGGCGATCTCGATCTTCTCCGCGATGGCCGGCGGCGCGACGATCCAGCCGCAGCGCAGGCCGGGCGCCAGGACCTTCGAGA
>CAZYTO010000017.1:0-35849 GCA_964650405.1 uncultured Thermoanaerobaculia bacterium | reverse complement strand
ACACCGGCGTAGTGCCCGGGCACGCGGCCGTGCGACAGGGCACGCCGGCGTGGTGCCCGGGCACGCGGCCGTGCGACAGGGCACACAGGCGTGGTGCCCGGGCGCACGGCGTGGCGACAGGGCGCATGGCGTGGCGACAGGGCGCACGGGCGTGCGCATTTCCCGAAATCGCTCGAATTTGGAAGCAATCAGAGTACATCCGGTGAAGCCCTCATCCCTCATACTTCCCGACCGTGCGCCGCTATTTGATCGCCAATTGGAAGATGAACCTCCCACCTGAGGGTGTTGAGCCCTACCTCGGAGCTGTTGGCAGGGCGGAAACGGATGAGGTGAGTCTCGTTCTCGCTCCTCCCTTCCCTTACCTCGAACGTGTCGTTGCCGCAGGATCGGCCGTCGCCGCGCAGAACTGCGGCGATCAGAAGAGCGGCGCGTTCACGGGCGAGGTGTCGGTCTCGATGATCGCCGGTTGCGGCGCCCGCTACGTGATCATCGGGCACTCCGAGCGGCGCAATGTCTACGGGGAGACCGATGCCATGATCGCGCGTAAGCTTGCGCTGACCCTCGACGCCGGGCTGACCCCGGTGCTCTGCGTCGGGGAAGACCTGGCGTGCCGCGATGCCGGTCAGGCCGCGGCGTTCATCGCCGGACAGCTCGAGGCGGTGGCCGTCGGCCAGCTCGGCGGCGGCGCCGAGGTGATCGTCGCCTACGAGCCGATCTGGGCCATCGGCACCGGCCGCAACGCCAGCGGCGCCGTGTGTGCCGAGACCGTGGCGGAGCTGCGAGAGGCCATCGGGCGTTTCTGGCCGGCCGGCTATCGCGACCGGACGCCGGTCCTCTACGGCGGCAGCGTGACCCCCGAGAACATCGCCGACCTCGAGACGAACGGAGGCGTGGACGGCTATCTCGTCGGCGGCGCCAGTCTCGATTCGAAGAAGTTCCTCGGCATCCTAACGGGGATGATCAGGACGGCGTAGCCGGCCGCAACCTCGCCCTTCCAGCCTTTCAGCCTTCCAGCCTTTGGTCCTGAAAAGTGCCTGCCGAAGGCTCCTTCGCCCTTCATCCTTCGCCCTTCGCCTTCGCTTGACTCCCCACCCGTTTCCGGGAAGAATTCGCCCCCTGCCCCCGTTCTGGGGCAGGCTTCGGAGACTTCATGACCGTTCTTCTCGTCATATTGCACGTCATCATCAGTGTCTTTCTGATCCTCGTCGTCCTCGTGCAGCAGGGAAAGGGCGCGGATCTGGCAGGCGCGTTCGGTGGCGGCGGCTCGCAGACGGCGTTCGGCGCGCGCGGCGCGACCACGCTGCTGCACAAGCTCACGACGGGATTCTTCGTGGCCTTCGTCCTGACCTCACTGGCACTGGCGATTCTCCAGGGCCGTCCGAGCAGCTCCGTTATGAGCGGCTCGGCTCCGGCGGCGGCAGCGCCTGCGGCGCCCGCCAAGAAGTGACGCGTTAGCGTCATCCCGAGGCCGGAAGGCCGAGGGAGTGGTTCTTTTCATGCTTGCCCAAGTGGCGGAATTGGTAGACGCGCACGTTTGAGGGGCGTGTGGGGAAACCCGTGCCGGTTCGAGTCCGGCCTTGGGCACCAACTCGACATTCAAGATTCAAAGAGAGCCGAAACCTTACCGATAGAAGGGTTTCGGCTCTTTTTGTGTTCAAAGGGCGGGATTCGTTGTGATCCCCGGGGCTCCGGGGGTATCGTACGGGCCATCCCGCGCAGTGACAGGAGCGAGGGCATGACGACGACTGAAGCGCGCGAAAGGCTCCACGGCCTCATCGAATCAGGCCTGCTGATCGCTCCCCGTTTCGCTGCTATGAAGGGCGCTTACCGCGCCCGGTCCGCCGCCCGCCGTCCATAGTCGGCGGCCCGGTCCAGGAACGACTCAACATTGCGGCCGAGGGCCAGCTTCTCGGCCAGCTCAGTCGACTTGTCGAATTCGCCGCGCAGGCGCTCCGCCTCGGCCATGTAGTAGTCGCGCAGGCCGCTCTCGATGCCGAACTCCGGGTACTTCTCCGCGAGCGTGCGCAGCCACTCCTCGGCCTGCCGCCTGCGGTCCTTGTCGCCCACGCCGTTCTTCAGATCCTGGAGGAGCGACTCGACGATCCCGCGCAGCAGATCCTGCCGCTGTCCATCGATCGGTGGTTCGGTCATAGGGCGCGCATGTTAGCGCATCGCGGCGGATACAATGCGCGCCGTGAAAGTGCTCATCGCCAACCGCGGCGAGATTGCCGTGCGGGTCATCCGCGCCTGCCGCGAGCTGGGCTATCCGGCCGTGGCCGTCTACTCCGAGCCGGACCGGGCCGCGCTGCACGTCCTCTTCGCCGACCAGGCCATGCCCATCGGCCCGGCCCCGTCCAGCGAGTCGTACCTCCGCATCGACCGCATCCTCGAAGCGGCGAAGAAGAGCGGTGCCGAGGCCATCCACCCCGGCTACGGCTTCCTGGCCGAGAACGCGAAGTTCGCCCGGGCCTGCCGTGACGCCGGCATCCTCTTCATCGGACCGTCGTCGGAGTCGATCGACGCCATGGGCTCGAAGACGGAGTCGCGCCGGCGGATGCAGGCGGCCGGCGTGCCGGTGGTGCCCGGTCTCACCGAGCCGGTGAAGGCGTTCGAAGAGATTCTCGACTTCGCCCGTTCGGCCGGCTTTCCCATCATGATCAAGGCCAGCGCGGGCGGCGGCGGCAAGGGCATGCGCATGATCGAGCGGGAGGAGGACCTGCGCGGCGCCTTCGAGCGCGTGACCAGCGAGGCGCAATCGTTCTTCGGCGACGGCTCCGTCTACGCGGAGAAGTTCGTGGCCTCTCCCCGCCACATCGAGGTCCAGGTCCTCGGCGATCAGCACGGCAACCTCCTGCACTTCGGCGAGCGTGAGTGCACCCTCCAGCGGAGGCATCAGAAGGTCGTGGAGGAATGCCCCTCTCCCGTCGTCGACGAAGAGCTGCGCGCGCGCCTCGGCGCCATGGCCGTGAAGGCCGCTGCGGCGGTGAATTACTACTCCGCCGGCACGATCGAATGCCTCATGGGACCGGACCGCGAGTTCTACTTTCTGGAAATGAACACGCGCCTACAGGTCGAGCATCCGGTGACGGAGATGGTCTGGGGCGTGGACCTGGTCAAGGAGCAGCTCCGCATCGCCCAGGGCGGCAGGCTCACCCTGCGCCAGGAAGACCTCCGGCCGAAGGGCCATGCCATCGAGTGCCGCATCTACGCCGAGGATCCGTCGAAACGGTTCGCGCCGTCGCCGGGTCTCATCCGCTACATGAACCTGCCGCAGGGACCGGGCGTCCGCAACGAGAACGGCGTCTACTCCGGCTACACGGTCCCCGTCTACTACGATCCCATGCTCTCGAAGCTCGTCGCCCACGCGGAGACGCGCGAAGCGGCCATCACCCGGATGAAGCGCGCCCTCGCCGAGTACCGCGTCGAGGGCATCCAGACCACGATCCCGTTCTTCTCGTTTCTGATGGAGCACGACGACTTCCGCGCCGCGCGCTTCGACACCGGGTTCATCGACCGCCTGCTGCCGCAACTCGATCTCGAGCACCGGAAGGACGGCGAAGGTCAGATCGACGATCAGGTCGACGCGGCCATCGCCGCCGCGGCGATCTTCGCCTTCGAGGAAACGCAGAGCGTGCGGCTCCCGGAGGAGCGCGACTCGTCGTGGAAACGCGCCGGCCGCGCCGCGGCCGTGCGGAGGGAGCAGCGGTGAGGTTCGTGGCCCGCCACGACGGCCGGGAGATCCCGGTGGAGGTCGAACGGCACGGCGCCGGCTACCGCGTCCGCATCGGCGAGCGATGGGTGGAGGCCGATCTCGTCTCAGCCGGGCCGGCTCTCCGTTCCCTGCGGCTGGCCGACGGCACGCAGTACGCGCTCGTGCATCACCAGAGCGGCAATCAGCACGAGATCACCCTGGCCGAGTCGACCATCCACGTGGAGATCACCGATCCCCTGGCCCTGCGCCGGCGCAAGGGTGCCGACGAGATGGGGGGAGGGGGCATCCTGCGCGCCCTCATGCCCGGCCGCATCGCTCGCGTCCTCGTCGCTCCGGGTGCGAGCGTGACGAAGGGAACCGGGATCCTCATTCTCGAAGCGATGAAGATGGAGAACGAGATTCAGGCGCCGATCGACGGCATCGTGGACCGCATCCTCGTCGAGCCGGGACAGACCGTCGAGAGCGGCGCGGAGCTGGCGCACATCGAGGCTTAGCTGTTCGCTGCTCGCTGATCGCGGGTCGCGGATTGCGAGTCGTTGTTCGCAGGTCGCTGTTCGCGGATCGCTGTCGCTACTCGCCGCGCGTTGGTGCCGGGCCTGATTCGCTCCATGCCTGGAGAATCGTGTGGTCGGCGCCGCTCAGCTTCGCGTTTGCGTGCATCGGCAGGTAGAACCAGGGCGGCATGTAGCCGCTCTTGACTTCGCGCCAGACGGCGCGGCGCCGGCGGTTCTGCTTGTCGGCGGGCATCTGCTGCCATTCACTGAAGTTCATCGTCCGGCGCCCGCCGGAGACGTCGCTGTAGAGGAGCCATGAAACCGGCGCGAGGTTGCTGTACCAGGGCCACACCGTCTCGTTCGAGTGGCAGTCGTAACAGGAGCGCTTCAGGACGGCGTGCACAGGTGCCGGGACGGAGATCTCGCCGGTCACGGGCGGATTCGTCTTCGGGATCCGGACGAACTGGATAGCCACGAACAGGCTGAGCAGGACCAGCAGGATCTTGCGGCTGCGCTTCATGCGCCGGAGACTAACCCTTCCCGGTACCCGGCGTCTAACGCAGACGAAACGGAGGAACGATCATGCGACGACTGGTCATCGCGGCTCTGGCCCTGGCGGCGGTGCCGCTCTTCTCGGCGGGCGGCTCTCATCGTTACAGCGGCTACGGCTCGCATCACGGAATGAACATCACGACGAATGACTGGAACGACGACGGGCCGGCGGACTGCAGCGCGTTGAGGGTCACGTTCGACGACGAGCCGGCCGCGCGCGCCGAGGAGGATCTTCCCGTGGCCAGCCTCCGGGCGCTGAACATCCGCAGCGACCAGAACGGCGGCATCCACGTCGTCGGGACGAGCGATTCACGTTTCTCCGTCCGTCTCTGCAAGGCCGCGGCGTTCTCCGAGGACCTCGGGCGCATCCGGGCTTCTCTCTCCGGCAATACCATCTCCGCGAGCGGCCCGGATGACGAGGGCCAGTGGATGGCGTACTTCCTCGTCAGCGTCCCCCGCGGCGCTCACGTCGACCTTTCGACGCACAACGGCGGCATCGGTCTGCAGCACGTCGACGCCGACGTCGTAGCCCGCGCCCTCAACGGTCCGATCTCCATCAAGGGCTCGACGGGCACGGTCGACGCGGAGACGACGAATGGTCCTATCTCCATCGCCGGCGACAGCGGGATGTTCAAGGCCCGCGCGCAGAACGGCCCGATCAGCGTGAAGCTCGACGGCTCGGCCTGGCGCGGCTCCCTCGACGCGAGCACGCAGAACGGCCCGCTCTCCGTGAAGATCGGCCGCTACTACCACAGCGGCGTCGTCATCGAGTCCGACGGCCACGGCCCGGTCTCCTGCCGCGCCGAGGCCTGCCGCCAGGCCCGCCGCACCTGGGATGACGAGGACAACCGCCGCATCGAGCTCGGCGACGGCGCCCAGAACGTGCACATGTCGACCGTCAACGGCCCGGTATCGGTGAAAGAAGAGTAGGCGGAGTGCTGAGTGCGGAGTGCCGAGTGCCGAGGAACCCCCGGCCTCGGTACTTCTCCGTTCTCGGCACCCGGCACTCGGCACTCGGCACTCGGCACTCGGCACTCGGCACTCGGCACTCACTCCACCCTCGGCACCGGGGCTCTGACCCCGTTACACTCTCGGCGTGACCTCTCGCCGCAAGCTGCTGACCGTCCTCGGCGTCGGCTTCGGGCTGGCCGTGACGATCGGCAACATCATCGGCGCGGGGATTCTCCGCACGCCGGGCGAGGTGGCCACACAGCTTCCGACCTTCGGGCTCTTCCTCTCCGTCTGGATCGCCGGCGGTCTCTACGCGCTCCTCGGCGCGAATGCCCTGGCGGAACTGGCCACGCTGGTGCCGGAGTCGGGCGGGCAGTACGTCTTCGTCCGTCGCGGTCTCGGCGACTACGCGGGCTTCATCGTCGGCTGGAGCGACTGGATCTCGACGTGCGGCACGACGGCCGCGGTGTCGATCGTCGTCGGCGAGTACGCCATCGTGCTCTTTCCCCGGCTGAAGGCCGTCGAGGTCGTCGCGCTGGTCATCGTGGCCCTTTTCACGCTCGTGCAATGGGTGGGCGTGCGGTGGGGCGGGGCGGCCCAGGACATTACCAGCGTGCTCAAGGCCCTGGTCTTCATCGCCCTCATCGTGGCCTGCTTCTGGCTCGGCGGGCGCAATCCCGCCGCCAGCGCCCTGGAGCCGGAGGGGGAGTCGTCGCTCCTCTTCGCGTACATCCTGGCCCTGCAGTCCGTGATCTACACCTACGACGGCTGGACGGCCGTGGCCTACTTTTCCGAGGAAGTCGAAGACAGCGGCCGAAACATCCCGCGCTCGATGTTCGGCGGCGTCCTGTCCGTCATCGCCATCTATGTCCTGGTGAACATCGCCTTCCTGCGCGTGGTGCCGCTGCCGACGCTGGCGGGGCAGAAGCTTGCCGCGGCCACGGTAGCCCAGCACCTCTTCCAGCACTACGGCGATCCCATCCTGCGGGTACTGATGATCGTGGCCCTGCTCAGCGCCGTGAACTCGAACGTCCTGATGGCTCCGCGCGTCATCTTCGCCATGGCCCGCGACCGGCTCTTCTGGAAGGGTGCCACCGAGGTCAACAAAGGCGGCACTCCCGACGTGGCCCTGCTCATCAGCGCCCTCGTCTCCGCCGCCTTCATCATCTGGAGCGACCGTTTCACGCAGGTCATCGCGGTGCTGTCGTTCTTCTTCGTGGCCAACTACACGCTTTCCTTCACGGCGCTCTTCGCCCTGCGCCGTCGCGCTCCCGATGCGCCGCGTCCCTGGCGTGCCTTCGCCCATCCGCTGTCGACGGCCCTGGCCCTGGTAGCCTCGGTCGCCTTTCTCATCGGCGCCGTGGCCGCGGATACGCGCAACAGCCTCTATGCGCTCCTGGTACTGGGAATCAGCTTCCCGGTCTACAAGCTCGTGAGGATGCGGGCGGGTAACGCGGAAGTCTCGTGATATGAAAGCCTGCGGATGAACTGGCACTTCGAACCGAATCTGGCGCTCGCGTCGACCCTGCCGTCGAACTACTACCTCGACTCCGAAGTCCTGGCCGAGGAGAACCGCCGTGTCTTCGGTGCGACGTGGCAGCTCGCCGGCCGCGCCGAGCAGGTACGCGACGCCGGTCAGTACTTCACGACGACCCTCGCCGATGAGCCGCTGCTTGTCGTGCGCGGCAACGATGGCGAGCTGCGGGCCCTCTCGAACGTCTGCCGTCACCGCGCCGGTCCGGTCGCGGCCGGGGAGGGGAAGCGCCCGGTCCTGCAGTGCGGCTACCACGGTTGGACGTACGGACTGGACGGCCGCCTGCTCAAGACGCCGGAGTTCGACAGCGTGCAGAACTTCGATCGTGCGGCGTGCGTGCTGCCCCGCTTCCGCGCCGAGGTCTGGAACGAGCTCGTCTTCGTCTGCCTCGATCCCGGCGCGCCGTCCCTCACCGATTTTCTCGGCGATCTCGTGCCGATGCTGGCCCGTCGCGATTACAGCGGCTTTCGCCTGGCGCATCGCAAGGACTGGTACCTCGACTGCAACTGGAAGGTCTACGTCGACAACTATCTTGAGGGGTACCACATCCCCATCGTGCATCCCGGACTCTTCCGGGAGATCGACTACCCGAGCTACCGCACCGAGACGCGGCGCAACTTCTCCATCCAGTTCGCGCCGCTCAAGCGCCCGGAGCGCATCGCGGTCAACGCTCCCGGCGACGAGGTGGAGTACTTCTGGCTCTTCCCGAACCTCATGCTGAACGTCTATCCCGACAACTTCTCGACGAACCTCATCGTGCCGCTCGGCCCGAACCGCACGCTGACGGTATTCGAGTGGTTCTTCCGCGATCCCGACGCCGTTCGCGAGCGCGTCGCCGAAACGGTCGCCTTCAGCGATGAGATCCAGCTCGAGGACATCCACATCTGTGAAACCGTGCAGCGCGGCCTCAAGTCGTCCACCTACGACCGCGGCCGCTACTCACCGCAGCGCGAGAACGGTGTGCACCACTTCCACGAGCTGTACGCGCGGGCGATGGGACTGCCGGTGAGCTAAGCCGCACGGAGCTCCGGCTGACGCGAGGAGGCCACCGCCCCCGGCGGCCTCCTCACAAATCGCCGTTTGCCGGCATCACCGGCGCAACCATGATCCTCGCCGGCTGTTGCTCGCCGTTTCGTCGAGCGACTCCACCTCCAGCTTCGAACCGGTGAGGCCGGCGCAACAGGCGCTGAACGTCTCGGCTCCGGTGGGGTCGTAGTTCGTGAGCCGGAGGCGCCCGCTGACGTCCGAGCCTTCGACGGTCAGGCGCGCCACGATCCTGTCCATGCCCGTGAATTGCAGGTTCCCGTCGAAATCGAGACAGAGGTAGGTCAGGGCGTACTCGCCGTCGGTGCTCCCCAGGCTCCACGATCCGTGACACGGGTTGCCGAGGGCTGGGAAGTCGCCGGCGGTTCCGGTGGCGAGGAGGTTATGGTCCGAAGTGAACGTGAAGAGAAGCGTGAACGGCGGGACTCCCGACTCGGGCGGGGGCGTGACGGTTGTCAGCCAGGTGCCGGGGAGCGTGCCCTTCTCGGCGGGCGCCTTCGGGGTGGCCGCGAAAACTGAGCCCGCGGTGAGCAGTGTAATGATGAGGACGATCTTTCGGATGTTCATGAGACTTGCGTTTCCTTTCGCGGCCCAAGGTCGGATGCAAGTCGGTGAAAGTCCTGAGAGAATCAACTGAAAACCGATGAATCTTCTGAAATTCGGACCTTTCGAGCTCCGCCCGGGGTCTCGTCAGCTGTGGCGCGACGGCGTTGACCTTTCTCTCACGCCGAAGACCTACGAGACGCTCCTCTTTCTCGTGCGTCACAGCCACCGGGTCGTGACGAAGGCCGAATTGATGGATGCGGTCTGGCCGGATGCGGTAGTCGACGAGAACAACCTCAATCAGCAGATCTCCGCGCTGCGCAAGGTCCTCGGCGAGCGGGCGGACGAAGGACGGTACATCCGGACGGTCTCCGGTCACGGTTACCGCTTCGTCGCGGAGGTCGAGGAAACGACGGATGAAGCGCCCGCGGAACGCGGGACACCCTCGGGCGGCGCCCTCCCGGCGAGCGGGTCCGATCCGAACCATGGCCGCGCTACAACCCTGCCGTCCCCAGGAGAAACAGGCTCGAAGTTCTCCGGATGGCGGCGACGGGGCGCGGTCCCGATCACGGCGGCGCTGCTCCTCGTGCTTGCCATCGGGGGAGGCATCGCCTGGTGGCGCGCACGAACGGGCTCGGAGCAGGCCCAGAAACGGCCGCCCGGCTCCCTGGCCGTCCTTCCCTTCCGCTCCCTCAGCGGTTCGGACGACTATCTCGGCCTGGGGCTGACGGACGTGTTGATCACGCGGTTGAGCAACGTCCATGGGGTCGTCGTCCGTCCGACGGCCGCGATCCGGCGCTATGCGATGGCCGATACGGATCCGCTGGCTGCTGGGCGCGCCCTGCGCGTCGACTCGGTGCTCGACGGAACGATCCAGCGCGAGAGCGGAAGGATCCGCGTTTCCGTCCGCCTCCTCCGCGTGACGGACGGCAGTGCGCTCTGGGGCGACACGTTCGACGATCGCCTGACGGACCTCTTCGCGGTGGAAGACTCTCTCTCCGGCAGGCTGACCCGCGCGTTGGCCCTCCGGCTGACGGACGACGAGCAGCGGCGCATGATGCGCCGCGGCACCGAGAACCGGGAGGCGCACGAGTGGTATCTCCGCGGCCGGTATGACTCCGCCCAGTGGACCGAAGAGGGCTTCCGGCGGGCCCGGGAAGCGTTTCAGCATGCCATCGCCCTGGATCCGCGATACGCCCTGGCCCACGCCGGCCTTGCCGACGCCTACTATCGCGTGACCACCCTCTATCTCGACCCGAAGGTGGGAGTGCCGGCCGTCCGGACCGCCGTTCAGACGGCGCTGCGACTGGACGACTCCCTCAGCGAGGCGCACGCAACGCTCGGGGTCATCAAGTACCGCTACGACTGGGATTTCGGGGCGGCGGAGCGGGAGTTCCGCGCGGCCATCGCCCAGAATCCGGAGAACGGCGAGGCCCACCAGTGGTACAGCGAGTACCTCACGGCCATGGGACGGGTCGATGAGAGCGTCGCCGAGGCAAAGCGTGGCGTGCAGATCAACCCGCTATCCTCCGAAGCGGCGTGGGATCTCGGGCTGGCACTCCTCTTCGGCCGGCGCGCCGGCGAGGCCGTCGAGCAACTGCGGGCGGCAGTGGAGCTCGACCCGAAGTTCTGGCCCACCCGCTCCTTCCTGGGCTGGGCCTACGGCGAGGCGGGAGATTACGACCGCGCGTATCAGGAATTCGCGACCGCCCGGGCCCTCGACGACAACCCCGACCTCCTCGGGGCCTGGATTTACATTGCACACCGCGCCGGACGCGACGCCGATGCCCAGCGGATGCTGAACGAGCTCCTGGAGCGGGCCAGGAAGGGCTACGTCGCCCCGTTCTACATCGCGCACGCGTACATCGCCTGCGGCGATCGGGAGCGCGGCTTCGCCTGGCTGCAGAAGGCCATCGCCGAACGCAACGAGCTTCTCGTCTTCCTCAAAGTCGCGCCGAGTTTCTCCTCCGTCCGCGACGACCCGCGCTTCTCCGAAGCTGTGCGAAGGATCGGGTTGTAGCCGCCGGGCGCCGGCCCCGTCCCGCGGCCCGGCATCCGGAGCGTGCGCGCGCCCCACTCGCGGTGCGATGGGCTGGATTCACCGCCCGGCTGGCTTCATCCACGCCGGCTTCAGCTTCGCGATCCGCGCAAAGACGGGGCACGTCTCGTCGTGCGCGCCGGGGAGATAGCCGATGCTGAGCAGGAACGACGTGGTGATCTCGCCGCCGGTGAAGACGAAGGTTTGCTTGAACAACTTCACCCACTCTTTCGACTCGCGGGGGTGATGGGCGGCGAGCCACTTCGCGAACGATCCGCTGGTCTTGCGCATGACGCGGAGGCGTTTGGCGTTCTCGATGGCAGCGTCGATCTTCAGGCGATTGCGGATGATCCCTTCGTCGGCCAGGAGACGCTCGCGCTTGGCGCTCGTGAAGCGGGCCACCCGGTCGATCTCGAAGCCGAGGAAGGCGCTGCGGAAGGCCTCGCGCTTCTTGAGGATCGTGAGCCACGAGAGCCCGGCCTGGTTGATCTCCAGGACGAGCCGCTCGAAGAGGGCATCGTCGTCCGTGACGGGGAAGCCGTACTCCTCGTCGTGGTACGGGCCGTGGAAGGGATGGCCCGGCGCAATGTCGCAGTAGCTCATGGGTGCGGCGTCCCCTGCGGCAGGCCCGGCACGTTCTCGGCGTTGGCCAGAACGCCGAGCTCCGTCGTCTGGATCTGGCGGAGGCCGTTCTCGATGTTCGTATAGACCGCGATGAGCGCATTGATGGCCTGTGCATCCTCGGAGACGCGCCGGGCCATGGGATGGACGACTTCGTGGTGCCACTGGTCGCGCCCCGCGGTCAGGTCGGACGGTCCCCGCATGCGGAGCGCTTCGAGGATCCCCCGCGCGGTTCCCATCCGCTTGCGGACGTCCGTCGGCAGGATGGCCCGCCGCCGGTCCAGGTCGCGCTCGTACTCCTCCATCTGGATGATGGCGTGATCGATGGCCGAGCCGGCCGGAAGGTTCGTGTTGCCGAGAGTCGTCTCGACCTGGAGAAACAACCGCAGCACGCCGGCAGTCTCCCGCGCCAGCTGCAGCGCCGGGAACACATCGCGCTCGTGCTGCTTGGCCGCCTGCTGCGCGTCGAAGAGGTCTTTCGCCGGCTGGGCCGACATGCCGGCCGCCATGACCAGAAAGAAGAGTGCAATTAGCGATTTCATGATGGTTCTCCGGTGAGACGGGAGGACGCGGCGGAGGTTACCAGGGCGCGGCAACGAAAGGGTGAAGGGAGCGAAGTGGGAAAGGCTTCGCCCTTGGTCCTTCCCCCCGCAACCTCGCAACCTCGCAACCTCGCAATCCAGCAACCTCCTTTACACTGCGCCGGTGCAGTCGGGCGAAGTCCTCGCGTCGTTGGCGCTGCTGGTGGTGGCGGTGTACATCGTCCTGCGCCAGATCGCGGCGGCCCGATCCGAGCGCGACCTGCGCGAGACGAACCAGTTCGCGTCGGAGATCATCGAGAACGCGGGCGAGGGCATCGTCGTCTATGACCGGGACCTCTGCTACCTGGTCTGGAATCACTTCATGGAGGAGCTCACCGGGCTGACCGCCGAGGACGTTCTGGGGCGGAAGGCTACGGAGCTGTTTCCGCACCTGCGGGAGCAGCAGGTCGACGAGTTGATCCGGCGCGCGCTGGGCGGCGAGACCGTCGCGGCCCCCGACGTGAACTACTACGTTCCAGGGACGGCACGGGCCGGGTG
This sequence comes from uncultured Thermoanaerobaculia bacterium, assembly GCA_964650405.1. GTDB lineage: Bacteria > Acidobacteriota > Thermoanaerobaculia > Gp7-AA8 > Gp7-AA8 > CAZYTO01. The sequence continues at coordinate 23,281 of CAZYTO010000017.1, read as the reverse complement.
GGTCTCGTCTGTTTACCGTCCGCACCTCGATGCGGGAGGAGAGATCGCCGGCGTGATCGGCCTCATTCGCGACATCACAGAGCGCAAACAGGCCGAGCAGCAGATCGAGTACCAGGCCTACCATGACGCTCTCACCGGGCTGGCCAACCGCAGGCTCTTCCAGGAGCACCTTTCGCTGGCCCTGGCCTTGGCCGGACGGCGCAACAGCCTGGTGGCCGTGCTGTTCCTCGACCTCGATCACTTCAAGCAGATCAACGACACCCTCGGTCACTCGACCGGCGACGCGTTGCTGCAGGTCGTCGCCTCCCGCGTGAAGAACTGCGTCCGCGAAGGCGACACGGTGGCCCGTGTCGGCGGCGACGAGTTCACCATCGTCCTCCAGGACGTCAAGAAGAAGGAGGACGCGGCCGTCGTGGCGCAGAAGGTCATCCGGACGATCGCCGATCCGGTCGAGCTGAACGGCCATCGCCTCTACGTCACCACGTCCGTCGGCATCACCACCTTCCCCGACGACGGCGACGACGCGGAGACGCTGTTGAAGAACGCCGACAACGCCATGTACCGGGCCAAGGCGGCGGGGCGGAACACCTACCAGATGTCGACGCACGAGCTGAGCCAGTCCATGCATGAGCGCCTCACCCTCGATAGCGGGCTGCACCTGGCCATCGAGCGCGACGAGTTCGAGCTGTGGTACCAGCCGCAGATCGACCTGGGCACGATGCGCATGGTGGGGATGGAGGCGCTCCTGCGCTGGCGCCATCCGGAGCGGGGGCTCATGCTGCCGGCGCACTTCCTGTCGCTGGCCGAGGAGCGCGGGTTCATCGTGCTCATCGGCGACTGGGCCTTGCGCACAGCCTGCCTCGAAGCGAAGCGCATCTGCGACGCCGGCCACCCCGATTTCCGGCTGGCCGTGAACCTCTCGCCGCGCCAGTTCCGCGACGAATCGCTGCTCGACACGATCGAGACGGCCCTGCGCGAGTCGGGCCTCCCGCCGCGGAATCTCGAGATCGAGATCACCGAGAGTGCGGCCATGGAGAACGTCCAGCTCACGCTCACGCTCCTGACGCGCCTCCGGGAGCGGGGCGTGCGGGTGGCCATCGACGACTTCGGCACGGGCCACTCGTCGCTCAACTACCTCAAGCGCTTCCCCATCGACACGCTGAAGATCGACCGCTCCTTCGTCGAGGAGCTTCCGGAACGGTTCGAGGACGCGGCCATCGTCCGCGCCGTCCTGGAGCTCGCGCGCGGCCTCGACCTGCGCGTCGTGGCCGAAGGCGTCGAGACGAAGGCCCAGCTCGACTTTCTGCAGGGCCACGAATGCCGCGAGGTGCAGGGGTTCTACTTCGCCGAGCCCATGCCTGCCAGTGAGCTCCGCGAGTTCCTGCTCAAGACCGAGGGGGCGGTGGCGGGGTAACGGAAGGCAAAGGGCAGAAAGCGCACCTTCTGCCTTATGCCTTCAGTAGCGAATCATCAAAGGCAGGTCGGGCCGGAAGTCGCGCGTCTTTCGTTGCCCACCGTTGTCGAAGGTCACTTCGACGGTCCACGCCTGTCCCGGTTCGCTCGCTTGCAGCACACCGTGGCTTTCGAGGTACGTCAGCGCCTCGATTGGCTGGTAGCCAGGCGGACGCAGGAAGCGGACTGCCGTCATACGTTTGATGCCTATGGGCTGGGCGAAGCTCGAGATGCCGGCGTCCCTCATCCGCTGTGCGGCCGCCTTGGGGGCATCGCTCGCCGAGAGCTGCCGGGGCGAGATGAAGAGCGAAGGGCTGTGGCTGTCGTCGCGGGGCGTGAGGATCTCGATGGCGGCGCCGGGCGGAAGCCATGTCGGCTGGACCTTCCAGGTTGAGAGCGGCAAAGGCTCGGTTGATGTCCCGGTGCGCCGGAAACCCACGCCGATCGGGCACCAGCCGCTCGTGCGCCACTCCATGCGGTTGTGGAACTTTTCTGCCGCCTTCTCGGAACCGGGCGCAATGGAGACGCCGGGATCCGGCCACATCAGCTCGAGGAAGCCGCTCTCGAAATCGGCAGTCACCGAGGCCGTTCCCTGGCCGTCATGCCGGTTCACGACGGGAGAGATGCGAAAGCCGGCCGCTTCGAGGGCCGCGCGCTCCGGCGCGTTCGGCGTGACCATGATCCAGACGTGATCGATCTCGAGCGGCGCCTGCAGGCGTGTGTGCGCGCAGGACGCGGCGAGAAGCGCGCCAAGAGCCAGCCGGAGATGCCTGTGCATCCGACGAGAATACCGCGGCTCCCTTCGCGGCTCATTTCGCGGCGAGATTTGCCGGGAGGTAGGCGGAGTCGTTCGTGCCGTTGTCGACGGCCGCGGCGTACGCGCCGATCAGGCCGTCCACCGACGTCACCCGGATGAGCACCGGGCCGGTGGACGCCGCGATGTTGCGGGCCCGGTAGACGTCGTTGAGCTGCATGGTCCCGGCGCTGGGGATCGTCACGGTCATCTCGTCGATCTTCGAGCCGGTCTTGTCGTAGAAGGCGATAGCGGCGTGAGGTTGTCGGGTAGAGACGCTGGCCATGAGGTCGACGAGGCCGATGTTCGTGCGGGTGGAGGTACCGGTCGTCGTGCCGAGGATCTCCAGCGAGTCGCCGGCCGCAGCGGACTGGAAGCTGTTCAGCGGCGGCATGAGGAAGCCATACGTACCGCCGTCGTCGTTGAGGGCGTACGTCCGGGAGGTCACGCGCACGGTGGCGGCGGAGCCATACGTGCCGAAGCTCTGGTAGCGCAACCGGGCCGTGCCGGTCTGGGCGAAGGCGGTCATGAGGACATCGTGAATGACACGCGCCTCGAATCCGAGGAGAGTGAGGTTGAGCGCCGACTGACCGGCGTTCGAATTGATCTGCAGCGAGACCATGCTCGGCGTGGCCGTCGGGTTGAAGAGATAGAGATCGCTGCGGAACTTCGAGTTGTTCGCGCCGTCGACGTGGCCGATCACGGGAATGGTCCGGGCCACGGTCGCCGGAAGGTCAGGCGGAAAGTACGTCGGATCGTTGGTGCGGTCGTCGATGGCAATCACCGAGGCGATCACGTCGCCCGTCGACGGCTGCACGATCAGGCTGCCGGACTCGTTGGCCGGCAGGCCGACCATCGCGGCGATGCCGTTGATCTGCTGCTGGCCGTTGGCCGGCGTCGCCGCCGGGGCGGACGGCACGCTCGCGATGAGGCCGTTCGCATCCGCGGCGCGCAGCGAGACCGACGTGCCCCGTCCCGAAGTGTCCGTGAGGACGAGGTTCGTGCGCGTGTTCGCGCCGAAGAACGCGCCGCTGAACGTGAGCGGGAACCGCGGCCCGGCCGCGGCGTAGACGTCGATCCCGTTCATGGCGAAGCCGTAGGTACCGTTCGCCGCCTGCGAGTACGTCCGCGAGGTGACGTTCACGCCCGATTCCGGTGTGATGACGAACGCACCGCCGCCCGCCTCGAGGTCGAAGAGCGCCTTCAACGCATCGGGCACGAGGCGGATCTCGCGCGCTGCCAGCGTCAGCGTCTTCTCCTGGACGTCCGCCGCCTGCAGGACGTCGCCGGTGGGGACATAGCGGACGGTCACTTGCTGCGGCGCGTCGAGCGGGTTGTAGAACGTGACGTCGCTCAACCAGTAGCTGCCGAAGGCTCCCGGCGTACGGCCGATGCCGGGCAGGACGAGTTTCTGGTTGAGAGAGGCGCGGACGACACCCCACTCCTGCACGACGTCGCTCCCGCCGCCGGGTGTGGTCGGAAGAGGCGGCGAACAGATCGGGCAGCCGGTGACGGAGAACGTGCCGGAGTCGAAGACGAACGGCGTGCCGTTGCCGATGGCGTCCGGGTCGACGTGTACGAAGCCCTTGCTGCCCTGCTCCGTCAGGTACAGCTCGTCGTAGCGGCTCGGTGCCGGATCTCCCACGTGCCACACGGCCAGGGCCGGATCGCGGAACGTGTCCGTGAGCGTGCGCACACGGTGCACCTGGACGAGCACCGTGTTCCCCGAGCGGCCGGCATGCAGTGCCTCGACCTCGGGACCGCTGACGTCGACCCATTGCACGACGGCACCGGTTGCAGGTGTGTAGAGCGACAGTTTCGTCGGCTGGCCGATCGTACGCTCCATCATCCATGCGCCGCTGTAGCCGGCGGTGGGCACGGCAACGAAGGCATAGTTGCTCGAGCCGGACGGCGTGCTGAGATTGACGACGCCGGCGGGCCCAAAGCGCCGCAGGTAGCGGTTGGCCGAGGACGAGCCGGCGATGACGTAGGCGCTGCCGTCGGTGGCGATCCACCCTTCGCTCGGGCGGTCGGCCGATGAGCCTACGGCCGCGTAGTTCCCGGCCAGATCGACGATGCCGATCTCGTTTGGTTTGACCATCACCAGGAAGCAGTCCCGGGTGAGGTTTTCGCCGAAGAGCTGCGACGAAACGCCGCTGGCCAGGCGCTTCACGCTGCCGTTCCCGGCCACGGAGTAGACCCCGGCGGTCTGGGGATCGGCGTTGGTCACCACCACGAACGGCGTGTCATGGGTGGCTGCGCGCGCGGCGCTGAACGCTGAGCGCGCATTCGGGCCGCCGATGTCGATGCCGCCCCAGTAGGGGGATGTGGACGTGTATGGCGGATAGGCGTCGTCCCCGAGCGCCGTCTTCGTCCAGGAAGCGCCGCCGTCGACGCTCAGGAACCAGTCATTCCGGTGCTGCGGGTTCATGCCGCCGTCGTACGTGCTCTGGACGATCAGGGCGAGCTGGGAGTCATCCTCGCGGACCGCGGCGGCGGTGATCGTGGCGCTCGTGCCGTCGGGCGGGAAGACCGCGCGCGGCTCCTCCAGGCCCCGCGCGTCGTACACGACGAGCTGCGACTGCGGGAGGATCGCGATGGGCGCGCTTCCGCCGACACTGGCCGAATTCGGTGACTCGACGAGGGCGAAGTGGCGGTTCGCGCGTGCCTGAAATGCCGGGACGGCCACGCGATCGGTATAGGGTGCGTACGAGATGACGCGCGCGCCGGCGTTCGCGGCGCAGAGGAGGAGAAGGGCGATGGCCGCACGCTTCATGGGGTACCTCCGGGGTCAACCAGTTTCAGGATAGTACGGACGTCGCCGGCTGAGTGTCGTGCACTGAGCTCGCGTGACGATGGCGGAAGTAAGGGTGATCCTCTTCTGCCTTCAGAACGGACAGTCGTCACACCCCGAGCCGCAGCAGGTGGGCTCTGCGGCGGGACGGATCTCGGGACGGGGAGGGGGTGGTGCAGGCTCGTTGTGCTCCGCCGGCGGGGGCACTTCCTCGGGGAGAGTAGAGTCCTCTCGCACGCGCGCAAAAACCACACGCGGCGGATCGCGATTCCGCGAAAAACGTTCAGCGCACGGTCACTCGCGCACGATCTCGGACCACGGCAGGGTCCGCACCTGCTGCACCTTCTCGTCGATCTGCTGCTGCGTCGCCTTCTCGCCGAGGACCCGGCGGAGATAGTCGACTTCAGGAGAAACGAGCTTGTTGTGCTTCGGCAGGAGGCGGATTGCGGCGTTCTGAAGGTTGCGTTCCGAGACCGAGACGACTTTGGCAACACGGGGCGCTTTGTCGCTCATGGAATAATCAACGAGCGGACCGAGTCGAATTCTTCCTGCGGACGAGCTTACCTTTTTCGACCTGGCCGGTCGCCCTGGGCGGTCACGGCTTCCCGGAACGTGAACGACTCCTGGACGGCCTCGCTCCGGCGGGAGCGGCAGGGGCAGAGCGCACAGCGGATGCCGTCCGCATGGGCGGCGCGGGTGTGATTGCAGTACGGGCACTGTTTCATGGTTCGTCCTCCTCAGCGGACGAGAGCGGTGACGGCCAAACCATTGACTGCTCTTGTCCGTCTCAATAGTCGCGCCAACATGAGCAGCCCCGTCGTTTTCCTACCGCGGGTAGAATTCCGCCCATGCCACCGGTTGCCGGTCTCCTCAGACAGGGCACTCCGAGGGGCTGAGATCGAGGACGACACTCTTCAGCCCGTAGAGGCTGAGAAACGCCGCCGAACAGCGAACAACCAACAGCGAGCAGCGAACAGCGAGCAGCGAGTAGCGACCAGCGAAATGAGCAAGACCGACGAGATCTTCGAAGCCATCCGCAAGGGCGACGCCGCCGCAGTCGCGGCGCTGCTCGATGAGGACCGCTCGCTGCTGCGTGCGAGCGACGGTCCGGTGTCCGCGATTCTTCTGTCCGTCTACTATGGGCGACGCGATCTCGCCCAACTGTTCCTCGACCGCGGGGCCGAGACCTCATTCGGCGAGGCCGTGGCCCTCGGTGACACCCAGCGCGTTCGCACGCTGCTGGAGGGCCAGCCGTCCCTGCTGCACGACTTCACGCCGGACGGCTTTCCTCCGGCCGGGCTGGCGATCTTCTTCCGCCATCCCGAGCTGGCCCGCGAGCTGATCGAGCGCGGCGCCGACGTGCACGCCGCGTCGCAAAATGCGCAGCGCGTCGCCCCAGTGCATGCCGCCGCCTCGGTCGGGGACACGGCCTCCATGCGCCTCCTGCTCGAGCATGGCGCCGACCCGAACGCCCGCCAGCACATGGGTTACGTGCCGCTGCACGCTACGGCAGCGAACGGCGACCGGGCCACGACCGAGCTCCTGGTGGCCCGCGGCGCAGATCCGCACGCGAAAACCGACGACGGCAAGACGCCTGCCGACCTGGCCGCCGCACGCGGCCACGAAGAGCTGGCCGGCTGGCTTCGCAGACAACCCGAATCTCCGACGACACCATGAGACGACTACTCGCGACGATTGCCATTCTCGCCGCGGCCTCCGCCGCGCACGCCTCGATCACCGCCACCGTTCTCGCTGAAGACGGCAAGCCGCTGGCCGGCGCGCGCGTCCGCGCCTATGCCCGCGAGGACCTCAACGTATTCCGGCGTCGCCTTCTAAGCCGCGAGCCCGAGACGCCGCCCTTGGCCGCGGCAAAGTCCGCGGAGGACGGCAGCGTATCGATCGACGTCAAGGCCGCGCCTGCCGTTCGGCTCGTCTTCGATGCCACAGGCCGCGCGGCACAGATCGTCGATCTCGCCGACGGCGACGATGCCGGCGCCATGGTCCTGCCCGTCGCGAAAGTACCGAAGGGGCACATCACCAGCGGCGGCAACCCCGTGGCCAATGCCCTCATCGCCGTCGGGCAGTTTTACGTCACGCACACCGACGCCAGCGGCGGCTATGAAGCCCCGGCCCTGATCACCGGCTCGGAGCGTCTGCTCGTCATCCATCCCGACTACGCCATCACCGACACCTACCCAGGCACCATCGAGAGGCAGGCCCGCGGCAATCTGCTCGACGTCGCGCTGGTGAAGGGACAGACGGTCAAGGGACACGTCTACAATGCCGATGGCAAGACGCCCGCGGCACACGTCGTCCTCTCCATCGCCGGGTGGCCGCTCGCGGAGAGCGACGACGCCGGCGCCTACACGATCGCTCATGCGCCTCAGAACTGGCGCGCCATCTTCGCGCGCACGGCCGGGCTCGTGGGCGTTTCCATGAACCGCAACGGCCCGACAACCGACGTCAAACTCGGTCCGGCGGCGACCGCGTATGGCGTCGTGAAGGGAAAAGACGGGCCGGTGGCGGGCGCCTACATCCTGCTCATGAACGAGATCGACTCCAACGCGCCGCCGTCGTCCGTGAGCGACGCCAGGGGCCGCTTCTCCTTCGACGGTCTCCTGCCCGGACGGTACTCTCTCTTCGGCAATCATCCCCGCTACAACATCGTCCGCCTGCCCCTCGACGTACCATCCTCGGCCGAGCGCGTGCTCACGGCGACGGAACTGATCGCGCTGCGCGGCACGGTCGTGGACGAGTCCAAGAAGCCGGTGCCGGGTGCGCGCGTGACCGTCACCACGATGGCGAACGGATCGCGGTCGCGGGGGGCCGGCGTGGTCACCTCGGTCAACGGCCAGTTCACCGCCCGTGTCGCCGACAGCGGCAGCGGCGTGCAGTTCACGGCCGTGCACCGCGGGTATGCCGCCGGCATCCTCGGTCCGCTCGCGCCCGAAAAGGCGAAGAACGTCACGGTCGTGCTGCCGGCGGGGTTCCCGATGGCGTTTCGGGTGATCGACGGCCAGCGGCAGCCGGTGGCAGGCGCGACGATCGAAGTCATGCGCGCCGGCGACGTTCCGCCGGAACAGCGCTCGCCGCTGCCCTGCACGGAGGGCACGGAAGAGTGCCATTCCACGAAAGCGGACGGGACGCTCACCGAGCGGCTGGAGGAAGGAAAGTACGACCTGCTCGTGAACGGCGAGGAGATCGCTTTGAAGCGCCTCTCCGGCCAGGTGCTCACGGCGCGCTCGTCGCCGCTGACGATTACCGTCGACCGGGGCGTCGAAGTGAGCGGCCGGGTCACGCTCAACGACGGGACGCCGGTGGAGGGCGCGGTCGTGTCGGCGCGCGGCAGCACCTCGCGCACTGCCACGTCGGCTGCCGACGGGACGTTCACGCTCAAGGGCCTGGCCGCGGGCCCCACCTCCGTTTCCGCCATCACGCCGAACACCCATCCGCCGATGAACAGTACCCCCGTGGCTGTGACGGCGCCGGCCAGGAACGTGCTCGTTCACGTTCCAACGCCTTCGACGCTCTCCGGACGGGTGATGGAGAAGACAGGCGGGCAGCCCGTCACCGACTTTCAGGTCATCACCATGATCGGTGACGCGGGCAGCAACCGGCCCTCGCCGCCGTCCCAGATCCACAGCGATGACGGCTCGTTCACCGTACCGGTCGTGCCCGGCCGCACCGAGCTGCGGGTCACGGCGGCGGGGTTCGTACGGGCCACGCTCAGCGGCCTTACCGTCGAAGAGGGAAAGCCGCTCACGGGCATCGAGGTACGGATGGACCGCGGCGGCCGCATCGTCGGGCGCGTCACCTCCGCCGGCGAGCCGGTGGCCCAGGCGTACGTGTCGGCGTACGTCGACCGGAACCTGAGCTTCCAGCCGGGCGCGACGACCGACGCGAACGGCGAGTACACGATCGACGGCGTCGACGCCGGCGAGCGCACCGTGGAGGCGCGCAAGTCCGGACTCCTGCCGAAGAACAAGCAGGTGGTGACCAAGGCGGGCGAGGACGTGCGTGCCGACCTCGAGCTCGACAAGGGCCGCGAAGTCCGCGGGCGGGTGCTCGATCGCAGCAGCCGTCCCGTCGAGTCGGCGCGCATCCAGGTCAACGGCATCGAGGACCGTTCCATCCGCGGCGGGGCCGTGTCGGATGCCGACGGCAATTTCAGCGTCTCCGGACTCGGCGAGGGTCACATGACCCTGCGCGCCGACCGGGACGGCTACGTCTCGGCGACGATCGACGACGTCGATCCCGCGCGGAACGTCCTGGTCACGCTCGATCGCGGCGGATCCATCAGCGGCCACGTCGTGGGCCTCTCGAGCGCGGAGACCGGCATCGTCACGGTCAATGCCAGCTACGGCGGCGGTTCGGCGCATGCGAATGTCGACACGGACGGCAATTTCACCGTCAACGGCGTCCCGGACGGCGCGGTCTCGGTCTCGGCCATGAAGATGGGGGCGCAGATGCGCCACAGCGCGCCGAAAGAGGTCACGGTGGCCAGCGGCACGGCGCCGTTCGTCGAGATCGACTTTGCGGAGGGCATCTCGGTGCGGGGACGGGTCACGCGCGAGGGCAATCCCGTCACGGGCGGCAGCATCAGCTTCACCGGCATGCACGGGGAGCAGAGCGGCAATTCGCCGCTCGCGCCCGACGGCAGCTACCAGGTGAACGGTCTGCAGACCGGCGATTACCGCGTGTTCGTCGGCCTCTACGGGATCAACAGCGCGACGTTCTCCGAGAAGTTGACCGTCACCGGGTCGATGACCCATGACGTCGATCTGACCGGCAGCTCGTTGCGCGGGCGCGTGCTCAATGCGCAGACCCACCAGGGCCTTTCGGAAGTCACCATTCAGCTCCGGGCGGTGTCCAACGCCGACATGCCCAGCGTCCGTCAGGCCGTGACCGACTCCGACGGCCGCTTCGTCCTCGAGCTCCTGCGCGAGGGAACCTACCACCTCAATGCACAGCGCCCTCAGTATGCAGCCCGCCAGCAGGACATCACGGTTCCGGGCCCCGACCTCGAGATCAGCCTCGATGCCGTCACGCCCACCGTGGCTCACGTCGTCGACAGCACCACCGGCAGCGCCGTCACCGGGGACGTCGTGGCCGTTGCCACCGCGACGAAGACTTCGATGGGTTACGCCCACGCCACGGCCGACGGCACTGTTCAGCTCTGGCTGCCCGATGGGCAATACACCCTTCATGCCTCCGCTCCCGGCTATGCACCGGCCACCGTCAACGTCGTCGTTCCCTCGTCGGATCTGCAGATCCCGCTGACTCGCGGCGGGACCATCACCTTCCGCCTTCACGGCACCGACCTGAACTACCGTGTGCGGCTGCTGGTCAACGGCGTTCCGCAGCACACGGACTTCCTGAACATCGCCCACCGAACCTCTCTCACCGGCATCGCGCCGGGGACGTATATGGCCGAGGTCACGAGCGTCGACGGAAAGACCTCACATGGAGCGTATCCAGTGACAGTGGTGGCGGGACAGACAGCGTTCGTGGACGTGGTGAATTGAGGCGGCGGCGCTAGCCGGCACTCCGCAGCTTCTGGGGCGCCAGCGTGCCGGGCTCGACGTCCGGAAATGAGCTCCGCGCGAAGAAGACGTGCGCCGCCAGCCCGCGGAGGGCCGGGGTGCGCAGGAGCGCGCAGGCCAGCTCCATGGCCGCCGGCTGGGCGAAGGCGCGGATGGCGTGCCGCATCCAGCGCCGGGCCAGGAAGCGTGCGTGGAACCGATCGCCGCTGTAGGTGCGCAGGGCCGCCGGGTCGCCGTGCGCGAAGTAGTCGACGATCACGTCGGCGGCCAGGGACGAGAGCCGCATCGCGCCGTCGAGCCCTCCGGCCGTAAGCGGCGACACGGCCCCTGCCGCGTCGCCAACCAGGAGCCCGCGCGTGCTCGCGATCCGGCGCAGCATTCCTCCCACGGGAATGAGCCCGCCGCGCCGCTCCACCACCCGCCCCGCCGCCATCGGCTCCACCTCGGCGCGGAAGAGGCGGAGCGCGGTATTCGGGTCCCAGCCCTTGCGGTACCCCGCCACGCCGACGTGGGCTTCCTCGCCGTCGTCGACGATCCAGGCGATGTAGCCCGGCGCGAGGCGGGGATCGAGGAAGCAGTGCATCACCGGCTTGCCCCCACGGCTCGGCACGACCTCTTCAATGCCCACGAGCATCTCGCGGTTCGCATCGAGGCCGAGCTGCCGGGCCACCAGCGAACGGGCGCCGTCGGCACCGACGACGTAACGCGCATGGATCCGCTCACGCCGTCCGGCGCGGTCGAGGAGGAGCGTCTGGCCGTCAACGCCGCCGTCGATCTCCAGGAGGCGCGAGGACGGCAGCCAGTGCACGCCCGCCCGGCTGCACTGCTCGAGAAGGTAGAGATAGATCCAGCTCATCCGCCCCACGCGGAACTCGTCGTGATCCGCTTCCAGCCGCATGGCCCGGCGCCGCGGCGAGTAGAGAACCACGTCGCGGATGGCCTTGCCGAGCTGCTCGTCGGGAAGAGGGAAGTCTTCCCACGTCTTGCGGACGAAGATGCCCGTGGTGTGGATGCCGTCGGTGAGCGACGTCTTGCGGTCGAGGAGGGCCACGGACAGCCCCCGCGCCGCCAGCCGGCGGGCGACCTGCAGGCCGGCCAGCCCCGCGCCGGCCACGGCCACGTCGAATCTGGTGTTCATGGCAACTACTTTGCGTCGTAAAGCAACAACTGTCAAGAGACGGAACGGGAAACGAAGTGCCGAGTGCGGAGTGCCGAGCGCCGAGGGCGATCGCCTCAGGGCTCGGCGCTCGAAACGGGAAACAGAGTTCGGGTGCCGAGTGCAATCCCCTCAGGGCTCGGCACTCGGCACTCGGCACTCGGCACTCCGCACTCGGCACTCGCTTTTCGTCACCGCCGCCCGATGGCGATTCGGTAGAGAATCCGCGCCATGCTCGCCATCGTGACTCTGCTGGCCCTCCTGGCGGCGCCGCCGGCGACGGACTCCATCGTCGTCACCGCCCATCCACCCGGACCGCTCGGCGACACGGCGGAGGACGTCAACGTCGTCTCCCGCACCGCCGTGCAGAACAGCGCGGCGCCTGCGGTGGACGACGCGCTGCGGCAGGTACCGGGCTTCACGCTCTTCCGGAGGACGGACAGCCGCGCGGCCAATCCGACGTCGCAGGGAGTCTCTCTGCGCGGCATCGGCGCCAGCGGTGCCAGCCGGGCCCTCGTGCTGGACGACGGCATCCCGCTCAATGACCCGTTCGGCGGCTGGGTGTACTGGGGCCGCGTGCCGGAGGCCGCGCTCGAGCGCGTCGAAGTACTGCGCGGAGGCGTCTCGGATCTGTATGGCAGCTCCGCCATGGGCGGTGTGATCGACTTCGTCCGGCGCGACCGGACCAGCATCGGCGCCGGCGACGTCCAGCTCGATGCCAGCCGCGGCTCGCAGGGGATGCGCACGACGTCGCTCTTCGCGGCCGTGCCGCACGTGAGCGTCGCCGCAGATCTCTTCGACACCGATGGCTACATCCTCACCCAACCGTCCCAGCGCGGGGCCGTGGACGTCGCCGCGACGTCGCGGCATACGTCACTCGATGCCACCGTGCGCAAGGACGCCGCGTTTCTCCGGGCCATGGCCTACGACGAGACGCGCGGCAATGGGACGCCGCTGACCGTCAACGACACGCACCTGCGCCAGCTCGCGGCCGGGATCGACGCCTCGTCTCTCGCCTTGCGGGGCTACGTCCTCGAGCAGCGGTATCACCAGACGTTCTCGTCCATCGCCATCGGCCGCGCCAGCGAGCGCCTGACGGTCGACCAGCGCGTGCCCTCGCGCTCCAGCGGCGGCTCGCTCGACTGGCGCCGCACGTTCGGCAGCACGCTCGTGCACCTCGGCGGCGACGTGCGCGACGTCGAAGGAACGAGCCATGAGCGGACGGCGACGGCGCTGACCACGGCCGGCGGGCATCAGCGCTCGACGGCCCTGAGGGCCATGCTGCTCTGGCAGCGGGACCGTCTCACCATCACCGGGGGCGGCCGGTACGACGGCTGGCGCAACTTCGACGCCGAGCAGAGCGGGGCGCCGCTCCCGTCGCGGCGCGACAGGGCCTGGTCCCCGCGGGTCACGGCACTCTACGAACTGGCACCGCGGCGCTCGTTGTCCGCCTCGGCCTATTCGTGCTTCCGCGCGCCCTCACTCAACGAGCTCTATCGCGGCTTCCGGGTGGGGAACGTGGTCACGCAGCCGAACGCGCAGCTCGGTCCGGAGCGGCTGACCGGCTTCGAAGTTGGGGCGCGCGACCGCGACCTGCGGGTGACGTTCTTCGCCATGCGCATCGCCGATACGATCGCGAACGTCACCCTGGCCACCACGCCGGCACTCATCACGCGGCGGCGGCAGAACTTCGGCAGCAGCCGTTCGCGCGGCGCCGAGGTCGAGTGGTCGCACGTGACCTGTGCGACGACGCTCACGGCCGGCTATCTGTTCGCCGATGCCACCCTCTCCTCCGGCGCCCGAACGCCGCAGGTGCCGCGCCACCAGGCCACGCTCCAGCTCGCACAACGGTCGGGCGGCATGACCTTCGGCCTGCAGTCGCGCTGGTCGTCGCGCCAGTTCGACGACGACCTCAATCAATTTCCCCTTCGCTCCGCTTTCGCCACGGACCTCTTCGCCTCCCGCAACGTCGTCCGTAACCTCGACGTCATCGCCGCCGTGGAGAACCTCTTCAACGCCCGCGTCGAAGCCAGCGCCACGCCTGTCATCACTCTCGCCCAGCCCCGGGCGGTACGGGTGGGGATGCGGTACACGCTGGCGCGGTGACCGCGGACCTGAGGAAGGCTGAAAAGGCTGAAGGTTGGATGGCTGAAAGTTGAAACGCCCTTCGCCTAGCGCGATGGTGTTCCTTTCAGCCTTCCAACCTTCCAACCTTCCAGCCTTGGGTGATCGCTCCACCATGCCACCCGCCAAGAGCGCGCACCGTACAATGCCCCTCATGGCGTGGCGCATCGAAAAGCAGGCCAACGGGAAGTTCGCCGTCTACTCCACCAGGATCGACGACTACATCGTCATCGATGCCGAGGCGTTGCAGATCGCCCAGATCTACGCGGAGAAGGGAGTGCGCGTGTACCTTGCCTCGGCGCGGGCGCAGATCGCCAAGGAGCTGGCCGTTCCCGCCGAGGGCGAGGCAAAGATCGAGGCCAGCCGCCGGAAAGGCGGTCCGCCCAACGAGGGGAAGGACGTCCCCATCGGGGTGACCGGCTTCACGTTAGGCGAGATCGTCGACTTCGTCGGCGAGTGAGCGCGACTGGGTGGTCCGGGTGAGCACGTCCTGGAGGATCCGCCGGGCACGATCGGCGCGGGGCGCATGGACGGCCACGCGCGCCTCCCACATCGCTGGCTCCTCCAGCGGCTCTTCCGGGTGATCGACGAGCAGCAGCGCCGTCCCCGCCGTCAGAACGTACGGGACAGCCGCCTTCTCCAGCCGGTCCAGCAGCTCGCCGAGCACGGCTGGACTGCGCAACTCGACCAGCGGATGCAGGACGTCACTCGAGTCGACCTGCTCTTCCAGGCTCTCCACGAGCGTGATGTCGCAGTCGGAGCAGGTGGTGATTCCCTCACGGTATTCGGATTCGCACTCGGGGCAGTACATGAGCCGCAGCTTACATCGAAGGGCGGCGCCGGCGGCCGGCGCCGCCCGAAACCGGTGCCAGGTAGCGTATCCGGAACGAACCACCCTTCGCCCGGAACGGCTGATTTCGTGACGCAGTTCACGTTACCATTTGCCTGTACCAGGTACAGTTGACGCAGGGTCCGCTCGTGTCCACTGTGGATTTCTCCGCCGTTGCGGTGACCTTTCAGGCCATCGGTGCTCTGCTGCTCGCGTTCATGCTGCGGCAGATCGGGAGGAATTTCGACTCTCCGTCCGTGCGGGACTGGGCGTGGGGGTGGCTGGCCATGTCGGTGGCCATCGCCTCGGTGCGCGTCTTCATCACCACCGGTCACCGCGAGCTCTGGATCGTCTACCTCCTGGCGCAGTGGACGTTCATGGTGCTGCTCTATGCCGGCTGCCGCGGCCTCACCGATTCGTACTTCAACATCAAGCGCTTCGCCTACCTGCTGCCGTCGGCCATCGTGCTGGCGGCGCTCTCCCTGCCGTTCGCGCGCGTCTTCAACGACCTCTTCACGTTCGAAGCAGGCATCGTCTCGTTCGGCGCACTGGCCTCCTTCCTGGCCCTCGGCCGCGATACCCGCCGCACGACGGGCTGGCAGACCATGCGTCTCGCGCTCGTCCTCATGGCCACGACCTACGCGCTCTACGTCCCCCTCTTCGCTTACAGCGCGCTCATCGACTGGCTGTCGTATTCGCCGCTGCTCGACCTGCTCATCGCTACGCTTCTGGGTTTCGGTATGGTCATCGTGGCCTCGGAGGAGGCACGCCGCGAGCTGAGCGACGCCGTGCAGGCCCTGCAGATCGCCCGCGACCAGCTCGAAGTGAAGCTGAAGATCGACCCGCTCACCGACGCCCTCACCCGCCATGCCTTCCATGCCATGCCCCACGGCATGAAGGGCGTGGTGATCATGATCGACGTCGACAACCTCAAGCAGATCAACGACGTCTCCGGCCACGCCGCCGGCGACGCCGCCATCCGGGCCGTGGCCAACGCCGTGCGCACCCGCATCCGCGCCGACGACCTCCTCTTCCGCTGGGGCGGCGACGAGTTCCTGGTCATCGTCCCCGGCTCGAATCTCGAGCTAGTAGAGCGCCGCCTCGGCAACCTCGGCGCCGGCGTGCCCTGCGACGACGGCACCGTCGTCTGCTTCTCCTGGGGTGCCGCCGAGTTCGACGCCCGCTGCCCCCTCGACCAGGCCATGCTCGAAGCCGACAACGTCATGTACGCGCGCCGCGCCGCGGCGCGGACGGCGTGACGGCGCACAACCCAGGTCTGTGCGTGATGCATCGATGACGTGCAGTCAGGGGTGGTCAGGCGGATCGATGCCGAGATCCCGGCAAATCTTGCGCACCAGCTCATCGCGGATCTCTGGATGACGGGGAACCGCGGAACGGCGGTTCAACCCTTGATTGATGAACCAGGAGTGGCGGCTCCCCTCCCGATCGAGCTCACAGCCATGTGCGGCGAGCCAGCGATCGGGAGCACGCCGCTTCATACGGCGATGCGGACTTCCTCGAAGTGTTCCGCGGCCGCGGAGCGCGCATCAGCGCGATTGGCTTCGAGCGCTTCTTGCAGAGTGATCCGTAGCGTCTCCAGGAGGACGCTGCGCGACGGCTCCTGGCAGTTCACGCCGGGAACCTCCTCGATCCAGCCGATCCACCAGTCGCCATCCTGCTTGACGATTGCCGTGTACTCGCCCATGTGCTGATCCTACCACCCACTGTACGATGCTCTACGGCCCGCGACCCTAGACGCGGTTCCGGCTTCGCGTCGCCGGCCGCTCGCTCTCCGTCCATGGTTCGACGCCGCCCACGGTACAGCGGGGGATCTTTTCGCCGAGGACCGCTTCGATCTGGCGGACCATGGGGACATCCTGCCAGGTGGCGATGGTGGAGACGATGCCCAGTGCTGCCCCGCGGGCGGTGCGGCCGGCGCGGTGGATGTAGTCGTCCACCGACTCGGGGATGTCGAAATTGATGACGTGGGTGATGCCGGGGATGTCGATGCCGCGGCCGGCGATGTCGGTGGCCACGAGGATGCGGTGCGAGCCCTGCCGGAAGTTCTGCAGCGCCTCCACGCGCCGCGACTGCGAGCGGTCGGCGTGGATGCGCGTCACGGGATGTCCCTGCCGCTGGAGGATGTGGTACAGCCACTCCGCGTCGATCTTGCGGCGGGTGAAGACCAGCGTCGCCCCCAGCTCTTCGTGCAGCAGTTCCAGCAGCGCCTTCCGCTTGTCCTCGAGCTTCACGAGATAGAGGCGGTGGCTGATTCCTTCGGCCGCACCGACCGGCGTGATGTCCACCCGCACGGGATCGCTCATGAAGTCCTTGGCGATCATCTCGATCGAATCGGGCATGGTCGCCGAGAACATCATCGTGTGGCGTTTCTTCGGCAGGCGGCGGAGGACGTCCCGGATCTGCGGGAGGAAGCCGAGGTCCAGCATGTGGTCGGCTTCGTCGAGGACCAACTCCTCGATGTGATCGAGGGCCACATGCCGCTGCCGGACGTGATCGAGCAGCCGGCCGGGCGTCGCCACGATGATGTCGGGCTTCTTCTTTAGCGACTCCGTCTGCGGCCGCATGCGCACGCCGCCGATGAGGCAGGCCGTGGCCAGTTGGTGATCGGCGCCGAACGCGTCCAGGAAGGCCTTGGTCTGCAGGGCGATCTCGCGGGTGGGCGAGAGGATGAGGCCGCGGACGCCTTCGCCGTGGGTGAGCCGCTCGGCCAGCGGCAGGACGAACGCCGCCGTCTTCCCCGACCCGGTCTGGGCCAGCCCAATGACGTCGCGGCCGCCGAGGGCGATCGGGATCACCGCGGCCTGGATGGGGGTGGGATTGACGAAGCCGATCCGGGTCACGGCCTCGAGAATCGGTTGGGAAAGGCCGAGCGACTGGAACGTCGCATCGGTTGTCTGCACAGGATGTTGCGGAATGGCACCAGTGAACATCAGCGAAACACTCTCACGTACACGCCCAGGTTGATGATCAGCACGAACAGCCCGATTGCGATCTCCAGACCGCGGCTCAGGCCGTTCGGATAGATGAGGGCGAAAATGTAATGCGCTACGAATCCGCCGCTGTAGCCTGCCTCTCCGGCCCGGCGCAGCATGAGATTCTCCCAGCGCGTCAACGGACAATACCATCCCGCGAGCTCGATCAGAACTCCCCAGGCCGCCGCGGGCAGGTGGATCCACGCTACCTTCGGCCATTTCAGCACCAGCAATGCACCGAAGACGACGAAGAGGATGAACGTCAGGTGAAAGAGCGCCAGGGCGCTCGCGGCCAGTTTGTAGAGCATGCGAGTCACGGCTTACCAGTGCTGAGTGCTGAGTGCTGAGTTCCGAGGGGCCGAGGCATGAGGTATGAGTAATGAGGCATGAGTGGCATGAGTACCAGGCCCTGCGAGTTTCCCGAGTTTGATTGTAACCGTCGGAGCCCCGCGGCACCGGGCGGGTGACACATTTCAACATCTGCG
This sequence comes from uncultured Thermoanaerobaculia bacterium, assembly GCA_964650405.1. Lineage (GTDB taxonomy): Bacteria > Acidobacteriota > Thermoanaerobaculia > Gp7-AA8 > Gp7-AA8 > CAZYTO01. Next base: position 5,112 of record CAZYTO010000017.1, on the reverse strand, counting down.
CAGTTCATCTCCACCTCCGTTCGGCCGCGTACAATCGCCCGCGATGAAACGCCTCCTCGGCCTTCCGTTCGTCTTCGTGCTCGCGCTTGCATGCACGACCGCCAGCCAACCCACCTCACCAGGCGCGGCGTCCGCCGCCGCCACCCCCGCGCCGCCGCTCGCCACCACCCCGCTCGCCTCTCCCGTCCACGTCGTCATCGTCGGAACGACGGACGTGCACGGCTGGTTCGATGGCCATGATGAGCTCGCGGCAGACAAGACCACGCAGGTGCGCTACGGCGGGCTGGCCGTCTTCTCGGCCTACCTCGATGCGCTGCGCGCGGCGAATGACGGGCGGGTGATCGTCGTCGACAGCGGGGACCTCTTCCAGGGCACGCTGGAGTCGAATCTCTTCGAAGGGGAGCCCGTCGTGGACGGCTACAACGCCGTCGGCTATACCGCGGCGGCCGTCGGCAATCACGAGTTCGACTATGGTCCGGCCGGCCCGGACTCCGTGGTCCGCAAGCCGGGCGACGACCCTCTCGGTGCGCTGAAGCTCAACGCCTCCCGCGCGAAGTTTCCCTTCCTCTCGGCAAACATGACGGAGAAGGCCACGGGGAAGGTGCCGTCGTGGGCGAAGGCCTACACCGTGGTGAGCGCCGGCGGCGCGAAGGTCGGCATCATCGGCCTCTCCACGCCCGACACGCCGAACGTGACCGTCGAACAGAACGTCCACGACCTCGACTTCGGCGATCCGGTGGCGGCCACGGTCGCCGCCGCGCGGGAGTTGCGGACAAGAGGGGCGGACGCGGTCATCGTCATCGCCCACATGGGAGGGCGCTGCAAGGTCCTCGATCAGGACCCGCACGATACGTCGAGCTGCGAGGTGAACCAGGAAGTGATGCGCTTCCTCGGTGCCTTGCCGAAGGGGACCATCGACGCCTACTTCGCCGGCCACACGCATTCGCAGATACGGCACTTCATCAACGGCGTTCCCACGATGCAGGCCGGCCCGTTCTTGCGCGAGTTCTCCACGCTCGACCTCTGGATCGACCCCGTCGCGCATCACGTCGTCGAGGACAAGACGGCCATCCGCCCCATTACGCAGATCTGCGCGCAGGTGTGGAGCGGAACGGCTACGTGCGATCCGCGCGACGGAAAGAACGGCCGGACCCTCGGTCCGCGCACGTTCGAAGGGCGAGTCATCGTGCCGAATGCGCAACTTGCCGCCGCGTTCAAGCCGTTTCTCGACAGGGTCGAGGCGAAGCGCAAGGAGCCCACGGGCATCCGCACCACAGCCAGGTTCGGGAGGAACTACTCCGGCGAGTCCGCCCTCGGCGATCTCCTCACCGACGCCCTCCGCGCCGGTCTTCAGGCCGATATCGCCTTCATCAACTCCGGCTCCATCCGCACCGACCTGCGCGCCGGCGACCTCCTCTACGGCGACATCTTCGAAGTCAGCCCGTTCGACAACATGCCGGCCACCGTCGAGCTGACCGGCGCCCAGATCGAGGAGGCGTTGCGCATCGCCTCGTCGGGCGAGCGCGGCTTCCTCCAGACCAGCGGCCTCACATACACCGTCGACGCCGCCAAGGACGCCGACAAGCGCGCCGCCGACCGCAATCGCGTCACCAGCGTCACGCTTGCCGGCGGGCGGCCGCTGGAGCGGGAGAAGGTCTACAAGGTCGCGCTCCCCGACTTCCTGGCCAACGGCGGCGACGGCCTGCAGCAGGTCATGGGAACGCTCCCTCCGGAACGCAGGAAGATCTACAACGAGCTCGGCACGATCCGCGAAGTCTTCATCGCCGCGCTGCGTGCGTTTCCGCAGCCGTTGTCGCCGAAGACCGAGGGAAGGATTACGGTCGTGAACGCGAAGCCGGGGAACGATGGTGACTGAGCCGATGTGCTAGTTCTGGTTCGGTGTGGTGGCCGGCGCCCTCGCCGGCCCGCGCTGTGCCGAGCAGAATTCGAAAGCCTTAGTGGTCCAGGGCCGGCGAGGGCGCCGGCCACCACACCGAACCTTGTCTCACCCCGTTCGTCTCGCGAGCGCGATCTGCTCGTCGAGGAACGTACGCAAGTCGATTCCGGCGACGCGGAGCTGCTGCGGGACGATTACGAACGGCAGCCGCCGCGCTTCGAGCAGCCGCTGTACCGTGCCGTCCTCCCCCTCGCCGCCGTGCAGCGCGAGGAGAAAGGCTGGATCGTCGACCGGCACCGTGTCGAGGGCCTGCTCGAGGTCTGGCCAGATGGCCGGCCGCGACGGCACGTAGTCGAGCTCGAACGGCCGCGCGTGCCCGAGCAACTCCGCCACCGCGACGTCATGCACCGCGCCGTTCGGCGCCCAGAACCAGCAGAGCGGCGCGCCCAGCGCCCGTGCGACATTCTGCGCCGAGGCTACGGAGACATGCCGCTCATCCGAACGGCCGCCGAAGAGGATGATGGGAGTCATGTTTACGTTTATCCCGAGCGCCAGCGAGGGATCTGGTTCGCAATGATCAGACCGTGGATCAGAGACGGGTCAGGCACCTGCGAACCAGATCCCTCGCTGGCGCTCGGGATAAACTTGTGCCCGCACTCAATACTTCTGCCCGCACTCCGGACAGAACTTCGGCGAGCCCTCCGCTTCGTGACCGCACTGGTTGCACTTCGTCTTCGCGGCCAGGGCGGCGCCGCATTCCATGCAGAACTTGCCGCCCTGGGTCTTGGCGCCGCAGGCCGGGCACTGGGCGCCAGTGACCTGGGCCACGTTGCGCTGCTGCGTCCAGTCCACCTGGCGGGCCTTCTCCTGGATCTGCTCGCGGGCGGCGGTGGCCTGTGCTGCGGCCATCTCCTCGTCGAGATCGGGCGCGCAATTTTCGCAAAGGCCGGCCTTCTTGTTCCAGCAGACCGGCTCGCAGACCCAGTTGCCGCAGCGCGTGCACTGCTTAAAGATCGGAGCGATCTCGTCCACGGCCTTCTTCAGGGCCGCGTCATGGGCCGGCCCGCCGACGGCCCGCTGGACCTCGTACGAGCTGTCGGCGACGCGCCCGAAGACACCGCCGAAGAGATCGCTGGCCACGCGCGCGGCTGAGCCGAGCACGCCCATCGTCGACGTCTCGAACGTGGACATGTAGCCGTTGTTGCACTTCTCGCAGAAGAACTTGAACTGGTACCCGCGATCCGTCGACAGATCCTGGTAGTTGCCCGTGAATCGAATGGCGACCATGGCGCTCCGGTATTCGTTGTTCGTTGTCCGTTGTCCGTTGTTCGTGCTCAGTCGTCATGCTTGGCAAATCAACACGAACAACGAACAACGAAAACGAAGGTTACCATGTGCGCCGCATCGTGAAGCGCCATGCGCCGGTCCTCCTGCTCTTCGCCGTGCTCGCGGTTGCGATGACGTGGCCGCTGGCCGGGAACCTGTCGTCGGCGGTGGCCAACACGGGCGATCCGCTGATCAACACCTGGGTCCTCGACTGGGACTGGTACGCCACGATCCACCACCCGTTCTCGCTCTTCCAGGCCGGCGCGTTCTATCCCGCGAGGTACGCCCTGGCCTTCAGCGAGAACCTCTACGGCATCGCCCTCTTCCTCTTCCCCTTGCGAGCCCTCGGCGTCGGCGCGGTCGCGGCCATGAACGTTGCCATGTTGCTCGGATTCGCCCTGTCTGGATTCGTGGCGTATCTGCTGGGGTGGTCTGTGACCCGGTCGGCAGCGGCCGGCATCGCGGCGGGCGTCTTCTACGCCTTCGTCCCCTTTCGTTTCGGTCACCTCTCGCAGGTGCAGTTCGTCTGGGGCTGGCCTCTGCCGCTACTCCTGCTTGCCCTTCTCCACTATGCCCGGAAGCCGTCAGCGAGGACGGCGGCGCTCTTCGCCGTGGCGTTCGTGCTCAACGGACTGGCGAACATCCACGCCCTGCTCTTTGGAAGCATTGCCATCGCCCTGACCGCGCTTCTGCTGTGGCCGCGCTGGAGGCCGCTGCTCATCGCGACGGCGATTGCGTCGCTGGTCCTCCTGCCGTTCCTCGTCCCGTACTGGCGCGCCTCGAAGCTCTACGGCATGGAACGGAGCGCGGAGGAGACGCTGCACTACTCCGCCGAGGCGCGCGACTGGCTGCATGTCCCACTGGAGAGCCGGCTGTACACGCGCTGGCTGCATGATCCGAAGGTGGAACCGGAGCGGAACCTCTTCCCGGGCCTGCTGGCGATCGCTCTGGCCATCCTCGCGGTGGTTGCGGCCAGCCTGGATGCGGCGGGAGCGCCGCTTTCCAGGCCGCAGGGCCGGATTCCAGTCGCCCTTCCAACGGACCGCGGCATGGCTGTGCTCATCGGTGCCCTCTGGATCCTCCTCGGCTTCCTCGGCTCCCTCGGCCTGCACACGGTCTTTCACCGCCTCCTGTTCGACTACGTCCCCGGCTTCCGCGCCATCCGCGTCCCGGCGCGCTGGGCGATCGTCGCGTACACCGGCCTGGCGCTGCTCGTGGCGGTGGGAACCGCAGCGATCGAGCGATGGTCCTCGATCGGCGAAAAGCGACCAGCGAACAGCGATCAGCGAACAGCGAACAGCGACCAGCGAACAGCGATTGGCGGGCTCGTCGTCCTCTTGCTGCTCATCGAGCTGCGGGCCGCGCCGCTGTGCTGGCAACTGCTCCCGTCCGATGTGCCCCCTGTCTATCGCTGGCTGGCGACGACGAAGGCGCATGCGGTGCTGGAGCTTCCCCGCGATCAATTCGCCGACTACGGCTATCTCCTGGCCGCCACGATGCACCACCGCCGCATCGCCAACGGAGTCTCCGGCTTCGTGCCTCCGGAGCTGAAGCGGCTCGACGACATGGCGCACGCCAAACCGATCGGCCCCGACCTCCTCGGCGAGCTGCAGCGCATCGGCGTCGATACCCTGATCGTTCACGGCGACCGGGCCGACGGCGAGACGCGGGCGTGGCTGGAGCGTGAGGACCCGCAGTTCGTGGCCCGCTTCGACAGCCCGGAGGGGAGGGGGGACTGGGTGTTCCGGCCCGTGCCCGGAGCCGCTCCTTCCGGCCCGCTGGCGGCGTTCCTGCGCGGCGAGGCGACGTATAACGCCTCGACCTTCGGCGTCCTGCAGTTCCCGCAGATCGGAGAGACCATCGTCCGCGGAGCGTTCTTTTCCGGCTAT
>CAZYTO010000016.1:0-38424 GCA_964650405.1 uncultured Thermoanaerobaculia bacterium | reverse complement strand
CGCTATCCCGGGAGCGACAAGGCCGACTACGCCCTGCTGCAGATCGCCATGGTCTCGTACCAGCAGATGGAGAAGCCGGACCGCGACCAGGAGAAGACCCGCGAGGCCCTCGACAAGTTCAACGACATGGTCCGGACCTATCCGAAGTCGCCGCTGCGTCCGGAGGCCGACAAGCGTATCACCGACGTGCTCGACCACCTGGCCAAGCATGAGCACATCGTGGCCCGCTACTACATCAAGCGCCGCAGCTTCCGCGCCGCCGAGCAGCGCCTCAACTATCTCATCCAGACCTATCCGAACTACATCGACCGGGCCGGGGCCTTCTTCGACCTCGGCGATTCCCTGAGCGGCATGGGCCGGCGTGCCGAGGCCCGGCTCTATTTCGAGCGCGTCCTGAGCGAGTACCCCACGAGCGTCTACGCGGATCGCGCCAAGAAGCGGCTCGATCAGCTCCCGGCGAACAACAAGGCGGCCTGATGCGTGCACTGGCGGCGTCCGCCCTGGTCCTCCTCCTGACGACGGCCTGCGGGTCGTCCGGTCACGCGAAGGATGCCCCGGCCGTGACGCCGCCGCCGGCCGAGTTTCCCGTTCCGCCGGCATCGTCCGAGGCGAACGACGCCCGTCTTCGCGAGCTGCAGACGTCGATGACGGAACTGCTCGAGAGGCTGGACGTGGTCAACGACCGCCTGGCGAAATTGGAAGCGGCCCAGGCCGACCTCACCTCCAGCAGCGAGCGCCGCGTGGCCGAACGGTCGGTCGAACCGGCGCCCCTGTCCGCCCGCCCGGCACCGGTACCCGCGGCGGTTGCTCCGGCGCCGCAGCCGGCAGCCGCAGCGCCCGCGCGCATTGCTGCTCCGCCCGCGCGTGCCGACATCTACGGAAACTATCGCAACGCCCTCGTGCTCTACGGCAAGAACCGCTGGGCCGAGGCGCGGGGCGTCTTCCAGCAGGTCTTCGACGCGGAGCCCAGCGGCGAGCTGGCCGACAACGCCCTCTTCTGGATCGGCGAGACGTACTACGCCGCCGGCGACTACACGAATGCCATGCGCTACTACGCCCGCGTCACGAAGGAGTACCCGAACGAGAACAAGGCCCCCGACGCCATGTTCAAGACGGGACTGGCCTACGTGAAGAAGGGCGACCTGGCCATGGCCCGGAAGGCGTTCGAGGAGACCATGGCCCGCTATCCGTACGCCACCGCGTCCGCATCGGCGAAGGCGGAGCTGGCCAGGATCCGGTACTAGTCGCTTATTCGCTTATTCGCTGGTCGCTTATTCGCGGCGGGCGGCGAGCGGCGAGCGGGGACCACGAACCTTCTCCCGCTCGCCTGTCTCCCGCTCGCCCATCCGCGAATAAGCGACCAGCGAATAAGCGAATAAGCGACTAGAATCCGCCGCATGGCTGAAGAGACCGAAAGCGGCGCGACGCTCCTGGCCAAGAAGGAGTACGCGCGGGCGGTACCGCTCCTCAAGCGCGATCTGGAGAAGTACCCCAACAATCCGCGCATCCGGCTGCAGTACGCCGACGCCCTGGCCGGCAACAGCCAGGTGGACGACGCCATCGAGCAGTACGAGCAGACGGCGAAGTACTACGACGACAATGGCCTGACTGTGCAGGCCATCGCCGTCCGCAAGAAGGGCGAGAAGCTGCAGGGAGCGAAGAAGAAGGTCGAGCCTGCGGGGAAAAGCGAGCCTCTCTTCTCGCGGCCCGTGCCGCGGAGCCCTCTCTTCGAAGTGCTCTCCGGCGAGGAGCGGGACGCGCTGGTGAAGGAGATGGACCTGGAGTCGCATGACGAAGGGGCGGTGATCCTCAGCGAGGGCGAGGCCGGCACGTCGATGTATGTCATCGCGGCGGGCGAGGTGAAGGTCTACACGCGCGGGCCGGGGGGAGGGAGCGGCAGCGTCTACCTGGCCAAGCTCGGCGAAGGGGATTTTTTCGGAGAAGTGAGCGTGTTGACCGGGAAACCTCGCACGGCCACGATCACGGCGGCGCAGCGAACGGACCTGTTGCGGCTCGACAAGGAGAAGCTCGACAACGCGCTGGCAAGGTATCCGGGGATCCGCAAGGTGCTCGACGACTTCTACAAGAAGCGCGCAAAGCACACCGTCGAGGCGATGATCGAGAGTCTGAAGAAGCGCTGACCGAGGAGCGGCGACCGATGAAGGCCGGAGGGGCCGGCGGTCATCCTTCGGCGTTCACAGGAGAAGAATCGCGTGGCTGTCCTCCCCATCGTCAAGTACGGCGCCGAAGTGCTGAGAAGAGCGGCCGAGCCGGTCGTCGACATCGACGAGACGCTGCAGACGCTCATCGACGACATGATCGACACGATGTACGCCGCGCCGGGCGTGGGCCTGGCCGCGAACCAGGTCGGAGTCTCGAAGCGCCTCATGCTCATCGACCTCTCCGTCGGCAAACGGCCGGGGGAGTGCCACGTCATCATCAATCCGGAGATCCTGGAGACCGAAGGGGAAGTGACGGAGGAGGAAGGCTGCCTCTCCATCCCCGACTTCACGGAGATCGTGACGCGGCCGGAGCGGGTGAAGATGCGCTACCTCGACCGCAACGGCCAGTCGCGCGAGATGTGGGGGGAGGGCCTCATGGCCCGGGCCATCTGTCACGAGATTGATCACCTCAACGGCACGCTGTTCGTCGATTACCTGCGCGGTCTCAAACGTGACAGGATTTTGAAGAAGATCCAGAAACTCGCCAAAGCCGGCATGTGGTAGGTTTCGGCCTATGCCGACGCATGACGCGACCGTCACCGAGATCGAAGAGCTCGCGCCGAAGGTCGTGCAGCTCACGGTCGCCTTCGACGACGAGAGCTTCGACTTCCAGCCCGGTCAGTGGGTGAACTTCCGCTTCCCCGAGGGGGTTTCCCGCGCCTACACGATCGCCTCGGCACCGGAGCGTCCCCAGGCGGTGGAGTTCTGCGTCCGGATCGGCGATGGCCGAGGCGGCCAGGCCGTGAAGAAACTCGATGCGGGCGCGGCCGTTCGCGTGGAGGGGCCGTTCGGCGAGTTCGTTCTCCCCGATGACACGCGGCCGGTCGTCTTCCTGGCCGGCGACACCGGCATCGCGCCCGTCCGCAGCATTGTTCTGCACATGCTGGCCACGAATGACTCGCGCGCCATCACCGTGCTTTACGAGCCCGACCACCGGCACATCCTCTACTCCGCCGATTTCGATCCGCTGGCCCGGGCCGGGCAGATCGTCCACGGGGGGGGCAGGATCGAAGCGCTCATGCAGCGCAATCGCCGCTCCATGATCGGGGCGACGCTCATGGCCGTGGGATTCGACCCGTTCCTCGACCGCGTCCGCGCCGAGCTGCGCCAGCATGAGATCGATCCGTCGGTCGTGATCACGGAGAGCTTCGGACCGCTGCCGTAACAGGTGGAGGACGGACAATCCTGTCCGTCGACGAGGAAACGCCAAGGCCTGACGGACAGGATTGCCCGTCCCCCACAAGGCGAGCTACCGCAGCCAGCCCGGCTTCACGTCGAGACGGCGCGCATCGTCACGGAACTCGGCGTAGGCGCGCTCCGCGCGCGTAATGGCCAGTTCCGCCTGCGGGATGGCGTCGAGCGTCGCCTGCAGCTCGGTCGTCTGGTAGCTGAACTGGGCCGGTTTGTATCCCAGCGAGAGAAAGCCGGCGATCTGGGCGCGCAACTGCGAGACCTTGTCGGTCAGGAGCTGGAGGTTCTCCTTGGCTTGCCGGATCTCCTCCTCGTGGGCGCGTGCGCCGCGGCGCCACGTCCACTCCTCGCTCGATCCCTTCTCCAGCGGCGTCTGGAACTCGCTCGGGTCATGGGGGACGCGGCCCGCGTCCGGCGACGCCGGCGTGCCGCGGTGGTTCTGCTCCAGCTCGTGGAGGAGGCGCTGCTTCTCTGCTTCGCTCACCTTGATGTGCGGGCGGTCCCGCTCGGCGCGCACCTCGACGACCGAGCCGCCGGCGCGGGTGGAATCGAGGTCGACTTCGCTCGCCGGAAGCGAATAGAGAGAGCCGCCCGAGCGGAAGAGCACGCGGCCATCCTGCTCGGTCACCTCGCCGTCCACCGCCAAGTGCACGCCCGACCTGAGCACGAGGATCTGCGTCGGGATGGAGAGGGTCGTGGCGAGGAGGAGGCCGGCGAGGAGCATGACTGGATTATGCTCCCCGCCATGCCCAACTGGGGTTACATCCTCATCAACGCCCTTTATCACCTCGGCCTAGCCCTCTGGATCGGCGGAGCGATCGCGCTCGGGGCCCTCGTCGCGCCGATGCTCTTCCGCTCGCTCCCGCGGCAGCAGGCCGGAGCGATCCTCGGTCCGACTCTGCGGCGCTTCGCCCGCCTGCGGGGGCTGGCGCTCGCTCTCATCCTGGCCGGGGCCGGGTGCAAGTTCCTGTTCTACGAGTCGCATGCGGCAAGCGCCTGGATCGCCATCCGCTGGACGGCCATCGCCTTCCTGGCACTCGAGCTCGTCTACGAGCTCGGCTATCAGGAGCGGGCCATGGAACGCCTTCGGCAGCAGCTCGGGCCGGAGGTCGCCGAAGACGATCCGCGAAGGCTGGCGTTCGGGCGGCTGCACCGGCGGGCCGAGGGGCTGCTCCGGGCTTCCGTCCTTGCCGCCCTCCTGGCCCTCGTCCTCAGTTGATAGAATCGCCGGCCTGTTGCATGGGAAGTAGCAGCTCCATCGACGCGTCCTGGATCGCGCTCGCCGCGATCTCGGGTGGCCTGTACCTGATCTTCGACGCGGCCCGTAGCTTCGCGCAGCAGGTCAGTCCGGTCACGCTGCGGCGCTGGTCCAGCGATCCGGAGATGGTCCGCCGGACGCGCTGGTTCCACTACGACCCCCGCAACCTGCAGCTCGTCAGCGGCCCGCTGCTCCAGCTCTCGCTTGTCTGCGCTTTCGCCTGCACGGTCATCGCCCTCCGCCCCCGCGCCCTCGGCGTCGACGTCGGGATCGCCCTCCTCATCTGGGCCATCGTGGCCATGCTCTGGAAGTTTCTCCTCGCCCTCGTCCCGGACGAGATGGGCGAATTGCTCCTGCGGGCCCTCCTGCCGTTCACGCACTTCTTCTACTACCTGTTCTGGCCGGTCCTCTTTCCGTTGCGCCGGCTGCTGGAGCGTATCGAGCAGCGCCAGGAAGACGACGCGGCTGAGGAGAACGAGCAGGTCACGGAAGAAGAGGTCCAGGCCTTCATCGACGTCGGCGAGGACGAGGGAATCCTGGAAGGGGGCGACGCCCAGCTCATACAGTCCGTCGTCGAGTTCGGCGACCGTATGGCCCGCGAGCTGATGACGCCGCGTATCGACATCGTGGCCTTCGACGCCCGCCGGCCCTTCCAGGAGCTGGCCGGGATCTTCAGCGACTCGAAGTACTCGCGTATCCCCATCTACACCGAGAGCATCGACGCCATCACCGGCATCATCCATATCAAGGAAGTCTTCGACGCCATCGTGAAGGGAGAGACGCGGCCCGTGCCGGAGCTGGCCCGCCCCGCCTATTTCGTCTCCGAGACCAAGAAAGTGAGCGAGCTTCTCCGCGAGCTGCAGAGCGAGCACCTGCAGGTGGCCGTGGTCGTCGACGAGTACGGCGGGACGGCCGGCATCATCAGCATCGAAGACATCCTCGAGGACATCGTCGGCGAGATCTCGGACGAGCACGAGGACGAGGAGGCCACCGTCGTCGAGCTCGGAGAGGACGTCTACCTGGTCAGCGGCCTGCTTCGCGTCGAGGAGCTGGAGAAGAAGCTCGGCGCCGATCTCTCCGGCGGCGATTACGAGACGGTGGCCGGGCTGATCCTGGCCACGCTTGGACGGGTTCCGGCCGTCGGTGCCACCATGCGCAAGAACGGCTGGCGTTTCGACGTCGAGCGCGCCGATCGCAGAAGGATCTACCGCGTGCGCGTCGCCGTCGATCCCCAGTACCAGAGGGAAGAGGAGGGGGCGTGAAAAAGCGGTTGCGAGGTTACGGGGTTGCGCGGTTGCGCTTCGAAGTGATCAACGTATGACCAACCTCGCAACCTCGCAACCCCGCAACCCCGCAACCCACTAGCCATGCCTAAGCCAATCATCAAACCGAAGGGCACCTTCAAGCCCCGCAACCCGCGCTTCGGCGTCGTGGCCCTGATCGGCCGTCCGAACGCCGGGAAGTCGACCCTCCTGAATCGCATCCTGGGGCAGAAGGTCTCCATCGTCTCGGCGAAGCCGCAGACGACGCGCAACCGCATCGTCGGAATCCTCAATGACGAGAAGCGTGGCCAGATCGCCTTCCTGGACACGCCCGGCATTCACCGCCCCCTGCACAAGCTCAACGTGCGGATGATGGATCACGTCCGTTCCAGCCTGTCCGAGGCGGACGTGGCGGCCCTGATCGTCGATGCCACCGAGCCGTTCGGCAAGGGCGATCAGTTCGTCGTGGACATGGTGCGGAAGCAGCGAGAGACGCACGAGAGGGCGAAGCGCTTCGTCATCCTCAACAAGATCGACCTGGTGAAGAAGAACAAGCTCCTGCCCCTGATCCAGCAGTACGCGGAGCTGGGGCTGTTCGACGAGATCATTCCAATCTCGGCCGGGACGGGGGAGGGAGTGGAAGACCTGGTCGACCTGCTCTTCCGCACCGTGGCCGCGGGCCCGCCGCTCTACCCGACCGAGGAGCTCACCACCCAGCCGGAGCGCTTCTTCGCCGGGGAGATCGTGCGCGAGAAGCTGCTGCTCCACACCGGCGACGAGCTGCCCTATACGACGGCCGTCTCCGTCGATCGCTGGGAAGAGGAGGAAGAGCGCAACCTTCTCAAGATCTACGTGACCATCGTCGTGGAGCGGGAGTCGCAGAAGCCGATCATCATCGGCAAGCGCGGCGACATGATCAAACGGGTCGGCACGGAAGCGCGGCAGGAGCTGGAGGCAACCCTCGGCGCCAAGATCTTTCTCGACCTGCACGTAGCGGTGCACGAACGGTGGCGGGAAGACGAGCGCTTTCTCGGGGAGCTGGAGTGGCCCATGACCGAATAGTTGGTCGGTTTCCGGAAAAGCCACTGGAAATCAAGCACTTCCCGTTGTAACCGTTTGCAAATTTTCGTACCGGAACGCGTAAAGTTCATTACCATTACGGCCAAGGTTCCACCCAACCACTCGAGGAGGTCCGATGGCCACTACCGCGTTTCGGCGCACGCTTCTTCCCCTCATCGTCCTGTTACTTCTCGTCCCCGCAGTATTCGCGCAGCAGACCGGATCCGTCAGCGGTAAAGTCACCGCGACCGACGGATCGGGACTTCCCGGAGTCACGGTCGAGGCGCGCTCCAATCTCCTGCCCCAGCCCCGCCTCACCACGACGGGCGGCAACGGCGAGTACTCCCTGCCACAGCTCATCCCGGGCAATTACACCCTGACGTACTCCCTGTCGGGGATGCAGACGGCAACGCGCAAGGTGACGGTTCTTCTCGGCCAGAATGTGTCCGTCGACGCCAAGATGGCCGTACAGGGCGTGTCGGAGAACATCACCGTGACGGCCGAAGCGACGCTCGTCGACAAGGAGTCGACGGCGCTGCAGAGCGGCCTCACCAACGAGCAGATCCGCGAGCTGCCGCTGACTCAGAACTACAGCGACCTGCAGAAGCTGATCCCGGGCGTCATGTACACGAACGATACTGTGCGCGGCCCCAGCGCCGGCGCCAGCGGTCAGGATAACGTTTACCTGTTCGACGGGGTGAACATCACCATGCCCCTCTTCGGGGTCCTGAACAGCGTATCGGACCCGAACAATCACGACATCGCCCAGGTCAACGTCATCCGCGGCGGCGCCAAGGCAGTCGACTTCCTCCGCGCCGGCGGCTTCCAGATCGACACGGTCAGCAAGTCGGGATCGAACAAGTATTCCGGCGAGCTGAGTTACGAGGAGCTGAACAAGAGCTTCATTGCCGCCCAGAGCGGCAACCAGGTGCTGACTTACCAGCAGGACCGCTCCTGGCAGAACGCGAACATCGGCGGGCCCATCCTTCAGGACCGGCTCTTCTTCTACGGCTCGTACTACCGCCCGGACTTCACCAAGTCGAACCAGGCCAACGTCTACGGCGACCTGCCGAAGTACGAGCTCAAGCGCACGGACAAGTTCGGCAAGCTGACCTTCACGCCGACGTCGCAGTGGCTCATCAACGGAAGCTATCGCTACGTGACCAGCAATGAGACGGCGTCATCCTTCTCCGCCCTCCAGGCGTCGACGACCGGCACGGGGTTCACGGGGGCGCAGAAGAGCGCCAACGTCGAAGGCTCGTGGATCATCAATCCGAAGAGCTACGCCTCGGCGAAGATCTACGACTTCAAAAACCCGGGAACGGGCGACGCGGATCGGGTGGCGAGCGTCATTCCTGCCTTCACGAAGGGGACGCACCTCGACATCAGCCAGTTGGGGAGCCTGGGACGGTTCATCGTTCCGCTTCCCAGCGGTACCAACGCCGCCCAGGTGGCATTCGTTACTCCCTTCATCAACCAATACGGCTACATCTGCCCCCAGGACGCGACCCAGGCCAAGACCCTCGGCTGCACACCCGGCGTAAAGACCGGCGGCGGCACAGTCGGATTCGGCCAGTTCGCGCGCGACGACGACAGGTTCTTCCGCAAGGCGGGGCAGGCCCAGTACAACTACACGCTCGGCTCCAGCATCACGCACGACCTTCACGTCGGCTACCAGCACCAGAAAGACTCGGAAGACCGCTTCCAGACGTCCAACGGCTGGGGCCTGATCAGCGTTCCGGCCGGTATCGGCTCGGCGGGTACCTGCCCGGCCAGCGCCTGCGGCACTTCTACGCCGGCCTTCTTCGTGGCTGCCGTCAGCCAGCAGGGAGCGACCGGCGTCCCGACGATCCATTCGGAGATCGTCACGCAGAACGTCGAATTCAACGACACGATCCACCTGAACAACTGGACGTTCAACGTCGGTGTGCTCGACAGCCAGGACACGCTCTACGGTCAGGGCCTGGCCAAGGCGGACAACCTCGCCGGCTTCGTGGCGTCGCCGGGCACGAAGTACCTCATGCACCGCTTCTCGTGGTCGGACATGATCCAGCCCCGTCTCTCCACGACCTACGCATACAACGGCCGGGACACGGTGTGGGCGAGCTATGCCCGCTACATGCCGCCGGCCAACTCCGACGCCCGCGCTGCATCGTGGGACCGCAACCTCGTCCAGCAGCTCAATGTCTACTTCGACGCCAACGGCAACGAGATCGGCATCGCGCCGAACGCCTCGTCGTCCGGCAAGTGGTGGCAGGACGGCATCAAGCATCCGGAGATCAAGGAGGTCATGGTGGGCACGAGCCGGCAGCTCGCTCCCCGCTGGACGGCGCGCGTCTACACCCGCTACCGCAAGGGTGACCACTTCATCGAGGATACGAACAACACCGCCCGGATCGACTTCCAGGCCCCTGCCGGGACCCCGCAGGCTCCGTACGTTCCAAACCTCGGCACGGTCAACCCGCCGGCCGGTCTCCGCGGAGCGATCGGAAGCGGCTCCACGTACGTCATCGCCAACCTCGACGGCGCGTTCACCAAGTACTACGAAGCGACGGCCGAGACGGAGTACCAGACCGGCAGGCTCACGCTGAACAGCTCGTACACCTGGAGTCACTACTACGGCAACTTCGACCAGGACAACTCGTCCTTCGGCAACGCCAACGACGCGGCCATCTTCATCGGCTCGTCGAACATCGGCGACGGCGCCGGACGCCAGCTCTGGAACTTCAAGTACGGCAACCTGCGCGGCGACCGCCGGAACAACGTGAAGGTCACGGCCACCTACCAGTTGCCGTGGCGCGCCTCCATCGGCGCGTTCGGCCTCTACCAGTCGGGCCAGCCGTACCAGCTCGAGAGCGTACTACCGTACCGCCCGCTCACCGGCTCGACCAGTGACACCGCCCGCTACGCCGAGCCAGCCGGCACGCGCCTCACGCCCTCGCATCACCAGGTCGATCTGAATTACACGCAGAACTTCCCGCTGCCGCGCGGCCTCAACTTCCAGTTCGTCGCTTCCATCTTCAACGCCACGAACTCTCAGACGGGCTACAGCTACGAGACGCGCATCGGAGTTCTCGGCTTCGTGAATGTGACGCAGGACCACACCACTCCGACCGTGCCCATTCCGGACTCGATCTCCGACGCCACGCTCAAGCCCCTGCTCTCGCCGAATGCGACGTTCAACCGCGCGGATTGGGCGGTCCGGGCGCCGTCGCCCAACAGTTTCTTCCCGCCGCGCCGCTACCAGCTCACGGCACGTTTGCAGTTCTAGCTCACGGACATCGGTTTCGTTCAAAGGGCGGGCTTCGGCCCGCCCTTTTTTCTGAGTGCAGCGCCCCAGGAATCGGTGTCCATGATCGACCGACCACGGGGGTTCTGCACGACGCAGTCGTGCCCCACATTGAGTTCAGCGGAACAGCCGCTCGCGCGCGATCAGCTCGCGTGTCATCGCGTTGGCGTGTGTGCGCGCGGCCTCGATGCGTGCCGGCGCGTCCGGCTCGTGCAGCAGTACGCTGACCTGGGCGCGTTTGAAGAGCGCCATCGGCCAGGCGGGACTGGCGGCCGGCACGCGGTCGAGGGCTCCGCGCGCATCCTCGAGGCGGCCGGCGGCGAGATACAGCACGCCGAGCTCGAGGTCGTTCGTGAACGCGCTTCCCGAGGCCGCCCGTGCCTTCTCGAACGCATCGATGGCGGCGTCGGTCTGGCCGAGCTGCATGGCCAGGGCTCCGGTGTGGACCAGCTCCGCGGGTGACGGCGGGCGCAGCGCGAAGAGCTTCTGGCGCAGGGCCAGGGCATCCTCGAATCGCGACTCCCGCTCGCGGATGAGCGCCAGGGCCTCCAGCGCCGGAACGCGGTCGGGATGCTGGGCCACGATCTGCTCGAGCATGGGCTCGGCCTTTTTCCAGTCCCTGCCGCGGGCGAAGTGGAGGGCGAGGTACGTGCGAACGTCAGGCGACTCCGGCGCGATCGCCTCCGCCTTCCGGAAGGCCTCGGTGGCCAGCTCGTCGCGGCCCAGCGAGGAATACGACGTGGCCAGGCGCAGCGCCGCATCGAGGTTGTGCGGGTCTCTGGCCAGGATCTGCTCGAGCAACGGGATGGCCTCTTTGTACTGCTCCCGCACGAATCGGGCAGCCGCTTCGTCGAGCAGCGGAAAGAGCGGCGCCATGTCCGCCGGCCGGGGCGCATCGGCCCGAACGACCGGTTTGACGTCGGATGCGACGTAGCCGAGGCTGGCCAGCTTGCGGCGTTCTTCCTCGCTCATGGCGGAGGCGCCGGTGGCGGCGGCCGCGCTTTCCAGCGTCGGGATCGGATAGTCGCGCAGTGCCGCCCGCGCTTCGCGTGAAAGGTTCGCGGTAGCGGCCAGGTCGTTCTTCTCCGCCGGATCGGCGGCCAGGTCGTACACCTCGAGCTTGCCCGCCAGGATGGCCTTCCGGCCGCCCTCCACGGCCATGACCTGCGGGCGCCAGCCGTAGTCGAGGAACGGCTTCATCGCTTCACCGGCCACGACCTCGCCATTGGCTCTCAGGAGGCTGTTGGCCGCATCGATCCCCGCCCAGTCGAGGATGGTATGAAAGATGTGACGGGTGCTCACCGGGACGTCGGACGTCCCCGGTTTGACACGCGGGCCGATCAGCAGCAGCGGAACGTGGACAGTGGACTGATAGAGCAGATTGCCGTGCTGCTGCTCGCCGTGCTCGCCGAGGCCTTCGCCATGATCGCCGGCGATGACGAGGGCGATCGGGCCGTGCAGCTTCTGCTCGATGCCGGCCAGCAGCCGCCCGAGCTGCTCGTCCATGTACGCCACCTCGCCGAGGTACGGCTTCGACGCGAAACGGGTGCGATATGGCTCCGGCGGGGTGTACGGGTAGTGCGGATCGTAGTAGTGCACCCAGAGGAAGGCCGGTTGCGGCTGGGCCGGTGCGGCCGACAGCCATGCCAGCACGCGATCGGTCGTCTCGCCGGCGGTGCGCTCGGCCAGCCCCGGCTTCGTGTCATCGTCGTAGACGTCGAACCCGCGGGCCAGGCCGAAGCGGCGGGCCAGGGCGAAGGCCGAGACGAAGGCTGCCGTGCGGTAGCCGGCATCGTGCAGTTTCTCAGCTAAGAGCGGTTGCGATGGCGCCAGGGGCCGCGCATTCTCGTGGACACCGTGTCCGGCCGGGTAGAGGCCGGTGAGCATCGACGTGTGGGAGGGGAGGGTCTGCGGTACCGCGCAATACGCCTGGCGGAAGCGGAGGCCGTGCGTTGCCAGGGCGTTGAAGGACGGCGTCTCGATCCCAACGGCTTCGGGCCCGATGGCGTCGACGCGCGTCGTATCGAGCGTGATGAGGACGATGTTCGGGCGGGGCTGATTCGAGGCCGCGGGCTGCGGCCCGGGCTCTCTCCCACAGGCCGCCAGCAGAACGAGCGCGGCCACGGCCGCGAAGGGGATCGATCGCATCGGCGGCGTTCTACCACGGCGGGGGCGGAAGGCGGAGGAGAAGGCGGCGACAGACAACAGAAGGCATTTGTTTCCGCCGCCCTTCTGCCTTCTGCCTTCCGCCCCCGCGTTCTGCCTTACCATCCGCCATGCTCAACTACATCTGGTTCGGACTAATGGCGATCGCCCTCGTGGTGGCCATGATCAAGGGTACGGCGCCGGCGGTGGCGAAGGCGTCGGTGGATTCGGCGAAGAGCGCGGTGGAGATCGCCCTCGGCCTCATCGGCATCATGACCTTGTGGCTCGGCGTGATGCGCATCGCCGAGAAGGCTGGGCTGATCCAGATCCTGGGCCGGCTGCTGCGTCCGTTCAGCCGTCTGCTCTTTCCGGAGGTTCCGCCCGATCATCCAGCCGTCGGTGCGATGATCCTGAACATTGCCGCGAACTTCCTGGGTCTCTCCAACGCCGCCACTCCGTTCGGCATCAAGGCCATGGAGGAGCTGCAAACACTGAATGCCGAGAAGGAGACGGCCTCCAACGCCATGGTCACGTTCATGGTGCTCAACACCGCGGGGCTGCAGCTCATCCCGACGACGATCATCGGCGTGCTGGCCGCCGCGGGCTCGACCCTGCCGACCGCGGTCATCGCGCCGACACTCGTTTCGACCCTCTGCGGCGCGACCGCGGCCGTCATCACCGCGAAGATCCTGCAGCGATTCACCGCTCGGCCGCGGCCCCAGCAACCGTCCGTCGAAGGCCAGCCGGGAGGCAACACGGTCGAGGTGAGCGCGTGATCAAGTCGATCCTCGAAGGCATCTCGCTCTGGGCCATCCCGGCGCTGCTGGTCGGCATTCCACTCCTCGGTCTGATCCGCGGCGTGAAGGTCTACGACACGTTCATCGAAGGGGCGAAGGATGGTTTCCAGGTGGCCGTACGCATCATCCCGTTCCTGGTGGGGATCCTCGTGGCCATCGGCATGTTCCGGGCGTCCGGGGCCATGGACATGCTGACGAACGGCATCCGCCCGTTGCTGGCGCACACCCGCTTTCCCGCCGAGGTCTTTCCGCTGGTCGTGCTGCGACCGTTGTCGGGCAGCGGCTCGCTGGCCCTGGCCACCGACATCATCAAGCGGTTTGGCCCGGACAGTATCCTCGGCCGAACGGCGGCGTCGCTCTATGGCAGCAGCGAGACGCTCTTCTACGTCCTGGCGGTCTACTTCGGCGCTGTCGGCGTCAAGCGCACCCGCCACGCCGTGCCGAGCGCGATCGTCGGGGACGTCGTCGCGGCGATCGTGGCCGTCTCGGTCTGTGCGTGGCTGTTTTAGACGGGCCTTGCGATTGCGGTCCAATCCTTGCCGCGAGATTTACCGCATGATGTCTGGGCACCAGGCGCCAGAGTTCTGGCGGTAGGCATGGAGGGCTACGCCGCAGGCATCGAGCTCAGGGCCGTAGGCGTCGAAGCCTGGCTCGCAGACGTCAATTTCTACGATGCAGGCATCGATACCCACGGCCCAGGCATCAATGTCTACGCTGTAGGCATCGATACCTACGGCCCAGGCATCAATGTCTACGGCGCAGGCATCAATGTCTACGGCGCAGGCATCAATGTCTACGCTGTAGGCATCGATACCTACAGCGCAGGCATCGATGCCTGGAAGAGTCACATCGATGCCTGGAAGTGTTACATCCATGCCACAACTTGTGGCATCGATGTAACACTGCTAGATATGCATGTCACACTTGGTGGCATGCGGTTCTAGGGGTGTTCCATCGATGCGTCAGCGTGTTTCATCGATGCGACAGATGCTCGGATCGCGACCCGTTGCGCGCGCTTCATCTCATACGCGGCCGCTCCGCTTCCGAGGACGAGAAGCGTAGCGCCCAGCGCGACTTTGGTTGCCACTCTCGGCGCCCGCATTGCCAGCACGGCCGTCCCGCCCGTCACGATCAGTCCGCCGATCCCCACAACCGCTGCCCGGATCCCGATGCCACGAAGAAGCTGCCGAATCTCTTCCGGTGGTTCGCTCATTCCTTCTTGCGAAGCAATGATCGCGCCGAAAGGGCATAGACGAGCGCGCCGGAGAGGAGGGCGATGCCGCCCACGATGGCCTTGTCCCGCGTCATCGTGACGACGAGTGCCAGAGAGATGAACACGCCGAGGATCGGTACGACGAGCCCGGGCGTGCGGAAGCCGGGGTTGAGCTTCCGCAGCCACGGCACAGCGGCGCAGGTGAAGAGGTAGGTGGCGAGCCGGGCCATGGCGGACAGCAGGGCCAGCTTCGCGAACGAGCCGGTCAGGGCGAAGACGAGAGCGACGGCGGCGTGGACGACGATGGCCAGCGTCGGCGTGCGGAAGCGCGGGTGGACATAGCGAAGCGGGCCCAGGTTGCGGTCGAGCGAGAGGGCGAAGAGCATGCGCGAGCCCTCCAGCATCGTGCCGGAATTCGTGCCGGCCATCGACAGCACCGCGCCGAGCGTGACGATGAGCGCGCCGATGGGACCGATGATGGCCGCCGCGGCCGACGCGATCGGGGTATCGCTCTTCGAGAGGTCGGGCACACAGGCCATCGCGCCGAGCTGGGCCAGGACGTAGATCGCGCCGATGGCCACGATACCGGCCAGGAGCGAGCGGGGAAGGTCCCGCTGAGGGTTCCGGTACTCGCCGGCGGGCACGCCGAGATTCTCGAAGCCGGCGTAGGCGAACAGCATGAACAGCGCGGCGTCCGTCCAGTTCGTACCTGGACCCGGAAGATGGAGCGACGCCGGAATGGGGTTGTGCTTGAACACGATGAGCGACAGGATGATGAAGCCGACGAGCGGGATGAGTTTTCCCCACGTGAATACGTAGATCGAGGCCGCGCCGTACTTCACGCCGAGGATGTGGATGACTGCCAGGATCACGATCGAGACGATGATCACGGCGGCGCGCGGGATCGGGTCTTTCAGTGAGGGGAAGAAAAACGCCAGCGCCAGGACGAAGCCGTTGGAGAGCGAGGCCAGCGACGTCACACGGGCGATCCAGTTCATCCACCCCGTCTCGAAGCCGATGAAGTTGCCGAAGGCCGTCCGCGCATAGAGATAGGCGCCGCCCGGCTCGCTGAAGTGGCTGGCCGCCTCGGCGAAGCAGAGCACGAGGATGAAGACCGGCACGGCGAAGAGGAGCGGCGCCCAGAGCGAGAAGGGCCCGAGCAGCTTGTACGACTCGCTCGGCAGCAGGAAGACGCCCGAGCCCACCACGGCGTTGATGCACATCGCCACGAGGCCCCAGAAGCCTACGGTGCGGACGAGTTGAACGGTTTCCCGGCGGCGTGGTGGGAGCGGTCCGTCGACTTCCATTACTGTACCCATCCTTTTCCGCGCAGCACGCGTCCCGGCAGCGCGTCGGTGATCTTGCCGTCGCGCAGCACGGGCACGCCGTTGACGATGACGTCCGTGACGCCGGTGCTGAACTGGTGCGGCTCCGTGTAGGTGGCGGGATCGTTGATCGTGTCAGGGTCGAAGATGGCAATGTCGGCCTTCAGTCCCGGCCGCAGCACGCCGCGGTCAGAGAGATTGGCGCGGTCGGCGGCCTGCGAGGTCATCTTTCGCACGGCTTCCTCGAGCGTGAAGAGGTGCTCGTCCCGCACGTAGTGGCCCAGGACACGGGCGAACGTGCCGTAGGCGCGGGGGTGCTGAGCGGCGTTGGCCGCCCTTGCCTGCGGCGAGGGGGCGCCGGAGTCGCTGCCGACGGAGACGAAGGCCTGCTTCAGGGCCGTCTTCACATCGTCTTCGCTCATGGAGAAGAAGATGACGCTCGGCGAGCCGTTCGACTCGGAGAAAAGCCGGGCCAGCGCCTCTTCCGGCGGGAGATGCATCCCCTCGGCGATGTCTTCGATGAAATTTTTGTTGTAGGCGGCCGCCAGCGTCGGGTTGGGGATGCTGCCCACGAAGATGCCTTTTGGTCCGCGCTTGGCCACCTGCGCCTTGAGCCATTCGAGGATCTTCGGCCGCCACACCGGATCGGCGAGCCTCTTCTGGAACTCGGCCCAGCCGCCTTCCAGGGCGTCGTCGGGGGCGAGCGTCGAAAGCGACGTTCCCGACGCTGCGTACGGATAGACGTTGGCGGCGACGTCGATTCCGTCGGTGCGTGCGGCACTGATGCGGTCGATCACGTGCGGCATCTTCCCCCAGTTGGCCCGGCCGCCCGTCTTGAGGTGCCAGATGTTGACGGGGATGTTCGCCTCGCGCCCGATGCGGAAGGCCTCGTCCAGCGCGGTATCGATTTGATCGCCCTCGTTGCGAATGTGGCTGAAGTAGACGCCGTGGTACTTCGAGGCCACGCGGGCCATGGCGATGATCTCGTCGGTGGTCGAGTACATGGCCGGCAGGTAGATGAGCGACGTGGAGAGACCGATGGCGCCGTCGCGCATGGCCAGGTCCACGATCTCCTGCATCTCCTTCAGCTCGCCGGCGGTTGGCGGCCGGTTGACCTCTCCGATCACCATCTCGCGCGGGTTCGAGGCGCCGACGAAGAGGGCGAAGTTGACGGCCGTGCCGTGCTGCTCGACGTACGCGAAGTAGTCGCGCAGGCGCGGAAACCGCGGGGCCGGTCCCGGCCGCTCGCCGTCATGGAGCGGACGCACCGGCCCTGGCGAGTGCCCCTCGCCCGTGACCTCGGTGGTCACGCCCTGCCGGACCTTCGCTTCGACGTGGGGATCGGCGAAGACCGCGGTCTGCGACTGGCCGAGGAGGTCGATGAAGCCGGGCGACACGATGCGGCCGCCGGCGTCGATCGTCCTGGCCGCCTCCGTCTTCGAAAGGTCGCCGACGGCGACGATCGTGTCGCCGCGCACGCCGACGTCGCCGCGGAACCACGGTGCGCCCGTGCCGTCGACGATGCGGCCATTGGTGATCTTCAGATCGAGCGCGGGCTTCTGCGGCGCGAACGAGGTACAGCGGGTTGATGCAAAGAGCAGCGCGGCGGCGAACGAAATGCCGCTCGCCGCTCGCCGCCACCCGTTGGCTGGCTTGATCATCGTTGCCCCTTCAACAGCTCGTCATATGTCTGACGCTCGCGGATGAGCGTCACCTGTGCGCCGTCAACCAGCACTTCCGGCGGCAACAGGCGGGCGTTGTAGTTCGAGGCCATGGAAAAGCCGTAGGCGCCGGCATCGCAGAGGGCCAGGAGGTCGCCGACCTGGGTGCGGTCGACGCGCCGCGTGATGGGCGTGCCGTCCGGGCGGCGGGTGAAGACGTCGCCCGACTCGCAGATGTTGCCGGCCACGATGACGTCGTCGTCGAGCTGGGTGGCGTCGAAGGTGGCCCGCAGCGACGCGGCCGAGCCGCGCGAGGCATTGACGATGTGGTGATAGGCGCCGTACTTCGAAGGCCGGGCCAGGTGATTGAAGCCGCTGTCGACGCCGGCCCAGAAGGAGCCGCCGCTGATGCGGCGCGAGGTCACGCGGGCCAGCAGCAGCCCCGACTCGGCCACGACGTAGCGGCCGGGCTCGAGGATGGCCTGCAGCCCGCGGCTTCGCAACAGCGGTCCGGCCATCGCCGCCAGGCCGGCACCGTATTCGTCCAGCGGAAACTCCGGCTCGTTCGGCTTGTAGGGCACCGAGATGCCGCCGCCGAAGTTGATGAAGGCCAGATCGGGAAAGTCCGCGGAGAGGTCGAGCAGCACCCGCGCCGAGGCCAGGAGGGGATCGACCGTGTCGACGCCGCTGCCGATGTGCGCGTGGAGGCCGGTGATCCTCCGTCCGGCGTCGCCCACCATCATGCGCACGTCGGCGACTTCGGCCAGGTCGATGCCGAACTTCACACCGCCCCCCGCCGTTACGACGTCGGCGTGGTGGCCCGCTCCCACGTCAGGATTGATGCGCAGGGCCAGGGGATTGGGGAGATCGTGGCTGAGCACCCGGTCGATCTCCGACATCGAGTTGACGTTGATGACGATGCGCGGGTCGTCGATGGACCTCAAGTCCTCGTCGGAGACGTTCGAGCAGGTGAACCAGATCTCCTCGGGGGTGAAGCCGGCATGGCGGGCCAGGAAGATCTCGCCCGGCGAGACGGCGTCGGCCCCGAATCCGGCGTCGTGCACGAGGCGCAGCACGGCCAGCGCGGAGTTGGCCTTCATTGCGTAGAACGGCCGGAAGGGCAGGGCACCGAAGGCCCGCGGCAGGTTCTCCACCTGCCGCCGGATCACCGCCGCGTCGTAGACGTAGAGCGGCGTGCCGAAGCGGTGAGCGAGGTCGATTGTCGAGATGGAGCCGATGTGAAGGGAACCGTTTTCAAAGTGCATCGCGCGGTGGGAAAGTGTAGACGAAGTCAGGGGGCTTGAGTGCCGAGTGCTGAGTGCCGAGTGCCGAGTCCCGTTGAGCATTTGCCCTCTCCGGCTCAGGTCTCGGCACTCGGCACTCGGCACTCTCGCCCTCGGTCAGCGTAACGCTACGGCCGGTTGCTGCGTCTCACCCCGAAACGACCCGCTGACAGATCGACGAAGGAGAACGCCATGCTGCGATTGTTCAGGATCCCGGTCCTGGTCACCATCCTCCTGTCTCTCACCGCCGCCGTCCATGCCGCGCCCGAGGGCGAGACGACGGCGAAGTGGAGCGACACGATCCGCGATGTCTACATCGACGGACATCTCGACCGCTCGACCCAGCAGCTCGCGAGCGAGCACCGCCTCCTCCTGCTGCCGGGGACCGGGGATGCGGTGCTCTTCGACGTGCCGAACGGCGAGGCCTCCAGGGTCGACCGCGCGCTCTTCACCGTTGCCGCCGATCACACGTTCGCAACGGCGCCCCGCACTCTCGCGCGCACGGTCGTGGGGCCGCTCGCGGTCGTGGCGGAGGGCACGCTCGTGGCGAACGTCGACGGGCACAATTACCTCGTCTACCCGCACCAGAGCCACGCCGGGCCGATGACGGTCGACGACCTCTGGTCCACGGCCCCGACATGGAAGGCCATCTACGATCACTACACGCCGGAAGAGAGCGCGGTGGCGCGGCTGCGGGAGATCACGCTGCCGCTGCACCTGGAGATCATCTGCGCCACCTGGTGCGGAGACAGCAAGCGCAACGTCCCGCGCCTGCTGAAGGCCGTCCACGACGCGGCCAATCCGAAGATCAGCGTCTCGGTCACCGGCATCGGCAACGATTTCAAGCAGCCGATCGCCTTCGTGCAGGAGCAGCGCATCATCAATGTCCCCATCGTCATCCTCACACGCGACGGGAAAGAGATCGGCCGTTTCATCGAGACGCCGGCCACGACATCGATCGAAGCGGATGTGGCGGCGCTGGCCGGCGGCCAGACCCTCCGCCATCCCGGCCGGTATGAGCGGGGCGAGCTGCTCAAGAGCGGCTCCTACTCGCGGCAGACAGCGCGCGGCGAGTCCGACGGGACCGAGGTGTTCGAGCTGTACCGCACGCCGGATGGCGGAATGATCCTGCACGACTTCATCGATCGGGCGGAGAAGGGCTCGACGGAGACGTGGGCGGAGCTCGACGGGCATCACGCACCGGATTTCGCCGAGGTGACGGTGCGGGAAGGCGATCACGTCACGCGTACGCGCTACCACGCCGACGAAGGGAAGTGGTACGTCACCGCGCGCGGTGACGAGGGAGGGATCGTGTCGCAGACGATGACTGCGCCCGCCGCCATGCTGCTGCCGGCGACGCCGACCCTCGGCTGGCTCCTCTACGCGCCGAAGCCGGACTCGGTGCATGCGTATGTCGTCGATGCGGGCATGCCCAGTGCCATGGGGCGTGTCGAAACGCTACGCGTGGACGATCGCTCCGCGCCGGCGGGGCAGCGTTACGACGTAGGCGGTGACGAGCGCCTTTCGCTCATCGTGTCGGAGCTCAATCTCCCGACCCAGGTGACGCTGGCGGACGGATCGCAGAGGACGCTCGTCTCCGCGGTTCCAAATGCGCGTTAGACGAAGTCCCCTCGCGCAGTCGCCGCATTCCGGTGGTTCAGTGTGGACACCACACTGAACCACCTCGGTTGTGGACACTGTCTCCGGGAAGCCTCGCTCAGTGCGAGGTTCGCCCTGGATCCTGTGTGCGGCGCCGAGCGGTCAGCCGCCCGAGGGTCCAGGTGAGGAGGGCGACCAGCGCGGCGATGGCGGCGAAGCCCCAGTCCAGAGTGGCCGCCGAGGCCAGCGTGGCGTGCGGCGTCACCGGCCAGGTCAGGTCGTCCAGCACGTCGTTCAGAGCGGTGAGGTGGCGGGGGATGTCGGCCACGGCCACCGCGTCCTTGTGCGACTCGAGGCGGTAGGTGAGGACCACCTGCCGCCCGTTTGCCTCGACGTCTCGGACGTAGCGGAATGCAGGTGACGTGCGCTCCTCGTGCTGATGGTCGCGGGAGACGTCGCGCGGCAGCCGGAAGGTGGCGCGCTGGGTGAGGTGAAGCGGGTAGTCGAAGGCCAGCGGCGTCGTGCGGATCATCGTCTCCGGCCGCTTGAGGAACAGCTCGAGGGAGCGCGGTGAGTAGCGGAACGTGCCGCTGGCGAAGAGGTCGCGGACGCGGTAGTGCTCGCGGAGCACGATCACGTTCGCCTCGCGGTTGTCGCTGACGGACGGCGCGCCGAGGGCCTCGATCTTCGGCTGATCGGCGGCGTAGCGGTTAAGGTGCTCGCGCCCGACGTCCGCGATGGAGGTGGTGGCCAGGCGGGCCCGGAGATCGTCGGCATCACGGCCCTGGTACGTCGCCGTGACAGTCATGGTGACCGGCCTGGTCTCGTCCGAGGCGTCATAGGCCTGCTCGATGACCACTCCGCCCTTCACGGCCGTGGCAATGCGTGCCAGCGCCGTCGTGGCCGGATCGATGACGAGGGCTCGCTCGTCGTTCGGCGTCTCGATCGTGGCCAGCCGCCCTCCCTGTTCGGCGATCGTGCCGTCGATCCAGTACGTGCGCCCTCCGGCGGCGACACGGGCGATGACGTGATCGAAGACGAAGGGGGAGGGGAGGTAGTCGTCGAGCCGGTGGCGCCACTTCGTGTTGACCATGGCCGGGCGTGCGTCGACACCGAGCTCGTGGAGGAGCATGCAGAGGAGGAACGCCTTGTCCTTGCAGTCGCCGTAACGCTGGGCGAGGGTGAGCGACGGCTGGTGCGGCTCGTGCGAGTTGCGCCCCATCTCGATGCCGAGATAGCGGATGTCGTCCTGCACGAAACGGATGGCCGCGGTGATCCGGGCATCCTGCGATGTCTCTTCATGCTCGATGCGCGAAGCGATCTCGTGGACGGCGGCCACGGACTTCGCGTCGGCGTTGTAGAGCGCGCCGGCCCACTGCGCCACCTCGGCCCACGAGCGGAACTCGGTCACCTGCACGGTGTCATAAGCGTCGAACCACGCCGGCTGCTCGTCTTCCTCGTTGACGACCGGGGGATCTTCGCGCTGCCAGACGTAGACGTCTTCGACGGCGCCGCGGGTGATGGCAGGCTGGGCAACCTCCGCAGCGGCTGCCGAGGCGGCCCGGAGCAGCTTGAACTGCAGCGGCCGGCCGGCGGGCCAGAGCAGACGATGACGGATGCGCTTGGTCGGCTGGGCGGCGCTCAGCTCCAGGTCGTCGGCGTACTTGCCGCCGAGGAGCGGATTCGCGCCGTCGAGGGAGTAGGAATAGTCGATCAGATCGCCGGGCCGTACGTCCCTGAGAAAGAGCAGGGCCGAGAGCTGCCCGTCGTAGATGCGGTCGTTCGACTCCGGCTCCTTCTCGATGACCCGCAGCTCGTTCGCGTTGAGCTCGTTCATCCGCTTGCCGTCGCGGATGACGGCGGCCTCGTGGAGGATGAGCGTCTCGTAGGACGGATCGAAGTCGATCGACAGCTCGGAGGCATCCTGCACCCCCGCGCTCGTGGCCACCTTCCGGACGTTGCGGTAGTAGTCGGTGACGCGCGCGCCATCGACGCGGACCTGGTGATCGGTGAGCAGGCCCCAGATGCCGTTGCGGACGTCCGCGGGGGCCTGTTCATCACGGACGTCGACCCGGTCGATCCATGGCGGCGCCGGATGGACGAGCACATTTTCGGCGGCCGGGGCCGTCAGCGGGGCAAGAAGAAGCAGACAGAAGAGGAGTTTGCGCAACGCTCCGATGGGAACGCGGCCAATTCGCGGTTCGTTCCCGGACGAGCCGGCCGCCGGCCCTCGGATCACGCGTGCTGCGGTCGCCGCCCTCGCTCAGCGTCTCCGGTCCGATGCCGGCCGGGCTCGGCCTTCCGCCGCAAGAAACTGCCGGATGACCGCATGGCTCTTCGGATCCCTGATGCGCGTGAAGAGCTTCTCGCCGAGAGTGACGATCGTCTGCGGCTTGTCGAACGGCAGCGTCGCGTACATCTTCCCGCCGGAGAAGTGACAGGGCATACAGCGCGACTCCAGGATCGGCTGCACATCGTGCTGGAAGGTGACCTTTTGCGCCTTGGGCTCCTCCTGCACCTTGGGCTGATTCGCAGCGGCGACAGTGAGCGTCAGCCCGAGGGTGGCGGCGACGAGGACGCGCATGCGTGGAACGTAGGTCCGGGTGACCCTAGCGTCAATGCCCGCGCTCCGGAGTTTCAATCTTGTCGCCGGCAGGCCCTCGGCGAGGCCCACGAGCAGATCGGGCAGGCGCGGGGATCGTGCCGGAGCGCGGGGCAATACTCACGTCCGAAGTAGATGATCTGCAGGTGAACTTTTCCCCAGGCCTCGGGCGGGAAGAGCTTCTTCAGAT
The DNA here is from genome assembly GCA_964650405.1 of uncultured Thermoanaerobaculia bacterium. GTDB lineage: Bacteria > Acidobacteriota > Thermoanaerobaculia > Gp7-AA8 > Gp7-AA8 > CAZYTO01. Next base: position 15,328 of record CAZYTO010000016.1, on the reverse strand, counting down.
CGCGCTCGGTCTGGTCGACCGACCTGCCGTTCGAGAGGCCCCAGCGATGGGCGAGGCGGTGGATGTGCGTGTCGACGGGGAATGCCGGCCGGCCGAACGCCTGGGTCAGCACGACGCCGGCGGTCTTGTGGCCGACTCCCGGCAATCGCTCCAGAGCCTCCATGTCGGCCGGCACCTTGCCGCCATGCTCCTCGGCCAGGATCTGGGCCATGCGCTTGAGGTTCTTCGCTTTGCCGGGGGCAAGTCCGCAGGTTCGGATGAGCTCGAGGATCTCGGATTCCGGCATCTTCGCCATGGCCTCGGCCGTCGGTGCCCGGGCGAAGAGCGCCGGTGTGACGAGGTTGACGCGCGCGTCGGTTGTCTGCGCGGAGAGGACGACCGCGACGAGGAGGGTGAAGGGATCCTGGTGTCCGAGCGGCGGCAGCGGATCGGGATAGAGCTCGTCGAGGATCCGCGCGATCCTCGCCGCCTTCTCGGCGCGCTTCACAGCGTCACCTCGATCCACTGCGCGATCTCGGGAGGCATCGGAGGCGAGACTGCACCGGGGTGGCCGAGCGCTTCGAGTACGTCAGCGGTCGGCACAGGGCCCGACTTCGTGCGCAGGAGCGTTCGGACGATCAGCCGCGCCCCGATCCTCCCGTCCCCGCGCTCGAAGAGGTGCTCGATGTAGAACCACTTGCCGTCCCACGCTACGACCCGAGTGCGAAGGGTGAAGCGCTCGAAGGGAAGGAGGGACTGCTTGTAGCGGATGGTCGCGCTGCCGACCACCGGGAACCAGCCGCGTTTCCGGCCGGAGCGCAGCAGGCCGGTGCGGGCCAGCAGGTCGATGCGCCCAAGGCCTGCCAGCGAGACGTAGCGGCCGTCGTTGAGGTGGAAGTTGAGGTCGCAGTCGTTGGGCCAGACGCGCAGCCGCAGGCGCGACTCGTGGAAGAGATCGCGCCTGCGGGAGAAGAGGGCGAGGACGATGATGCGGAACGTCCGGAGGAACAGGAGCAAGCGGGTGGAGTCTATCGGGTTCCGTCAGTTCAGATCGAACAGCAGAAACTCCGCTCCGCTCCCGGCGATGGTCAGCGAGGATTCGCCTTCGATCGCCGCGCCGTCGCCGGCCGTGAGGGCCACACCATTGAGCGTTACGCTTCCGCGGGCGACCTGCAGCCAGCCATGACGGCCGGGCCGGAGCTCATACGTGAGCGTTCCGCTGCCGAGCTGCGAGGCGTACAGATCGACGTCCTGGTGAATGGTGAGCGAACCGTCGCGGCCGTCGTGCGAGGCGACGAGGCGCAGCCCGCCGTCCCGGTCGGGGAACGCCTTCTGCTCATAGCCCGGCGTGATGCCCGGCCGCTCCGGGAGCAGCCAGATCTGCAGGAAGTGCACGGGCTCGTCGTCCGAGCCGTTCATCTCGCTGTGGCGCACTCCCGTGCCGGCGGACATACGCTGCACTTCGCCGGGGCGGAGGACGCCGCCGCCGCCCGTGGAGTCGCGGTGCGCCAGCGCCCCTTCGAGCACGTAGGTGATGATCTCCATGTCGCGGTGGCCGTGGGTGCCGAAACCTTCGCCCGCCTGGACGCGGTCCTCGTTGATGACGCGCAGTGAACGGAAGCCCATGAACTTCGGGTCGTGGTAGTCGGCGAAGGAGAAGGTGTGGGAGGTGTCGAGCCAGCCGTGGTCGAAGTGTCCGCGGTCGGCGGCTTTGCGTACGGTGATCATGATTCCTTTCGGGCGAGCGGGTGGCGACGCGCCAGACTTTGGGTTCATTCTCGTCAACAATTCTGTATTCCGCGGGCCCAGGCATTGCCCGGTCGACAGGTTCTGGGCGCTGCCAGCCCCCCACATGTCAGCCCCCCACATGTCAGCCCCCCACTATGTCAGCCCCCCACTACCACATCGCCCCCGGTTTTGGGTTACACTATCCGCGTTCTCGAAGGTCAGGCGATGAACCCCCGCTGGTGTATCACGCTCTTCGTGTTTTCGACCGCGATCCCCCTCGCGGCCCAGGACGTGCCTCCCCCCGCCGCTGCCGACTGCCCGTTCTCTCTGGAACAGATGCACAAGCCTTCGGACTTGTGGCATCGCCTCAGCCAGGATGCGGAGCTCGTGGCGCCGTCGTCGGCATCCACCAGCAGGCGGCACGCCGTGGCTCCCGTGCCGGGATTGCCCTACGCCTCGCGCAATTTCATCGACGACGAAGTCTTCGGCAAGATGCTGAAGGACGGCATCCACTGGACGACGCGCTCGTCCGATGCCGAGTTTCTCCGCCGGGTCACACTCGACCTCACGGGAGAGATTCCCGACGCGGACACGGTGAAGAGCTTCCTGGCCGATCTGTCGGCCGACAAGCGCGACCGGGCCATCGACCGGCTGCTCGCATCGGACGCGTTCGTCGATCGCTGGACGATGTGGTTCGGCGATCTCGTGGAGAACGTGCAGACGTCGACGGCTACCACCGAGTACTACCAGGGACGCAACGCCTACTACAAGTTCATCCACGACTCCATCCGGGATGGCAAGCCGTACGACCAGATGGTCCGCGAACTGATCTCGAACACGGGCCGGGCTTTCACGAACGGGGAGCTGAACTACTGGGTGCGCGACATCCAGAACAACGGGCCGGTGCAGGATACGTACGACAACCTCTCTGCCTCTACCGGCCAGCGCTTCCTCAGCCAGCCGCTGATCTGCATCTCCTGCCACAACGGGCTGGGACATCTCGAACAGGTGAACACCGGCCTGGCCAAACGCAAACGCGCCGAGTTCTGGGAAAACGCGGCCTTCTTCGCGCAGGAGACGGTCACGCGCGAGCGGGACACGACGACCAATGCGCAGGAATCGGTCATCGCCGACAACACCACCGGCCAGTACCGTCTGAACACGACGTCCGGGAACAAGACGCCGCGCGCGCCGCTGAGCGCCACCGAGACGACCGCGCAGCCGGTATTCATCCTGACGGGCGAGACGCCGCGCGACGTAGAGCCGCGCCGGGTCGCCTACGCCCGCATCCTCACCGCCAATCCCCAGTTCGCCCGCGCCGCGGTGAACTACCTCTGGAAGCAGCTCTTCGGCCTCGGCATCGTCGAGCCCGTGGACTCGTTCGATCTGTTGCGCCAGGACCCTGCCTCGCTCGCTCCCGGCGCCACCTTGCAGCCCACGCATCCGCAGTTGCTGACCAAGCTGGCCTCTTCGTTCTCGAGCGGCGGCTACAGCCTTCGCGCGATTCTGAAGGTGATGGTCACCTCGAACACCTACCAGCTCTCGTCGACCTACGACGGCGTATGGAGCGAGACCTATACGCCCTACTACGCCCGCCACATGCCGCGCCGCCTCATGGCGGAGGTGCTGCTCGACTCGATCTTCAAGTCGACGAACGTCGGGGCCATGCTTTCCATCACCGGCTCGCCGGCGGTGACGAAGGCCATGCAGCTCCCTGACCCGACCGAAGGCGGCGGGACGTACCGCACGCTGCTCAACAACTTCGGACGCGGCAACCGCGACGACGCACAGCGCACGAACGACAGCTCCATCGTCCAGGCCCTGACGTTGCTGAACGACCGTATCGTCACCGACCGCGTGAAGCAGACGGCCGCCCATTCGACGGTGCAGAACGCGCTGGCGGCAACGAAGGACCCGGGTACGATCGCCGACAGCCTCTACCTGGCCACGCTCTGCCGCTATGCGACCGCCGCCGAGCGCAACGCCGCCATCGCCTACCTGCGCAGCGGCGACCTGACCCGGAAGACCGAGGATCTGCAGTATTCGCTGCTGAACCGGCTGGAGTATCTGTTCAATTGACATGACCGTGACTTGACCATGGCCCGACACGACAAATGCAACGAATGTGAGCGCGGCGGCTCGTTCCCGCTGTTCGGAGAAGGGTTCTCACGCCGGCACTTCCTGCAGCTCGCGGGCACGGGGATCGTGGCGTCGTGGTTCGCGCCGGTGTTGAACGCCTCGCTGCTCGAGCGAGTCACGTCCGTCAGTCCCACCCTCCGCGGTACAGCGAAGAACTGCATCCTGATCTTCCTTTCCGGCGCGCCGAGCCACATCGACACGTGGGACCTGAAGGAAGGGGCATGGACGCCCACCGACTTCGCGCCCACGTCGTACGGGCAGGTCCGTTTCCCGCAGGGGCTGATGCCGAATACGGCCAATCAGCTCGGCCGCATCGCCCTCGTCCGCAGTGGCCTGTCGTGGGCGGCCGTGCACAGCCTGGCCCAGGCCTGGGCTCAGATCGCACGCAATCCTGGCGGCGCCACCGGTTCCATCGCTCCGCACATCGGCGCGGTGGTGGCGCTGGAGTCGCAGGCTGCGCGGCAGCCCGGCGACATCCTGCCTGGGTTCGTGTCGATGAATCAGGTGGCCACCGGCTCCGGATATCTGCCGGCGCGTTATGCACCGTTTGCCGTGACGCCCGCCGCGACCGGCCTGGCCGCGCTGACGCATCCCGACGGCGCGGCGCGCCTGTCGGATCGCTGGAATCTCATCCAGCAGACTGACGACGTGCGCCGTACAGCGTCCCTCGGTCGCAATGCCGCGGACATGTCCACGTTCTACGACCAGGCCAAGATCCTCATCGACTCGCCTGACGTGAACAAGCTGTTCAGTTATGCGACGGACGAGTACGCGCGCTACGGCTCGACGAACTTCGGCGCTTCGCTGGTCATCGCCCGCAATCTCGTCAACGCGCGGCGGGGTACCCGTTTCGTGCAGGTGACGCTGGGCGGCTGGGACCACCACTCGAACATTTACGCGAAGACGGGAACCTCGCTCTACACGCAGATGAAGACCTTCGACCCGGCCTACGGAGCCCTGCTGACGGATCTTGCCTCCATGCCCGGCGCGGCTGCGGGAGCGACCCTGCTCGACGAAACGATGGTCGTGGTTCTGGGCGAGTTCGGCCGCACGGTGGGCGCGCTCAACGCCCAGGGCGGCCGCGATCACTTCCTGCGCATGTCGATGGCCTTCGCCGGCGGCGGCATCAAGGGCGGCACGCTCATCGGCTCGACCGACGATGCCGGCGCGAACGCGAAGGAATTCGGCTGGTCCGCCAACCGCGACGTCCGTCCCGAGGATGTGTCGTCGACCATCTACTCGGCGCTCGGAATCGATTACACGACCGTCCGCCACGACGACCCGCTCAACCGCGGCTTCGAGTATGTACCGTTCGCAAAGGACGGGACGTACGGCCCGGTGAACGAGCTGTTCTGAGACGGGCGAGCGGGCGGCAACCTGAGTGATTCCCGAGGTACCATTCGTGTGTGATTGGTATCGAGGATCTTCGTGCGATTGCGGAGGCTCGTCTCGAAGATGCGATCGTTCTTTACGACAAAGGCCGGTTGGACGGCGCGGCATATTTGTGCGGTTACGCCGTTGAGTTGGCGTTGAAGGCGAGAATCTGTAGTACCTTGAACTGGCTCGGATTCCCTGAGACGAGAAGTGAGTTCGAAAACCTGGCAAGTTTCAAGACGCACAAACTTGACGTGCTCTTGTCCTTGTCCGGACAGGAGCAGCGAATCAAGACTGAACATCTCTGGGAGTGGTCGGCTGTTGCTACGTGGGATCCAGAGGTGCGGTACAAGGCGATCGGTCATACTGATCCCGCGCAAGTCGAGTTGATGCTCGCGTCAGTGATCATTCTCTTGCCTAAGCTATGAATCGTCTACCTGAAAAGATGCGCGACGTTGAGAGGGATATCGCCCTGGAAAAGGGCCCCTTGAACCTCTTCGCGTTACTTGAACGCGAAGACCTCGCCGAACGGTGGGATCTTGTGATCTCGGCCTCCTGGGCGAAAGAGGATAAGGTGACCCTGCGTTATGTCGCTGAGGTTCTCAAAAGGTATCTACCTCCGGAGGCGATGACCTTCCTTGCACGCATAGTTATCTTACCTGCGAGTGAGAATCCAGTTCGATTAATCAATGAAACCTACAATGTCGAACATGGACAGATCGAGCTGACCGAGCCGAGTCGATTCGGATTACCCGTCAAGTACGGCTACATCATCACGTCGCGTCGCGCGGCTTAAGGGTCACCCCGGACCGGTCACCGCCGCGCGAATCCGCTCCACCTGCCGCAGGTGTACGACGTCGTGTCCGGCGATCAGCCGGACGAACGGGCGCAGCGGCTCGCGGCCGCGCTCTTCATGCATGCCGGCGTGCTCCCATTGCTCGGGGGTGAGGCGGGCCAGGAGGCCGAGGTTCGCGGCGCGTAGTGCCTCGAACTGGGCGAGGACGTCCTCCAGCCGCTCGTCGCCGCGCCACAGGGAGGACACCCACACATCCTGGTCATAGGCGGTCACTGGCGCGCCGTCCTGCGCGCCGATGAGGCGGTAGCGCCAGCCGACCACCAACTCGGAGTCGGCGAGGTGCTGGGCGACCTGGAGCATCGACCACTTCCCGGCCCGTTCCGGCCGGCGCAATGTGGCGTCATCGACGGAGGTGGCGAGCTGGCGCAGGCGGGCAGGCGTCTCCTGGAAGACGGCGATGGGATCGCGGTCGCCCAGGGCGGCGTAGAGAGATTCGGCGTACGTCGTCATCCGCGTATGATCTCGCAATCGTGCGGGACGAAGGCCCACCAAAACAGTTAAAAGAGCGGACCGGGAAGCATTACTGCGTTCGGTGCCTGGCGGAAGTGCCAGGGGATGTCTACCTGCGGAACGACCACATCTGCGACGACTGCACGAAAGACGACGAGTATCCGTTCCAGTCGACGCCCGAGGCGAAGGGCCGGGGGCCAAGGACGAAGGGCGAATGACAGGGAGCGCTCTTTCGCCCTTCAGCTCTCACCGCCCGTCGTTCCGCATCGCCGTCGTCCACGACTGGCTCACCGGCATGCGCGGCGGCGAGCGGGTCCTCGAGGCCATTCTCGAGGTTGCCCCGGCGGCCGACCTGTTCACCCTCTTTCACTTTCCGGGGAGCGTCTCTCCCGCCATCGAGTCGCGGGTCATCCATACGTCGGGACTGCAGTCGCTGGCCGCGCGGATCGACGACTATCGCAGGCTTCTGCCCCTCTTTCCGCATGCCGCCCGGGCCTGGGACTTCCATAGCTACGACCTGATCCTCTCGTCCAGTCACTGCGTGGCTAAGGGCGTCGATGCACGCGGACGGCCGCACCTCTGCTACTGCCACACGCCGATGCGCTACATCTGGGACCGCTTCGACGACTACTTCCCGCCGTCGAAGCCGCTCATCCGCTTCGCAGCCAACGTCGTGGCTCCCTACCTGCGGCGCTGGGATGTGCGGACGGCCGGCGAGGTGACGAAGTTCGTGGCCAACTCGGCCTTCGTCCGTGACCGCATCCGCCGCCATTACGACCGCGACGCGGAGGTCATCCATCCGTTCGTCGACGACGCCTTTCTCTCCGCGCCGCTGAACGAGACGCGGGAGGATTTCGACGTCGTCGTCTCCGCGCTGGTGCCGTACAAGCGGGTCGAGCTGGCCATCGACGCCGCGGCCGCGACCGGCCGGCGGCTCGTCGTCATCGGCGGTGGACCGCTGCTGGAGAAGCTCCGGGCCCGCCGTGTCCCCAACGTCGAGATGGCCGGCTCCGTATCGAGGGAGGTGATCATCGACACGGTCTCCCAGGCCCGGAGCCTCATCCTTCCCGGCATCGAGGATTTCGGCATCACGCCGCTCGAGGCCATGGCCCTCGGCACGCCGGTGGTGGCGCTGCGGGCGGGTGGTGTGCTCGACAGCGTCGTGGACGGCCGGACGGGCGTTCTCTTCGAGGACGGCGTGGTAAAGTCGCTGGCAGAGGCGCTGCACGTTGCTGCCGCGCGCGCGTGGGACCGCCGCGCCATCCGGGCGCATGCGGCGCAGTTCTCGCGCGGGCGCTTCGTCGCGCAGTTCCGCGCGGCGCTCGACGGCATCGTTCCGCAATGATCGAGAACAAGAACAGAGCGCTCGCCTCGGTCTACGTGATCAACGACGTCGTGGCGTCGAACCTGGCCATGCTGGCGGCCTGGTTCCTCCGCTTCTCGGTCGAGATCATTCCTGCCTCGAAAGGGACGCAGCCGCTCTCCCGGTACGCGCTGCTGCTGCCCATCGTCTCGGTCGTCTTCCCCCTGGCCTACGCGATCCAGGGCCTCTACCGCGTCCGCTCCACGCGCGGGCGCGCCGAGGAGTGGCTGTCCGTCGTCATCGCCTCTGTGGTAGGGACGGTGGTGCTCTCCGGAGTCATCCTCTGGCTCCGGCCGAGCCACTCCGACGTCTACTACTCGCGGGCCGCGCTCGCGCTCTTTCTCGTCTGCACGATCGCCTTCGTCGTCATCGGACGGGCCGCCGTCCGCCTCGTCGTCGAGCATCGCCGCCGCGCGGGCCGCAACGTGGAGCGGGTCCTCATCGCCGGCAGCGGCGACCTGGCCAAGGCCGTCGTCGACCGCATCAACGTGCATTCCGAGCTCGGTTTCCGCGTCGTGGGCTACCTGGCGGAGGAGGGAGTGGAGGGCGGACAATCCCGTCCGTCAGAAGCCGGCGGAGAAGCCGGTACGGTAGACAGGCCCGATTGTCTGTCCTCCGCCTACCCCTGTCTCGGCAGCATCGACGACGTGGAGCGTGTGGTCGGGGAGCACGGGATCGAGCACGTCTTCGTGGCCCTGCCGCATGCCAGCTCGCAGGCCATGACCGCGCTGCTCGACCGGCTGGTGCGGAACCTCGTCTCCATCCACGTCGTTCCCGATCTGCTGCAGTTCATGGTGCTCCGCTCACGAGTCGAAGACATCGACGGCCTCCCCACGATCAATCTCACCGAGACGCCCCTGGAAGGCTGGAGCCGCTTCGTCAAGCGCGGCTTCGATCTCATCGTGGCCGCGGCCGCGCTGCTCGTTTTCTCACCGGTCATGTTCCTCATCGCCGCGGCCATCTGGCTTGAGGACCGGGGACCGGTCTTCTACCGCCAGGTGCGCATGGGTCTGGACGGCAAGCCGTTCGACATCTTCAAGTTCCGTTCAATGCGCGTCGGGGCGGAGCGCGAGACGGGCGCGAAGTGGGCGGAGAAGGACGATCCCCGCTGTACGCGCGTGGGCCGCGTCATCCGGGCTTGGTCCCTCGACGAGCTGCCGCAACTGCTCAACGTCCTCCTCGGCGACATGAGCGTCATCGGCCCCCGCCCCGAGCGTCCCGAGTTCGTCGAGCAGTTCCGCGCCGAGCTGCCCCACTACATGCTCCGCCACAAGGTCCGCGCCGGGATCACCGGATGGGCGCAGGTGCACGGCTGGCGCGGCAACACCTCCCTGCGCATGCGCATCGAGCACGACCTCTACTACATCGAGAACTGGTCGCTGATGCTCGACCTCAAGATCCTGTTCATGACGGTGATCCACGGACTGCGGCACGAGAACGCGTACTGAGGCGCTTATTCGCTTATTCGCTGGTCGCTTACTCGCTGATCGCTGGTCGTTTGTCGATCAGCCAACAGCGATCAGCGAGCCACCAGCTTCCCCTCCTCGATCTTCAGCACCGCCGTCTCGCCGGTTGCAAAGTCGTACGAGGCGAGCTCGGTCGGGGAGATGGGGTAGTAGCTGCTGGAGGGCATCTCGTCGAGCACCCGCAGGCCGGCGATCGCCTTCGGGCCGTCCCACATCAGGACGAGGAAGGCGGTGCCGTGCTCGAAGTCGAGGCGGGCGGTGGTGGCCAGCATCTGCCGGTCCGGACGTGTGCCGATGATGGTGGCGCTCTTCAGCGGCCCGCGCTTGGCCTCGTACTCGGCGCGCATGGCGGTCTGGCGCCTGGTGATGACGTCCAGCGGACGCCCGTCGTTGAAGGCGGCCTGGAGCGGCTTGTAGTCGCGGGCCACGATGCCGTCGACGACCGCCTTCGACTTCTCGTTGACCTCGGCGGCGCGATCGGCGCGCGGCCCGAGGGGCGGGGAGAGGCGGGCAAAGGCCTCGGGCGTCTGGGGAACGACCGACAGGCTGCCGTCGGCCTGGGCGGTGACCATCACGTCGCCGTAGGTTCCTTCGAGCTTCTGCAGGTCTTCCTTCGTCAACAGGTTGACCTTCGGAGGCATGGGCACTTCCTGGCCGAGCGCCAGGCGGCCGATGAACCGGCTCACGGCGATGGACGGCTTCTCGGCGATGTTCGACGTGATGTAGAGGACCACGCCGTCGTCGACGTAACGGCGGAAGTCGGCGGCGAACGTGCCGTCGCCGCCGTTGTGCGCGACGAGCGTGTGACCGTTCGGCAGCGGGAAGATCGCCCAGCCGTAGGCGTATGAGCTCGGAGCGCCCCCTTCCCGCACCCAGGGCGTGAACAGCTTCTTCCGCGACGCGGCGCTCAGCACGGTGTCGCCGTCGAGAGCCTGGCTCCATCGGTACATCTCGGCCGGCGTCGACAGGATCCCGCCGTTCGCGCGCAGGTTCCAGTACGGCCCGTCCGCAGCCCAGGGCCGGTCGAGGAACGTCTGCATGTCTTCCGGGCCGTGGATGCCGTGTGCGGCCTTGGTACGGTCCCACTTCGGGATGACGTAGCCGGTCTGGGTCATGCCGGCACGGACGAAGAGCCGGTCATGGAGGTAGCGCTCGTAGGGGCCGCCCGTGACGATCTCGATGATGGCACCGAGAAGCGAATAGCCCACGTTCGTGTACTCGTAGGACGCGCCGGGCGCGAAGAGCAGCTTCGTGGCCATGGCCCGCTTGATGAAGTCTTCGCGGCCGATGGGTTCGTAGTCGTCGCCGATGGCGTCGGGGAAGCCGGCCGAGTGGGTGAGCAGCTCGTGGAGCGTGATGTTCTGTTTGTCGGCCGGGACGTCGTGGAAGTACTTCGTGATCAGGTCGGTGGTCTTCAGCTTGCCTTCCTCTTCCAGGGCCAGGATGGCCGACGCGGTGAACTGCTTGGTGATCGAGCCGACGGGCGCGATCGTATCGAGCGTGTACGGCGTCTTCGCCCGCGGGTCGCGGTAGCCGTAGGCCTTGTGGACGATGACCTTGCCGTCCCTGGCCACGAGCAGCGCGCCGGAGAAACCGAGACGCTCGATGCGCGACATGAAGTCCTCGATCTGCGCGGCAGGTGAGGGCGTGGCGGCCGTCGCTGCGGAAACGGCGGCGGCGAGGAGCAGAGCTGAAGCTGGAAGCATGTGAACCTCCTTGAAAGCAGAACTGGTTCGGCGTTCCCGGCGGCCGTCAGCGCGAAGAGGGCAGCAGACGGCACCGATCTTGGCAAGTGCGACGGGGTTCTTTCAGCCCGCCTTCCGCCGTACCCGGCGGATCATCCCGTTGCGCACTTCGGTGGTCATCGATCGTTCGAAAGCCGGGTCGTAGGGCGCGGCGCGGCCGTTGATCTCGTACCTGCGGACGATGCCCTTCTCCGTACCGTTGATGGACAGGGTCCGCGTCGCCGTGCCGCTGCGCTCTTCGATGGAGAGGAACCCGCCCGGCGAAACGGTGTCGATGAGATCGCCCTTGAACGTGAATGTTCCGCCGTACCGCACGCTGCAGGTCCGCTCTCCGTTGACTTCTTCGATGTTGCCGTGATGGTGCGCGGGCGCTTGCCACGCGCAGTCGGCACCAACGGCGATGACCAGCAGGCCGGCCGCTGCCGCCGCCGTCACGCCCGCCGGCCCGATCCGCGGCGCAAGGGGCCGCTCGACGAGAGCGGCAATGCGCGCCCCGATCTTCGAGCGCGTGGCGAAGAGTCCGGTGGCGAGCTGCAGGCGGCGCTGCCGCCGCACGTTCAGCAGCGTGCGGTACAGCGCATCGGCGTAGTCCACCGCCTCCGCGTCGCTGGTCACCACGTCCCGGTCACAAGCCAGCTCCGTCGCCCCTTCCCACCGGGCCGCGGCCAGCCAGACGCAGGGGTGAAACCAGAAGGCGATGAGCGCCAGCTCTCGCAGGGCGATGGCCAGCGTGTCGCGGGCCGTGGCGTGGCGCAGCTCATGGCGGAGCGACCATTCGAGCTGCATGTCGTCGGCGCGCTTGTCCATCCAGGCCGGTATGAGGATGACCGGACGGAGGGCGCCTCCGATGGCGGGGCCGTCGAGCGTGTCACTGATGCGGATGCGTGGAATCCGGCCCCCGATCCGATCGCACATCTCGAGAATGCGCGGCGACGCCGCGCGCGTGCCGGAGAGGATGGCACGCAGGCGTGCGCGATGGTACCCGGCCCGGGCGAGGAGCAGCGCCACGCTGGCCAGCCAGATTCCGAGAGCCAGCCGCTCGGGATCGCGCCGCGTGGTCGTCGTTTCTTCGTGCTGTGCGTCGCCGCGGCGGGTCACGACCTTGGTGACGTCGGCGTTCACCTCGACGGGCGGCACGAGCCGCGGCATCCGCACCGGCAGGAGCGAGCCGGCAGCCAGCGTCAGCAGCGGTTTCACCAGGACGACGAGCCAGAGCAGCGCCACGAGGCGGGGCGCACGGCGCAACGCCAGCGCACTGACGGCCAGGACGAACAGGGCCGCGATGGCCGTCTCGACCGAGGCGGCGAGGAGACGCGGGAGCAGAAGCGCGGTCATCGGGCCAGCTCCTTGCGGCGGCGGCTGACCATCTTCTGGATCTCGTCCAGCTCCCCTGCGTCGAGCTCGTCATCGGCAAGCAGTTGGGCGATGACCGCTTTCGGCGAGCCGCCGAAGAGGCGGCCCACGAGCTGCTGCAGCCTCTGCGTGGCCACGGCTTCGCGCGGGAACGACGGCCGGTAGCGCAGGGCGCGCTCCGTCGTCGGCACGCGCTCGATGTAGCCCTTCTCCTCGACGTTGGACAGGACGGTGCGGATCGTCGTCGGAGCCAGGGGGCGCTTGCGGGTGAAGGCATCGATGATGTCCGCCGACGTCGACTCGCCGAGGTCCCAGACGAGGTTCATCACTTCCAGCTCGAGGCCGGAGAGCGGCGGGCGGGCCTTGAAGGATCGCTTCATAGTCGTGAACTATAAACATAGTTCATGACTACGTCAATGAACAAAGAAGAGCAAGTGCGGCTCCTTGCCGTTTCGTGACAATACGCAGCGGCGTGTCTACTGGACCACGATCGGCCTCGATACCTCGGAGGTCGTGGTCACGAAGCCCTGCCACGAGTTCGTCGGTCCGATGGTGACGAAGCCGAAATAGTCGTTTCTCGTCACGGTGGCTGAGACGTACTTTCCCCGCAGATCCCCGGCGTAGGACCATGTGAAGTGCCTTAGTCGTTACCGGGCATTCCGGATCCGAGAACATACTGGGCCTGCGCGTTTCCGAAGATGTCGATGGCGTCGTTCGCGAAGAAGCCCGCGCCCCGAGCGCCCCGAGTTCGTCGAGCAGTTCCGCGCCGAGCTGCCCCACGACATGCTCCGGCACAAGTTCCGCGCCGGGATCACCGGATGGGCGCAGGTGCACGGCTGGCGGGGAAACACCTCCCTCCGCACGCGCATCGAGCACGACCTCTACTACATCGAGAACTGGTCGCTCATGCTCGACCTCCAAAAATCCTGTTCATGACGGTGATCCACGGACTGCGTCACGAGAACGCGTATTAGTAGGTGAAGGCTTCGCTCGCGCCATGCGAATAGGCGACCCCAGTCAGGCGCCGCAGGTTGTAGCTGTACGTGGCTGTCTGGTTTGTTCGCGTCCGTCTTGGTCTAGAGGGTTGCCGAGGGCGTCGTAGGTGTAGGTGTTGGTCCGGTTCCGCTGACCGAGAGCCACCTGCGGTCGATCGTCAGGGCGTGGGCGGCCCACTACAACCGCGCACGGCCGCTTTCCGCGCTTCGCTCCGCCCCGGAGCCGGAGCCGGACACGCCCAGCACTCGCAGGCCAGCCGGCATCATCTCGCCGGACAGCGTGTGATCTCGAAGCCCGTTCTCGGCGGCCTGCACCACGAGTTCGCACTGGACCGCGCGGCGTAGGGGCTGCCAGTCGTTCGTTACCTCGGGGTGGGCCCCCAGCCCGGCAGGTCGAGCTGCGCGCAGGGAGCTCATTGGCCGCCACGCGTTACCGCTTCATTGCGCGGTTGCTGGCTTCGTAACGCCGGGAATCGCTCGCCAGCCGAGCACTCAACGCCGGCCATGACCTCAGATGGCGTGCGAAAGTACCCACGCGGAGTTTTTTGCGCACCACAGCATGCGCTCTTCAATCTCGCACGGACGCCGTCACGGTGACCACGTGCCGTTGATACTCACTCGGCGCCGCCGCTGCGGGGAAGAGCAGCCGGAAGTTTGTGCGACCGTGAGCGGCGATGACTAGGTCGTAGTCCTCTTTCGCGTACGTGTCGACGAGCGTTCCATCGTGGCTGAAGCAGTCCACTTGAAAGTGCAGGTTCCGCATCCGCCTCTGCGACGTGTTCTCAATGGTTCCAAGGATCACCACGTAGTCGCGATCACGCTCTGCCACCGGCGAAAGGCGCGACGAGATGATTCTCAGCCCAGCCGGCGAAGGGTTGCGATCGGTCAGCCGCGTCAGCAAAAAGACGATCGGCATAAACAACAGCGCAGTGATCCCGAGCGCCACGAGCGTGTGTCGTGGGTCACGCGTGTCGCTCATCCACCTGAACCGCGACTGCAGGCTGTGACAATGCGGGCATTTGCGAGCCGCTTCTGCGATCGGCTCGGTGCACATCTGGCACGGCTTCATCGACATTTCGCCGCCATATGATGCTGTCATGCTCCTGATCTGGCTTGATTATCTCTGCGATCGGCCGCGCTTTCGCACTTCACTTTCCAAGTCGGCGTGTATATAGCGAATACCGCGTAGTAGCAGAACTACTGCGATCGGCCCACCGATGATAACAAGAGCTTGAAGAGAAGAGCCTGTTCGTTCCACAGTTGCCGCGGTTGTTACCACGAATCGCCCCGAGCAATCAACGTCCTACCGCCTATCGCGTTCGAAAAGTTGGCCGCTCGGTGTTTTTGCGCACCACAACTGGCACATCAAGACCGCCGAACGTTCGTTGCCCTGGCGACGTACGTTTTAGCTCAAGAACGCGCTAACCGGGTTTCCCTCTGGCGCGTACTGTCTGACGGTTGCGATAAAGTCCACCTCTTGCGAGTGGAAGCGCGGTACCCATAGAGATCCACCAGATGCCGCTGTTAAACGTAACCAATCGAGACCTATCACGCGAACTGCTCGCACGTTGACAACTTCCGACCATGAAGCGCTACGGGCGACGCCCCATGCGTCGTAGGCAAAGATGCCCTCGGCGGAAACAACCGTCGCGAACCGTTTGCACATGAGCTTTATGAGCGTGTACGCAGCCGCTGCGGTGAGTGCGCCTGCAACGCAGATTACCACGCCAATCGATATCCAGAAGCGCGTTGACGTCGGCAGTTTGCCGCTTACGGATCCGAACGTGAGAAGCGGCGCGACCGGAAGAGCCAGACCGACAATCGCGGCTATCGTAAATAGCCTTGCAAACGCGCGCGGTGATGGCTCGAACCGATTCATG
>CAZYTO010000015.1:0-39308 GCA_964650405.1 uncultured Thermoanaerobaculia bacterium | reverse complement strand
GGGGGCCGCCGACCGGGAGCACGCCCTGGGCGTACCCCCCACCCGGCTCGTCGACTTCGAGCGCGAATACCCGCGCGGAGCGAAGGCGCCGTCGCCGTCGACGGAGACGCGCACACAGCTCGAGCAGCTCCGCGACCGCCTGCGGGCCGAGTCCCGCCGGCTCTTCGACGATACGGTCCTGCGCCGCGAGCCCGTTCCCACGCCGGAGTCCCTGCCGCGCGAGGCCGCGGCCGTCCACGCACTCGTCGATACGGTCACGGCCTGGCTGGCCGCGCAGTGGAAACACGGCGATTTCAAGTCCTGGACGTCGTTCCGCCTGCCGGGCACGACGAACTACGAGCACCTCGTCCGGACGGTGAAGATCGACGACGAGCACGTGGTGGGGCCGAGTGAGCACTACCGCCGGCGCGACGCCTTCCACCTCACCGACAACCGGGCCACGCCGCGGCGCATCACCGACGAAGCTACGTACTGCATCTATTGCCACGAGCGGAAGAAAGACTCCTGCTCGCACGGCTTCCCCCTTCAGAGCGACGGCAAGGACGGGAAGTTCAAGGTCAACCCCCTCGGGATCTCGCTGGAAGGCTGCCCGCTGGACGAGAAGATCGGCGAGATGAACGCCCTGCGCGTGGACGGCGAGTCGATCGCCGCGCTGGCCGTGGCCATGATCGACAACCCGATGTGCCCAGGCACCGGTCACCGCATCTGCAACGACTGCATGAAGTCGTGCATCTTCCAGAAGCAGGACCCGGTCAACATCCCGCAGATCGAGACGGGCGCATTGACCGACGTCCTCTGGCTGCCCTATGGCTTCGAGATCTACGCGCTGCTCACGCGCTGGAATCCGCTCAACGTCCGCCGGCCGCTAGCCCTCCCCTACGACGGCCGGAACGTCCTCGTCGTCGGCCTCGGCCCGGCCGGCTACACCCTGGCCCATTACCTCTCGAACGAAGGCTTCGGCGTCGTGGCCATCGACGGCCTGAAGATCGAGCCCCTCGACGCGAACCTCCTGACCGAGCCGATCCGCGACGCGCGGGCGGCCCTGTGGGACGACCTGAACGACCGCATCCTGGCCGGGTTCGGCGGCGTGTCCGAGTACGGCATCACCGTCCGCTCGGACAAGAACTTCCTCAAGGTCATCCGCATCGCCCTGGAGCGGAAGAAGAACCTGAAGGTCTACGGTGGGGTGCGCTTCGGCGGCACGCTGACCATCGACGATGCGTTCGACGAGCTCGGCTTCGACCACATCGCCATCGCCGCCGGCGCCGGCACTCCGACCATCGTGCGCATGAAGAACAACCTCCTCCGCGGCATCCGCAAGGCCTCGGACTTCCTCATGGCCCTGCAGCTCACCGGGGCATTCAAACAGAGCTCGATGGCCAACCTGCAGGTGCGCCTGCCGGCCGTCGTCATCGGCGGCGGTCTCACCGCCATCGACACGGCCACGGAGCTGATGGCGTACTACCCGGTCCAGGTCGAGAAGGTCCTGGCGCGCTACGAGACGCTCTGCGCCGAATTCGGCGAGGCGAGCGTCCGCAACGGCTATGACGCCGAGGAGCTGGGCGTGCTGAACGAGTTCCTCGGACATGGGCGCGCCGTGCGCGACGAGCGAGCCCGTGCCGCGGCGGAGAACGAAGCGCCGGATTTCATTCCCCTCGTGCGCGAGTGGGGCGGCGTGACCATCGCCTACCGCAAGACGCTCCTGGACTCCCCCGCCTACCGTCTCAACCACGAAGAAGTCATCAAGGCCTTCGAGGAAGGCATCGCCTACGCGGAAATGCTCTCGCCGGTGGAAGCCTTCGCCGACGAGCTCGGACACCTGAAGTCGGTCGTCTTCGAGAAGCAGGTGAACGAAGACGGCCGCTTCCAGGACTCGGGACACGTGGTGGAGTTGCCGGCGCGTACGCTCATGGTGGCCGCCGGAACGAGCCCGAACGTCATCTATGAGAAGGAGCACCCCGGCACGTTCAAGCTCGATAAGTACGGGCAGTTTTTTCAGGGATACCGGCTTGCAGCCGAGCCGGCGCTGGCCGGCGAGCGGGAGGCGGCGAGCGGCGAGCGGGAGGGCACGGCGACCTCCTCTTCCGCGCCGCTCGCCGCTCGCCCTTCCCCGCTCACCCTCATCGAGGTCGACCCCACGCGCGAGCGCGGCTTCTTCACCTCGTACCAGCATCCCGCCGCGCGGGAGAAGCTCATCACGTTCTACGGCGACAACCACCCGCGTTATGCAGGCAACGTGGTCAAGGCCATGGCCTCGGCGAAGGACGGCTATCCGTTCGTCACGTCGCTCTTCGCCGATGCACTGAAGTCGCTCGACCGCGGCGCCGCGGCGCAGGAAGAGCGCGACGACCGCTGGCGGACGCTCACCGCCGCGCTCGACGACGGCCTCCTGCCCACCGTGCATGCCGTGAACCGCCTCACCCCGACGATCGTGGAAGTGGTCGTGCGCGCACCGTTCGCCTCACGCCACTTCGAGCCGGGACAGTTCTTCCGGCTGCAGAACTACGAGGCCACGGCGCCGGAGATCGACGGCACGAAGCTGGTGATGGAAGGCATCGCCCTGACCGGCGCCTGGACCGATCCGGAGCGCGGACTGCTGTCGCTGATCATTCTCGAGATGGGCGGCTCCTCGCGCCTCTGCGCGACGCTGAAACCGGGCGAGCACGTGGTGGTGATGGGTCCGACCGGCATGCCCACGGAGATCCCGCGCAATGAGACCATCCTCCTGGCCGGCGGCGGTCTCGGCAACGCCGTGCTGTTCTCCATCGCCCGGGCCCTCAAAGACGCCGGCTGCAAGGTCGTCTACTTCGCCGGCTACAAGAAGAAGGAAGACGTCTTCAAGCGCGACGAGATCGAAGCGGGCACGGACCAGGTGATCTGGTCGGTGGACGCCGGCGAGGCCATCGAGCCGCGCCGCCCGCAGGATCGGGCCTTCGCCGGCAACATCGTCCAGTCGATGGTTGCCTACGCCCAGACCGCCCCCGAGTTCGACCTTCGGAACGCCTCCCGGGTCATCGCCATCGGCAGCGACGGCATGATGCGTGCGGTGAAGGAGGCGCGGCACGCCGTCCTGGCTCCATATCTCTCGCCGCAGCACATCGGCATCGGCTCCATCAACTCGCCGATGCAGTGCATGATGAAACAGGTCTGCGCCCAGTGCCTGCAGCGGCACGTCGATCCGAAGTCGGGGAAGGAGACGTTCGTCTTCTCCTGCTTCAACCAGGACCAGCACCTCGACGAGGTCGACTTCCAGAACCTGCGAGCCCGCCTGCGGCAGAACACGGTGGTGGAGAAGCTGACCAACCTCTGGCTGACCCGCCTGCTGTCGAAACGCCCCGAGGCCGAGGTAGCATCAGGGGCATGAAAGACGCACGGCAGCCGGCGATCGACGACGAATCCCGCGGCGAAGTGCAGCTCTCCGCCGAGGAAGAGGCGATGCTTAACGAGGCCATCGCGGAGGCGGATGCTGATCCTGAGGAAGGGATGACCTGGGAAGAGTTCCGGCGTCAGCTACACGGGCAGCGTTGAAAAGAACGATCCGCTTCAAAGCTCGCGCTCGAAGAGAGATCGCCGACGCGCGACAGTGGTGGCTTACGAATCGCGATAAGGCACCCGCGGCCTTTGACGAAGACCTCGACGCAATCCTCGAGTTGATCGCCTTCTCTCCGGGTATCGGCCTGCAAGTGCATGTACGCAATGGCGTAGCACGCCGGGTTGAAGTCAAGCGAAGCGGCACCCGATTCCAAGTCCGCGACCAGTTTCGTAATGCCTTCGACCGTCGCTTCGGAATCAACAAATCCTCCGTCGCCGTAGACGGACATCGCGAGATGGGGTAGGTAAGGCAGTGGATTGGTTTTCACGTTCGCAATATGCAACCGGGCCTCACCTCCGGCATCCCCCTCTGACTGACTCCTTCACGTATCATCGTTGCGCTTGCTTTCATTTGACGTTCTGCGGGAAGTCGTCATCCGCCTCGGCGCGGCAGTGCTGGCCGGTTCCGCGATCGGACTCGATCGCGAGGTGCGGCGCCGTCCGGCCGGGCTGCGCACGCATGCCCTGGTGAGCCTCGGTGCCGCCCTGCTCGTCGTCATCATCGTGCCTACGACCGGAGTGGCAGCGCTTCCGACCGACACACTCTCCCGCGTCATCCAGGGGATCATCGTCGGCGTCGGCTTCCTCGGCGGCGGCACGATCCTCAAGAACGAGCACGGCTCGGAGACGGTCCATGGCCTGACGACTGCCGCCACGATCTGGGTCACGGCGGCCCTCGGCATTGCCTGCGGCGCGGGAGAGTGGGCGCCGGCGATCGCGGCCAGCATCCTGGCCATCCTCATTGTCACGGTGGGACGACCCTTCGAACGGCTCGTGCACTACATCTTCAAGGACCCGAAACCGGAGAATGGACACCGGGTAACGACCGGTGACGATCACGCACCGCGTCGGTGAACGACATCCCGTTCGCACGCGAACGGACGCAAGCTGTGGTGCAAGGAGATCGTCATGGATCTGTCTGTCTGCGCCGACTGCGGCAACAACTTCGCCGACCTCGTTCAGTGCTTCGTCATCGCAGCCACACTCGTGCCGATTCTCACGTTCGTGAAGCGGGCGCTTTTCGGACCCGACCGGCTGATCCTGCAGCGGATCGGGTAGACGGCCGGCGAGCGGGAACCGGGTTACGTGCCGGGACCAGGGGAATCGATCTCCCGCAGGAATGCTGTCACCTCACGATTGAACGCGGGCGGGTTATCCCACATCGGTACGTGCCCCGCCCGCGGGATGACGACGAGCTTCGCCCGCGGCAATCGTTCCGCCGTTCGCCGCGCGTAGAGCAGCGGCACGAACGCATCCTGCTCTCCCCACACGAAGAGCAGAGGCATGCGGATGGAGTCGAGGAGCGGGCGAGGGTCATCGCCAAGAAGCGCCGCCAGGGAACGCACGAGAAACCAAGGCCCGGTGCGCAGGGCGTCGTGCATCACCAGCCCGGCGAAAGAGCGCGCGCCGTGTGTCGTGAACAGTTGGCGGAGGTGTGCCATCGGCCGAAACCCGAGTGGAACTCCCGGAGAGTCGACCAGCACGAGCGAACGCACGAGCTCCGGCCGCGCCGCGGCGATGTGCAACGCGATGCGTCCACCCAGCGAGTTGCCAATGAGGTGGACTGGTTCGGCAAACGCCGTCTCCATCCAGCGCGCCAGCAGTGCCGCAACCTCCGCGAGCGTGCGTGGCAGGACGCTGCGCTTCTGAAAGAAGCGGTTCCGGCCGGACCCGACGAGGTCGAGGGCCGCGACGCGATGCCCGGCGGCCAGGGCGTCGACGTTGTACCGCCACCAGTCACTCGATCCGCCAAGGCCGTGAATGAGAAGGACCGGCGTCCCGGCGCCGGCGTACGAGACGCCGAACGAATACGGATCGAGGGTGACCTGCTCGGCTTGCAAGACGCTAGCGCCGCAGCCGCCCCTCCTCGACCATCAGGCAGCGGTCCTGGACGACCTTGATGCCGGCCTCGGCCAGGCGCTGGGCCGCTTCGTCGTTGCGGATCCCGAGCTGGAACCAGACGCTCTTCGGCTTCGCGGCGAGGATGTCGTCGACGTGGGGCGGAATGTCGTTGGGCCGGCGGAAGACGTTGACCATGTCGATGGGGCGGCCGACGTCTGCCAGCTTACGGAAGACCGGCCTGCCGAGGATCTCGGTGACGTCGGGGTAGTAGACGGGGACGGGGATGACGTCGTAGCCGGCCGCGGCCATGTGAGCCGGGACGTAAAACGCCGCCTGGTCCGCGTGCGACTCGGTCTTGATCCCGAGCACGGCGATGGTATTCGTCCCGCGAATGAGCTCCGCGATGGCGTACGGCTCGGTGATGAGGTTCTGTTTCCAGTCGGTCATGAGGGCGGAGATTACCGGACGGCGACGCGATTTCGGCGGAATTTCGACAGGAGCCACCTTCATTTCTAGCTTCAACTCATCATGAAACGACCTCTGCTTCTGCTCGCGCTGCTTGTCGTCCCTGTTCTGTACGCCGATGAGAATCCGCATCGCTACATCGTCGTGACGCGGTCGATGACGCGCCTGGCACTGCCCCAGATCCTCCGCGATGATCTTGCGCCGCGTACCGATCGCGACATCAACGGCTGGGACATCATCAACGGCTTCGCGGCCTACCTGACCGACGCAGAGGTCGCTCAACTCCGCAAGTCGCCCCACGTCGCGTACGTCGAGCCGACGGTCGAGCGGCACCTCATGGCGATACCTTCGAAGCCGTCCCCTCTGAGCGACACGGTCGTCCAGGGCTACCAGACGATGCCCTACGGCGTGGCCATGTTGAATGCGCAATACGTCTGGCCCGTCGGCGCCGGCAGTGCGAAAACGACCGGCACCGCAACGCACGTCGCGATCATCGACACGGGGATCGACTACCACCACCCCGAGCTGGCGCATGCCTTCAAGGGCGGCACCGATCTCGTGAACGGCGACAACGATCCGCTCGATGACGAGGGCCACGGAACGCATGTGGCGGGCATCATCGCCGCGGCGAATGATGCATCGGGCGTCGTAGGCGTTGCCCCGGACGCAGACATCTACTCGGTAAAGGTCCTCAACTACTGCGGGAGCACGACCTTCAGCGATGTCCTGATTACGGCGATGCAGTGGGTGGTCAACAAGAAGAAGGACATCGGCGGAAACTGGGTCGCCAACCTTTCCCTCGGCGGCGGGAGTGCTTCCCCCTCCGAACAGGCGGCCTTTCAAGCCGCTGCGGACGCGGGCATTCTCGTCTTCGCAGCATCGGGTAACGGCTTCCTTCCGGCGAGTCCCACCTTCGACATCTCGTACCCCGCCGCTTATCCGAGCGTCGTGGCGGTGGGAGCCATTGACGCGACCAGAACGATCGCCGACTTCTCGCAACGAGGCCCTCAGCTCAAACTGGTTGCGCCCGGGGTCGATGTGATCTCCTCGTACGTCGCCCAGGGACTCTCCACCTCGGACGGTCACTCCTATCTGGCCCAGACACCCGCAGCCAAGATTGGCACCCGTGACCTGTGCCTTGCCAATCCGGCGATCAGCGGGCCCTTCGTCTTCTGCGGATTCGGCGCGACCGCTGCCGACTTCCCCATTGGCGTCGCGGGAAAGATCGCACTGATCTCTCGCGGTGGCGCGAACGGCGCTTCCGTGACCTTCTCCACCAAGATGACGAACGCGAAAGCCGCCGGTGCCAAAGCCGCCGTCGTCTACAACAACCAGGGTGACGGCCTCGTGACGATGGACCTCGGCACCGTGACGGCTGCCAGTTCGGTCATCCCGATGGTGTTCATCGGCCAGAGCGCCGGCGAAGCCATCAAGGCAACGCCGGACGTCACGATGTCCGCGACCTTCGGAATGGAAGGCTTCGCAAACCTCAACGGCACGTCCATGGCCACGCCGCATGCCGCCGGCGCAGCAGCGCTCGTATGGTCCGTCGTACCGACGGCGTCGCGGGAAACGATTCTCAGTGCATTGCTGAACACCGCCCACGATCTCGGCGATCCCGGCGTTGACCAGACGTACGGCTATGGAGTCGTCGACCCGTATGCCGCGGCGCGGTCGTTGGCGCTGTCCGCATTCGGCTTCGGCCCTCCGCCGGCCACCCCCACCGGGCGTACGATCCTGCGCCGCGGGCACTGAATCCGGGCGCGCGGGCTAAACGCCCGCGCCGTCCCGGCCGTACACTTGCGCGAGACCATCGAATGACACGTCCCCTTCTCGCACTTTCCCTCTCCCTCCTGGCGGCGCTGCCGGGGGCGGCGCAGATCAAGACCCGTTACCTCATCGGCACGAAGGCCGCGGGCCGCGCGGCTGCGGCGCGCCTGATGCAGAGCAATGACGACGTCCGGGCCCACGACGTCCGGGCCCACGACGTCCGCGCCTTCGACAACTTCGACGGATTCGCGGCCACCCTCACCTCGGACGAGGCGGCCGCCCTCCGCGCCTCGGCCGGCGTCCGCTACGTCACGCCCGTCGTGGAGCGGCACCTGCTCGACGCACCCGCCGTGGCCCGGGCCACGGCGGCCATCGCGAGCAACGGCAGCCCGTACTCCGGCGCCCAGACCGTGCCGTACGGCGTCGATCTCGTCCACGCCCGCGACGTCTGGCCCATCACCCGCGGCAGCCACAACGTCCACGTAGCGGTGTTCGACACCGGGATCGACTCCAGCCATCCCGATCTGCAGCACGCCTACAAGGGCGGCTACAACACCTTCGACAAGACCAACGTCCCCTTCGACGACAACCGGCACGGCACGCACGTGAGCGGAACCATCGCCGCCACGGACAACAACCTCGGCGTGGTCGGCGTCGCTCCCGAGACCGACCTCTGGATGGTGAAGGTGCTGCAAGGCTCGCTCGGGACCGGCACGGACGAAAACGTCATCGACGCCGTCGATTGGCTCCTGAAGAAGAAGGCGGAGCTGGGCGGCAACTGGATCGTGAACATGTCCTTCGGCTCCGGCGATGGGTCGGCCCCGGAGGGAGAAGCCATGGCCAAGCTCGTGGCGGCGAACGTCCTGCCTATCGCCGCCGCGGGCAACTCCGGGTTCGCGGCCCTCAGCTACCCCGCCGCCTATCCCGGCGTCTTCGCCATCGGTGCGGTCGACGCGAACGAGAAGCGGGCCGACTTCTCGAGCTACGGCGCGGGCCTGGCCGTCATGGCTCCCGGCGTCGACGTCCTTTCGACCGTTCCCGTCGGCAGCATTCCCTCGGCCACGGCGGTGGGGGACGACGGCACATCGACCACCGAGGCCGCCCCGCTGATCGGCGCGAAGCGCGGAGAGATCACCGGCCAGCTCGTCTTCTGCGGAATCGGCCGTCCCGAGGACATGCCGGCCGGGCTGGCCGGCAAGATCGCCTTCATGCAGCGCGACATCAGTGTCCCCTTCGCGGAGAAAGTAAAGAACGCCGTGGCCGCGGGAGCCATCGGCGCCCTCATCATGAACGCGGAAGGGTCGGTCGCGTACCAGAACTGGACCCTCATCCGGCCCGATTGCACGCCGGACGGCTGCGTTCCCTTCCAGCCGGACGTGGACTTCAATTGGCCCGTGGTCGTCGCACTCTCGACCGACGCCGGCCACAAGTTCCAGCCGCTGACCGGGACGAAGACCACCGTCACCCTCAGCACCTGGGACGACAGCTACGTGAAGATGAACGGCACGTCGATGGCGTCCCCGCATGCCGCCGGCGTGGCCGCCCTCCTCTGGGCGCTGTCCCCGACGGCGACGGCGGTCGACATCCGCAACGCCATGGTCCTCAACACCGAGGACATCGGCGACCCGGGAATCGACGCACTGACCGGGTGGGGCGTGATCGACGCCCTGGCCGCGGCGAAGTTCCTGAACCCCGGCGCCTTCGGGATCGCACCGCCGCCCGCCGGCCCCCATCGCCGCCCGACGAGGCCCTGACGGGCAAGCGGGAGACGCCTGCCGCTCCGGCCTTGCACCTAAGGCCGGGAGAGGCGCGGTGAGGAAGGCTGAAAGGTCGAAAGGCTGAAAGGCCCCAGGGGGCAGCGCGGGCTTCCCTTCCAGCCTTTCAGCCTTTCAGCCTTTCAGCCTTCCAGCCTTGAGATTCATGCTTGCAAGCCTGCTCCGCTCGCCGCTCCCCGCCTCCCGCTCGCCCGGTTATAGAATGCGCCGCGACATTCCTGGAGGGAGCAGAACACATGCGGATCGGCGTTCCGACCGAGATCAAAGACAACGAATATCGCGTGGGGATGACGCCGGCCGGCGCCGCCGTCCTCACCACTGACGGCCACCAGGTGTACGTTCAATCGGGGGCCGGCAACGGCAGCGGATTTCCGGACGAGGAATACAAGGCGGCAGGCGCGCAGATCCTGCCGGACGCGGACAAGGTCTATGAAGCGGCCGGCATGATCGTCAAGGTCAAGGAGCCGATCGAAGCCGACCTGAAGCGGCTGAAAGACGGCCAGCTCCTCTTCACCTACCTGCACCTCGCCCCCGTGCCCGATCTCACCCGGGCCCTGCTCGACAAGAAGATCACCGGCGTCGCCTATGAGACCATCACGGACGATCGGAAGCGGACCCTGCCGCTGCTCACGCCGATGTCGGAAGTGGCGGGCCGCATGTCGATCCACGTCGGCGCCTACTACCTGCACAAGCCGCTGGGCGGCCGCGGCATCCTGCTCGGCGGCGTGCCGGGCGTCCTGCCCGGCGACGTGGTGATCATCGGCGGCGGCGTGGTCGGCACGAATGCCGCCAAGATGGCCGTGGGCCTCGGCGCCCGCGTGACCATCCTCGACAACAACCTCGATCGCCTCCGCCAGATCGACGACATCTTCAACGGCGCCGTGCAGACGCTCGCTTCGAACAGCGCGCACATCCTCGACGCCGTCCGCGTGGCCGACCTCCTCGTGGGAGGCGTGCTCATTCCGGGCGCCGCCGCGCCGAAGCTCGTCACGCGGGCCATGATCAAGGAGATGAAGAAGGGCTCCGTCATCGTCGACGTGGCCATCGACCAGGGCGGCTGCGTCGAGACGGCGCACGCCACGACGCACTCCAACCCCGTGTACGACGTCGACGGCGTGACCCACTACTGCGTCGCCAACATGCCCGGCGCCGTGCCGCGCACGTCGACCATCGCCCTCACCAACGCCACGCTGCCGTACACGCGACGGCTGGCCTCGCTTGGATTCGAGAAGGCCATCGAGGATGCCGGCCTGGCCGAAGGCGTGAACGTGTACAAGGGAGCGATCACGTACAAGGCCGTGGCGGAGTCGCAGGGCCGTGAGTACACGGCGCTGGCGAGTCTTCTCTGATCACCGGTTAACGTGATGTAAAGACGGCCGCCCGCCGAGGCGGCCTTTTTTGTGCATCGCGCGGCGTAGAATGCTCTCCGGTCAGCTACTTGAAGGAGTCTTACGACATATGACGGCTCGAGCCCTCCTCCGGTGTTTCCTCGTCGTCGCATCGGCGCTCACCACCACCGCGGCACTCGCCCAGACGATGTCGGATCTGGTCGTCTCCAAGACCGGTCCCTCGGTCGCGAACGCGAACACCGACGTCCCCTACGACATCAGCATCACCAACCTCGGGCCTGACGATTCCGCGGCCGTCACCCTCACCGACGCCCTTCCGCCCGGCATGACCTTCGTGTCCCTGGTCCAGAACACCGGCCCGGCCTTCAGTTGCAGCAATCCCGGGGTCGGCAACAACGGGACGGTCTCCTGCAACGTGGCCACGCTGCTGAACGGTGCCACGGCCGACTTCACGCTGACCGTCCACATCGCGCCCGCCACGCCGCCGTCGACGTTCTTCACCAACATCGCCACGATCAGTTGCGCGACCGACCCCAACTCGGAGAACGACAGCTCGACTGCCGTGACCTCGACGCCCTCGAACAACGCCGACATGGCCGTGACCAAGACCGGCCCCTCGGCGGCCGCACCGAACAGCGACGTCGCCTTCAGCATCACCGTCGTCAACACCGGACCGGCCACGGCTACGACCGTCAGCCTCACCGACACGCTCCCCGGCACCATGACGTTCGTCTCCGAGACGCAAAACAGCGGACCGGCCTTCAATTGCACCACGCCGTCCGTAGGCTCGGGCGGCACGATCACCTGCACGATCGCGTCCCTGGCCAACGGCGCCAGCGCCACCTTCACCTTCACCGGGCATATCCCGAACGGGACCGCGTCGGGCACCACCTTCACGAACACCGCAACCGTCAGCAGCGACAGCGATCCCACCCCCGAGAACAACTCGTCGCAGACCGCCGTCACCGTCTCCGATTCCGACCTTTCCGCCGTGAAGACGGGTCCGCCCACGGTCAACGCCGGCCAGAACCTCGTCTACAACCTCACGCTCGCCAACGCCGGCCCTGATGCGGCACCCAGCGCCCGCATCGACGACTTCTTCCCCTCAGGGACGACGTTCGTCTCCTTCGTGCAGAACACCGGCCCGGCCGCGACCTGCCTTCAGACCGGGTCGAACACGGCGGCCTGCACGATCAACACGACGTTAGCCAACGGCGCGAACGCGACGTTTACGCTGACCGTCAACGTCCCCGCCCCGACCGCCGGCGGAACGGTGCTGACCAATACAGCGGTGGCCAGCTCTCCCAACTTCGACCCTAACAACACCAACGACAGCTCCACCGTCAACACCACGGTCATCGGCGTGGCCGATCTCGGTGTCACGAAGAACGGACCCGCGAGCGCCAACGCCGGCTCGAACGTCGCCTATACGATCACTGTCACGAACGCCGCCGGCGTCGGGCCTGCCGCCAATGCGCAGCTCAGCGACGCGCTGCCGGCCGGCACGACGTTCGTCTCCGAGGTGCAGAACACCGGCCCCTCCGCTTTGTGCTCGACGCCCGCTGTCGGTGCCAACGGCACCGTGACCTGCAGTTGGGCCTCGCTCGCCCCCGGCGCCTCCGCCACATTCACCCTGGTGGTGAAAGTGGCAAGCTCCGCGACTGGCAGCATCTCCAATACGGCAAACGTGACCACCACCACGGTGGACACAAACTCCGGGAACAACAGCTCGACGAGCAACACCACGCTCACCGTGAGCGCCGACGTCAGCGTCAACAAGACCGGCCCGCCCGTCGGAGTCCAGGGACAGAACGTCAGCTACTCGATCGTCGTGGCCAACGGCGGCCCGAGCGACGCGACGACCGTTGCGATGACCGACACCATCCCGGCGGGATCGACGTTCGTCTCCCTCGGCCAGAGCGGACCGGTCTTCAGTTGCACCACCCCGCCTCCCGGCGGCACGGGCACGGTGAATTGCTCCATCGCCACGCTCGTCAGCGGCGCCAGCACGACGTTCACGCTCGTGGTCCAGGCTGGCGCGAGCACCACGACGCTTTCGAACACGGCGAACGTGACTGCCGCGTCGCCCGATCCGAATCCGGCCAACAACACATCCAGCACCACGACGGCCGTGATTCCCCTCGGTCAGGTCCCGGCGCTCTCGCCCCTCCTCCTGCTCCTCCTCGGAGCGGCTCTTGCGGCGATCGCCCTCATGACGCGGCGGTGACGCGGCGATAAAGCTTCATCCTTCCGGCGGCGACGCATCACGCGTCGCCGCCGCTGTTTTGTCGATCGTCCGGACCGTGGTCGCCGCCGCTGTTTTCATGCCCCGCAACCGTGGCGGCCAGCCGCCGCAACCCACCAGCCTTCCCTTCGCTTTGACCGCATCGCCGGAAGGCCGCAACCCCTCCCTTTCCATCCCGTTTCTGCGTACAATGCCTGCGCTTTGGCTCCCGCTCTCCGGACACGCCACCGTGTCCGAAGCACACTTCCCAACCCGCTTTTCATTCAACGAGTTCGAAGTCACAACTTTGTCACCCATTCATCGTTCAACGGGGGATTGACTGTGTAGTATCGAAAGTTGACTCCTCGGTCATGCCGGCCCGCAAACTCAAAGACGACGACGCACTCTGGCAGAACTACAAGCGCCAGAGCATCCAGCAGGCGGTCATCCAGGTGATGTGCCGTGAAGGCCTGAAGAACGTCACCATGGAGCGCGTGGCCCAGGAAGTCGGCATCGCCAAGGGCACGGTCTACCTCCACTACCGGGACAAACAGCAGTTGCTCGACGACGTGAAGGAGTCCTCCCTCGCGCCGATGATCGCGAAGCTCGACGAGATCTTCGCCAGCGACTCCCCTCCCGAGCGCAAGCTGCAGGCGTATTCGCTCCGCTACCTCGGCTACTTCGACGAGCGCCGGGAGCTCTTCCGCATCCTCATGTACGAGCGCGAGACCGTGCGCGTGCAGGGCAGCCGCTACCGCAGCGACCGCTACCGCCATCTCGTCGAGGAAGTGGCCAAGGTCATCGACGACGGGATGAAGCGGGGAGCCTTCCGCCGCGTGGACCCTCACCTCATCGCCTCGATGTTCGTCGAGTCGAACTTCGCCATGCTCAACCAGCGCCTGCTCACCGAGAAGCCGCGCCCGCTGGAAGACGATGCGGAGACGATCTCCGACCTGTTCCTGCGCGGCCTGAGGCCGCTCGATGACGAAGAAGTGATCTCCCGACGGAGGAGTTTTCGTTGAAGGCTTGCAGTCTGATCCTGATCGCGCTGGCCGCCACCGGCTGCCGGTCGTTCTCCACGCCGCCCGTCGTGAAGCATGACGCGGGCGTCGCATCGTCCCCGGCAGAGCCCTGGAACCCACCCGCGGACGCAGTACCACCTGCCCCGCCGCGCGTCGAGCCGTCATTGCCCGCCGGCATCACTGCCGACACTCCGGTCACCCTCCCCCAGCTCATCGACATCGCTCTTGCCAACAACCCCTCGACCCGGGAAGCGTGGCTGTCCGCACGGCAGGCACAGGCGAGCCTGGGCAGCGCGCAATCGGCCTACTACCCCGAGGTTGATCTCGGCGCGTCGCTGGCGCGCACGCAGAGCACGTCGGCCAGCTCTACCTCCCGGCAGACGAGCTTCGCTCCGGCGCTGGCGCTCAGCTACCTGCTCTTTGACTTCGGGGGACGCGAAGCGGGCGTCGAGCAGGCGCGGCAGACGCTCATCGCCGCCGACTACCTGCACAACCAGTCCATCCAGGACGTCATGTTGCGTGTCGAAGAGGCGTACTACAGCTACCTGGACGCGAAGGCCCTGCTCAGCGCGCAGGAGGCCACGATCAAGGAGCGCCAGACCCAGCTCGATGCGGCCAACGCCCGCCACGATGCCGGCGTGGCCACCATCGCCGACGTCCTGCAGGCGAAGACGGCCTTCTCCCAGGCCGAGCTGACGCGCGAGTCGATCGAAGGCAGCCTGCGGACCATCGAAGGCTCGCTGGCCACGTCGATGGGACTCCCCGCCACCCAGCACTTCAGCCTGGGCAACCTGCCGCTCGACATTCCGTCCCGGCAGGTGACCCGGCACGTCGAGGAGCTGATCACCGAGGCCGGCTCTGCGCGGCCTGACCTCGCGGCGGCGCGCGCCCAGGCGGAGCGGGCCCGCGCGCACATCCGGCAAGTGCAGGCCGGCTACCTGCCATCGCTCTCGCTCACTTCGTCCCTCGGCCGCACCTTTTACAACGGCGGCTCTCAGGGCACGCCCTACTCCGCCGCAGTCTCGCTCCGGTTCCCGCTCTTCACCGGAGGCCGCAACACCTACGACGTACGCGCCGCCGAGCTGGCGTCGCAGATCGCCGCGGAGAACGTCCGCTCCGTCGAGCAGATCGTCAACCTCCAGGTCTGGACGAGCTACTTCACCCTGCAAACCGCGACGCAGCGGCTCGGCACGGCCCGCGACCTGCTCGCCTCGGCACAGGAATCGGCCGACGTCGCCCAGAGCCGCTACCGCGCCGGCGTCGGCAGCATCCTCGACCTCCTCACCGCAGAATCCGCATTGGAGAGCGCACGCGCCCAGGAAGTGCAGGCACGCGCCGACTGGTTCGTCGCCGTCGCTCAACTCGCGCACGATACAGGTTCACTGAGATGACAATGTTGAAACCCCGATCCCCGAAATCTGTTGCCCGGTACCCGGTACCCGGTACCCATGACACGGCACCCGGCACCCGTTACCCGGCACCTGGTACCCGAAACGCCCTTCTCACGCTCCTCGCGGCACTGGGGCTCATGCTCTTCGCGTCCTCCTGCACCGAGCAGAAGGAGAAACCGAAAGACGAGCGCATCCCCGTCACCGTCGCTCCGGCGGTGCAGGAAGACGTGCCCGTCGAGATGCGCGTCATCGGCAACGTCCAGCCGTATACGACCGTGGCCGTGCGCGCCCAGGTGGGCGGGCAGCTCATGCGGGTCTGGTTCCGGGAAGGACAGGACGTGCGTCGAGGCGATCACCTCTTCACCATCGACCCGCGGCCGTATCAGGCCGCACTCGACCAGGCCCAGGCGAACCTGGCCCGGGACGAGGCCCAGTTGAAGAACGCCGAGGCCGATGCCGCGCGCTATGCCGACCTGGTGAAGAAAGACTTCATCACCCGGCAGGACTACGATAAGACGCTCGCCAGCGCCGCGGCCTCGAAGGCGGTTGTCGCGGCAGACGGGGCCGCGGTTGAGAACGCACGGCTGCAACTCCAGTACTGCAACATCGACGCACCGATCGACGGCCGCACCGGCGCGGTCATGGTGCAGCAGGGCAACATCATCAAGGCGGGCGACACCAACCCCATCGTCACCATCAACCAGGTGCAGCCCGTCTACGTGCGGTTCGCCGTGCCGGAGGGGCAGTTCTCGCCGGTGCGCGCCGCGGCCACGACGCTGCCCGTCACGGCTACGCCGCAGGGCGGCGGCGCCGGCATCACCGGCGGCAAGCTGACCTTCATCGACAACGCAGTCGACGCGCAGACCGGCACCATCACCCTCAAGGCTACGTTCCCGAACGGCAATCGCGCCCTCTGGCCGGGCGAGTTCGTCAACGTGGCCATGACCCTTTCCAAGCGGGCTAACGCCATCGTCGTCCCGGCCCAGGCCCTGCAGAACGGCCAGAAAGGGCAGTACGTTTATGTCGTCACGGCCGGCAATGGCGTCGAATTGCGCCCTGTCACCGTCGTCCAGCAGACCGATAATCAGGCAGTCATCGGCAAGGGCGTCAACGCCGGGGACACCGTCGTCACCGACGGCCAGCTCCGCCTGACGCCGAAGAGCAAGGTGGATGTGAAGACGAGTCTCTGAGGAAGAGTTGCAGGGTTGCTGCGTTGCCGAACATTTCGGCCACCGCCATCCCAACCCAGCGCGCAACCAGTAACCCGGCATCGACGAACGACTATGAACATCGCCGCCCCCTTCATCCGCCGTCCGGTCATGACCACCCTGGTCATGGTCGCCATCCTGCTCTTCGGCGTCATGGCCTACCGGCAGTTGCCGGTGAGCGATCTGCCGAACGTCGACTTCCCGACGATTCAGGTGGGCGCGTCGCTGCCGGGGGCAAGCCCCGAGACGATGGCCTCGGCCGTGGCCACGCCGCTGGAGCGGCAGTTCTCGACCATCGCCGGCCTCGACTCCATGGTCTCCTCGTCGTCGCTCGGCTCCACGTCCATCACCCTGCAGTTCGTCCTGTCGCGCAACCTCGACGCCGCCGCGCAGGACGTCCAGGCGGCCATCGCCGCCGCGGCCCGGCAGCTCCCGCCGAACATGCCGTCGCCTCCCTCCTACAACAAGGTCAATCCCGCGGACACGCCGGTGCTCTACCTGGCCATCACCTCGGACAACATGCCCCTGTACCAGCTCGACGAATACGCCGAGACGATGATGGCCCTGCGCATCTCCGCCGTCGAAGGCGTGGCCCAGGTGCAGGTCTACGGCACCCAGAAGTACGCCGTCCGCATCCAGATCGATCCGAAGGAGCTCTCCTCACGCGGCATCGGCCTCGACGAGCTCAGGAGCGCCATCGCCGCCAGCAACGTCAACCTCCCCTCCGGCGTCCTCACCGGGCCGTTCACGACGTACACCGTCCAGGCCAATGGGCAGCTCTTCAAAGCCAGGGACTACCAGAACATCATCGTCGCCTACCGCAACGGACATCCGATCCGGCTCATGGAGCTGGCCAAGGTTCTCGATGACGTCGAGAACAACCAGACCATGGCCTGGTTCCGCGGCAAACCCGGCTTCGTTCTGGCCGTGCAGAAGCAGCCGGGGACCAACGCCGTCGAAGTCTCCGATCGCGTCCGGGCCCTCCTGCCCACCTTCCGGAGCCAGCTCCCCGCTTCGGTCGATCTGCAGATCCACCGCGACCGCGCCGACTCCATCCGGGCCTCCGTCAACGACGTGAAGTTCACGCTGCTCCTGACCCTCTTCCTGGTCATCCTGGTCATCTTCCTCTTCCTGCGGAACCTCTCCGCGACGGTCATCCCCAGCCTTGCGCTGCCGATGTCCATCGTGGGCACGTTCGCGGTGATGTACCTCTTCGGCTACTCCCTGGACAACCTCTCCCTCATGGCCCTGACCCTCTCGGTCGGCTTCGTCGTCGACGACGCCATCGTCATGCTGGAGAACATCGTCCGGCACATGGAGATGGGAGAGCCACCCCTGCAGGCCGCCTTCAGCGGGTCGAAGGAGATCGGCTTCACCATCATCTCCATGACCATCTCCCTGGCCGCCGTCTTCATCCCCATCCTCTTCATGGGCGGCATCCTGGGGCGTCTCTTCCATGAATTCGCGGTGACCATCGGCGCGGCCATCCTCGTCTCCGGCTTCGTGTCCCTGACCCTCACGCCGCTGCTGAGCGCGAAGTTCCTCCACGCTCATAAGGACGAGCGCCATGGCAGGCTCTATCAGGCCACCGAGCGGATGTTTGACGGCATGCTCGCCTTCTACGAGAGCGGTCTGCGCTGGGCGCTCCGCCGCCGCCTGCTCATGCTGCTGATGTCCTTCGCCATCCTGGCGGCGACGATCTGGCTCTTCATCGCCGTTCCGAAGGGTTTCATCCCGAACGAAGACGCGAACGAAGTGCGCATCAGTCTCGAATCGGCCCAGGGTCTCTCCTTCCCGGAGCTCGTCCGCCACCAGCGGGCGGCCATGGCCATCGTCGACCAGGACAAGCGCGTAGCGACGTACTTCTCGTTCGTGGGTCGCGGCGGCGCTTCGAACGCCAGCATCATCTCGCTCCGCCTCGTGCCGAAGTCGCAGCGTACGGCCACCATCGACGACATCATGAACGACCTGCGGCCGAAGCTGAGCGCCATCCCCGGCTACCGTGTGGCCCTGCAGAATCCCCCGCCGATCCGGCTGGGAGGCCGGCAGTCCAACTCGCAGTACCAGTACACGCTGCAGTCCGCCGACACGGCCGTTCTCTATGCCGCTTCGCAGAAGATGATCGACAAGATGAAGACGCTGCCGGGCTTCCTCGACGTCAACAGTGATCTCTTCCTGCGCAACCCCACCGTCAACGTCGAGATCAACCGCGACCGGGCAGCCACTCTCGGCCTCACCACCAGCCAGATCGAAGACGCGCTCTTCTCGTCCTACGCCACGCGGCAGGTGTCGACCATCTACGCCCCGAACAACACGTACCAGGTCATCATGGAGGTCGACCCGCAGTTCCAGCGCAGCCCGCAGGAGCTGTCCATGCTCTACGTCCGGGCCCCCTCGGGCCAGCCCGTCCCGCCCCACGAAGGGGCCAAGCCCGTCCCCGCCCTCGGGCCGCTGGCCGTGAACCACTCCGGCCAGGCGCCGTCCGTCACCCTGTCCTTCAACCTCAAGACCGGCACCTCGCTCGGCGACGCCGTGAACGAGATCAACCAGGCCGCCCGGACGACGCTCCCCGCCACCGTGACCACCTCCTTCCAGGGGACGGCCCAGGCCTTCCAGTCCTCCCTTCAGGGCCTCGGTATCCTGCTCATCATCGCCATCGCCGTGATCTACATGGTCCTGGGCATCCTCTACGAGAGCTTCATCCACCCCATCACGATCCTCTCCGCCCTCCCCTTCGCCGGCTTCGGCGCCCTGCTCACCCTGATGGTCTTCAAGGTCGACCTCTCCATCTACGCCTTCGTCGGCATCATCATGCTGGTCGGCCTGGTGAAGAAGAACGGCATCATGATGATCGACTTCGCCGTCGAGGAGCAGAAGAAGGGGCGCACCGCCGAGCAGGCCATCTACGACGCCTGCGTGGTGCGGTTCCGCCCGATCATGATGACCACCATGGCCGCGCTCATGGGCACGCTGCCCCTGGCCTTCGGCTTCGGAGCCGGCGCCGAATCCCGCCGCCCCCTCGGCCTGGCCGTCGTCGGCGGCCTGATCTTCTCCCAGACCCTCACGCTCTACGTCACGCCCGTCTTCTTCCTCTACATGGAGAAACTGCGCACGAAAGGCAAGGACGAAGCCGTGCCGTCAGGCAACGCCCTCGACGAGCTGACGAAGTACGAAGAGGCGGAGACGGCCACGGCGTAGGGGCCGGCGTCCGACCACCGACCAACGACCAGCGAACCCCAACGCTCCCGCGCCTTCCGCCGTACCATACGGCATCATGCGCAGGTTACTCACACTCGCGTTCGCTCTGTCCACGCTTGTCGCGTTGGGCGCGCAGGCCCAGATGTCGCTGAAGATGACGGCGGACAAGTCGTCCATCGTCGCGGGAGGGTTCGTCACGTACACCTTCACCCTGACGAACGTAGGCGGAGGGTCCATCGGGAATCCCATCGTCACCATCGCCGCACCCGTGTTTTCCACCGTGAATTTCCTCGGGCCGGGTTGCACGGCCAACGTCAACTGGATCTGCACGACGCCCACCCTCGCTGCGGGCGAGACGAAGTCGTTCACCGTCAGCATCCGCCACTTCGCGTCCGGCACGGCCACGGTTTCCGCCGGGGCGGCGCCGAACGTCGACGGCCCCAATCCGGTGAAGGTCGACACGGACGTCGCGCCGCGCAAGGGTGACCTCGCCCTGACCGCCTCGGCGCTCACGTCCTCCGTCTCCGTCGGCGGCACGCTCACCTATCGCACGAGCCTGATCAATCACGGACCCGACGTCCTGGAGAACGTCCTGCTGGCGCTCTACCTGCCGGCCGGCGTCTTCGCCCGCTCCGTGCCCCTCGGTTGCGCCGACAGTCACTCCGCCATCCAGTGCTTCTTCGGCGCCGTCTCGCCGAACAGCCCCATTCCTCTGACCTTCACGGTCAAGGCGCCGTCCGATCCCGGAACGCTGTCCACCGACTTCTCGCTCATCACCACGGACATCGACACCGACCTCTCGAACAACGGCAAGACCATCGACACGACCGTCTTCAAGACCGCGCCTGGGCCGAACGACGCCGACCTGGCCGTGAGCATCGGCACGCCCGCCGTGGCCGCGAACGGCGACGCGAGTTTCACCCTCTCGGTGACGAACAAAGGACCGGCCAAGGCCACGAACGTGGGGATCGACTTCAGCGCCGAGAACCAGAACGTCACGCTCCGCAGCACGAGCTCGCCCTTCGTGCTCAACTGCTCGGGAGGCTTCAGCGGAGGCTCGTGCAGCAGTCCGTTCCTCAGCGCCGGTGCCACGGTCACCGTCACCTTCGTCATGCACGACGTGAACGGCGGCAAGGCCACGGGCGACTTCCTCGCTCACGTCTCCGCCACGCAGCACGACCCTGATCCGAGCAACAACGACGCGGTCGTCACCGTGAATCCGTAGCAGCGCGATCCTCGCGATTCGACGGGAGCGCCGCCATCCTGGCGGCTGGACGGGCGGCAACCTGCCGCCCGTCTCGTGTCCGTGCCATAGACAGTGCAGAGCGTCTACGGCCGTGTGGCGAACTTGATCGAGCTGTCGTTCGTGCGGTTGTCCGTCGTCGAGAAGTACACGATCGAGTTCCCACTGGTGTTGTAGATCAGCACGGAACCGCCGGCGGGCGGCGGCGTGGAGCCGAGGAACGTCGCCAGCGAGACCTGCTCGAAATAGTCGGCCGGGTAAGTCTTCGAAGGTGTGTTGGCGACGTGGTTCCCGGCCGCGTCGTAGATCCTGCCGAACAACTGCGCTCCGATACTCAACGAACGCACGCCCACATTGACCCGGAAGTTGGCGAGGTCCGAGGGGATGGCCAGGCTCACCGATTCCGAGCTGATCAGGGCCCCGGCCGGCGTGACCACGTCTTCCGTAAAGCCTTTCGTCCCATTCGCGCCCTGATCGTCGAAAACGCGAGCGGTCACGAGCGGTCCCGGTCCACCGCTCGTGCTCACCACATCGAGCGAGCCGAGGCCGGAGACGCCCATCGCCGCCACGAGGTCGGGGAACGAGACGGTTCCATAGGCGGGCAGAGAAAACGTCGTCGACGGATCGCCCGCGGATGCGGAAGCGCCCGCGGGATGAAAGACGAGCTTTCCGGCGATCGGACTATCGTCGGCGTTGGTCAGTTGGACCGACGTACGGAAGAACGATCCGTTACTCCCGGCAACCGCCCCTGCCGCCGCGATGACTCCTTCCACCACGTTGCTGTCCGTCGAGGCACGGGCCAGAAGCTGCGCGCCGGTGTAGACCGTACCGTTCACGGTCCCGCCCGAGAAGTCTCCGGATACCGAAGCCATGGAAGCAGCGCTCCTCGCCGTTCCCATCCCTCCGCAGCTCGAGTCGCGAACCATCGCCACCGCGATGACGTCGCCGACCTTCACCGCGATGGGCGGAGTCAGGGGAACCGTGACGTAGCCTTCCTGCGAATCGAACGGTCCGCGTTCCGCCACCAGGGTGTACGTGGGAAAGGCACTGAGGGCCGGACGGAGGATCTTGACCTTGAACGCCGACGTGCACGTTGCCGACCCCGCAGCCCAGCGCACCGTGGCCGTGCTCACGTTGCCGGAGGACATGGCCGGATTGGACAAGTCGATGAGGGTGAACCCCGTGCTTCCCGGGAGATTTCCGTAGTACGTGTCGGTGAGGCGCCCCACGGTCACGCTCTGACCGATGGACGGCAACGCCAGAAGAAGCACAAACACAACTCCAGCAGCAGCGCGCAATGGCGCCCATGCCCGCTCGTTCATTACAGCCTCCTGCGATTGAAGTTTCGGCCGCAGCCTGCGAAGTGCGGCCACCCTTGGTGTGCACACAAGCTGCGTTGCGGCGGACTCTGCCGCCGTGATGGGGAGCACATCCGTTTCGGGAGCGCTGCCTACTCCGCCAGCAGTTCCTGCAGCTCGTCCACCGTGAACTGCTTCACCAGCGACGGATCGTCGGCGCGGATGACGTCATCGGCGAGCTGCGCTTTCCGGGCGATGAGGTCGTCGATCTTCTCCTCGACCGTCCCGCGCGTGATGAGCTTGAGCACCTGCACGCCCTTGTTCTGGCCGAGGCGGTGGACGCGGTCCGTGGCCTGGTCCTCGCGGGCCTGGTTCCACCAGCGGTCGTAGTGGATCACCACCGAGGCGCTGGTCAAATCGATGCCCAGGCCGCCGGCGCGGAGGCTGGCCGTGAACACGCGGCAGTCGGGGTCGTCGCGGAAGCGGGCGATCTCCGCGCCGCGCGCGTGCGTCGTCCCTTTGATCGTGGCGAAGCCGATGTCGCGAGTCCGCAGCTCTCGCTCGATCAGCTCGAGCATCTTCAGGTACTGGCTGAAGACGACGACCTTCAACCCGCTGGCCATCGACTCGTCGAGCAGCTCCAGGAACGATTCCCATTTCCCCGACGACACGTCCTCGGCGAAGCCGCCGCCGGCCGAGGCCGGGTGATTGCAGATCTGCTTCAGGAAATTGAGCGCGGCGAAGACGTGGACGTACGACACGGTCTGTCCTGCCTTCATCTGCAGGCGCAACGGCTTCGCTCGGGCTTCCAGCACCCTGCGATAGACCGTCTTCTGCTCGCTGGTCATCTCGCAATAGCGCTTGTCGACGATCTTCGGCGGCAGCTCCGTCAGCACTTGCGCCTTCGTCCGGCGCAGAACGAACGGCCGCACCAGGCGTTGCAGCGCCGCGCGGTCCTCGACATGAAGCGGAAGATAGCCGGGAACGACGACGTCCAGCAGGGCGATGAGCTCGCGCTCGTGGTTCTCGATCGGCGTCCCGGTCAGCCCCACCGCCACGCCCTTCTCGATGCCGCGCAGCACCTGGTGCGTGGCCGTGTCGGCGTTCTTGATGGTCTGCATCTCGTCGAGCACGAGCAGGTCGAAACGCCTGCCGCGGAACTGCTCCACGCGGCTGCGCACCATCCCGTAGGACGTGAGCGTCACGTCCGTTCCCGGCGCATAGCGGGCCAGCTTCTCCCGCCAGTGGTCGAGCACCGAGGTCGGGCAGACCACGAGGACGCTTGCCCCGGTTGTTGTCGCTGTGACGGCCCGAATCAGGGCGATGGCCTGGTGCGTCTTGCCCAGGCCCATGTCGTCGCACAGCAGCGCGCCGAAGCCGTTCTGCTGCAGGAGCCACAGCCAGTGATAGCCCGTCTGCTGATAGCCGTAGAGATCCATCCCCAGCGACGCCGGTGACGGCGCATCGCCGGCGGCAGGGAGCTCATCAAACATGCGGAAGACCCGCTCGCACGACGGGTGGCCGCGGAAGACCGCTCCTCCCCGCAGCGAGCCGCGGACGCGCAGCAGCTCGAGCCTCGTGAGCAGGACGTGTCCGCGCGGTCCGATGGTCGTCCCGTCGAGCCACTCGAACTGCGGGTCGGTGACGTCGATCCACACGTTCCCGCGCACGAGCGCGGGGACGCCTGCCTTGCGCGCCTGCGCGATCTCGCCCGCCCGCACCGGCTCCGCGCCCGTGGCGAAGATGATGTCGACCTCGAGCACCTTTCCCACCGGGGCCGTGAAGTCGAAGACGACTTCTCCGTCGAGACGGTGGGGCTGGGCGGTGCGGACGACGTCCGGCGCCAGGGCCGCCGGCATCCGCGCCAGCTCCTCCCGATGCTTTTCGACGAACGCAAAGACGTGCTCCTCGGCGATGACCGTCTCACGGTCGACGGGCAGGCCCGACGCCGGCCGCACGTCGAAGAGGGACGCCTGAGCGCGCGCCCCCCGCTCGGCAAACATCGGCTGCGGAGCAGACGCGGATGCGAAGCGCCTCCTGATGAGGAAGAACTGGCCGAAGCGCGGCAAGGTCTCGCGCACGTGGATGCTCTTGCCCGCCAGCAGTACGGGAATGAAGCGCAGCGTGCGTTGCGGAGTCAGCTCGATCTTCAGCGAGGCCGTGAGCGACTTCGGGGCGACCTCGAACCCGCTGGCCGAGGCGATGGCGCCGCCGCGCGCGGTCACGACGTGCTCGACCGCGCTCGGCGGCAGCGAGACGTCGGTCTCGCCCGCCATCAGGTGAAAGCGCCCCTCGCGCAGCTCGAGGCGCGCCTCCTCTCCGTCGCCGAAGCGGAGGAACATCGCCTTCCCCCAGCGGTACCACGCCGAGGCTTCCCACTGCAGACGCGTCGACGCCGCGCCGCGTTTGAGCAGTTGTTCCTCCTGCTTCGTCATGACCATCTTGCGCAGCAGCAACTCCCGTTGATCGGCTTCCCGGGCTCCTTCGAGCTCCCGCCCTTCACCGAACAGCTCGAACGCCACCGCGCGCCAGAGACTGGCCTCGAACCGCTCCCCGGCCAGCGTGCCATTGCCGTCGGCGCTACGCGCCAGCAGGACACCGATATGCCGGCAGAGATCCTCGGTCCGCAGGGTCGGATCACAGGTACACCGCGCCTGGCCGATGCGCGACGCTTCCGCGACCACGACGGCCAGGAACGTCCGGCGGCCGCTCTCCGTGACATTGGCCGAATACGCAGTACGGAAGAAGAGCGGATCGACGACCCTGAGCTTGTCGCCGTGCGCATCGAGCGTCTGGAGGGTTGCGCGTGAAAACGAGGAGCGGAAACGTTCGGGAACCATTTCGCGAGCGCGGAGTGTAACCCGGGGCCTCTTCACGGCGCCGGGAACCATGCGTCTGAGAGAAGAAGCGACCGGCGAAGGACGGTCACGCGGAGATCACGGAGGATTGCGCTCCTTCTCCTCTCCTCCGCGTCTCCGCGTGATGCGTTTTTTATCCCGTAAACCCCTTATACTCAGAATGCGTCGATGCGCACATCCGCCCGGCTCCTGCCTGCGCTTCTTCTCCTCATCCTGGCTACGTCAGTCTCCGCGGACAGCGATGTCGGCATCTCGCTGACCCTCCCGAAGCTCGCCGCCATCGGGGGCACCACCACCGTGCAGGTGACCCTCACCGCGACGGGCGGCACCGCCAGCGACGTCACCTTCCTTTATGCGATCCCGTCGGGGATGACCTTCAAGTCGATGACGGCCGTGACCGGCCTCTCCTGCAACACTCCCCAGGCGGGCTTCAACGGCGGCATCACCTGTCACACCGCGACACTCACCACCACCGCTCCGCTGCAGCAGCCGGTCACGCTGAACGTGCCGATCGACGCCACGGCCGGCAGCACGTTCGTCCATCAGGCGGGCGTCACCAGCGGGACCGTCGATCCGAACAGCACGAACGACCAGGCCACAGCCAACCAGACGGCCCAGTCGCCCCCCAACGTCCAGATCACGAGCACGTTTCCCGGTACCTTCGTGGCCGGATCGCCGGTGACCTACAACGTCACGGTTCACAACAGCGGAAGCACGGCCCTCCAGAACGTCAGTTTCGAAGACCGGGCTCTGACGCCGGCATTCGGCGACTACTTCAAGATCCCGGCCGCGAAGACCTCCGGGACAGGATTCGCCTGCTCGGCCATTACGCCGCCGGCTACGGTCGTCTCCTGCGCCGGCGGCACCCTGGCCGGCGGCGGGAGTGCCGTCTTCACGGTGACCCTGGAGACCCATCCGCTGACCTATGCAGGCAACGTCGAGCAGAGAGCCACCGTCACGTTCGGCGACTTCGGAACGGCGGCAACGCTCGACCAGACCGCGCAGGGATCGCAGAGCTCCGACGTCTCCGTCACGGCCACCGCCCCCGCGCAGGCTGCCGTGAATACGGACATCCCCTTCACGGTGAACGCGCGCGAGGCCGGCCCCAGCGCGAGCGGCGCCATCACCTTCACCTATGCCCTGCCGGCCGGCACGACGTTTCTGTCGTTGACCAAAACCGGGAACAGCTCGCCGGCGATGAGCTGTACCACGCCGGCCATCGGTGCGGCGGGCACGGTCACTTGCACGGCCCACGATCTGCGGCCGACCATCGCGGCCCTCGGTCAGAGCGAAGTCACGGCCGGTTTCGTGGCCCGCATCCAGGCACCAGCGTCACCAGCCACCATCACGAACAGCGTGACCGTCTCCGCGCCTCATGACTCGAACACGTCCAACAACACCGGAAGCGCCGATACGAGTGTCATCAGCACTCCCACGGCGAACCTTTCCGCCGCATTGCAATCGTCGAAGATCTCGTCCACTGTCGGCTCGAACGTCACGTTCACGGCCACGATCGCCAACGCCGGCAACATCACCGCGCAGAACGCCAAGGGGACGCTCACCATCCCGGATGGGACGACGGTCGTCACGGTGCCGGGTTCGTGCACCATCGGCGCGGCCGTCGTCTGCTCCGCCGGACCGCTCGCCAGCGGTGCCTCGCAGGCCTTCGACGTCGTCCTGACGCTCAACACGACGGGCACGAAGAGCAGCACCTTCACCGTAACGTCCGATACCGCCGACTCCGACTCGTCCAACAACCAGGCCACCGCCTCCGTGGCGGCCACGCCGCGCACTTCCGACCTCGGCGTTCTGGTCGCGACGTCGCGGACGTCCGTACTGACCGGCGAGCCGTTCACCATCCAGGTGACGGTCAGCGCATCGGGCCCCGATACCGTCGATTCCGTGTTGACGGGACCATTCGCGTCGTCTCTGCAGCCCGTCACGATCGACGCGCATTGCTCGGTCACCGGATCGACAATTACCTGTCCTGCCACCATGCCACCGGCCTCGAACGTGACCTACAGCTTCTCGTTCAAGGCCACGGAGGCTTCGACCTATCTGACCACCTTCACTGTGACGACGGCGGATCTCGACCCGAACCCTGCCAACGACAAGGGCACGTCGACGGTCACAGCCACCGTGCCGGTGACGAGCGCCGACCTGGCAGTCAGCGGCCAGGCGCCTCTTGCCGCACGGACGAATGCGCTTATCACCTACACCTTCACTGTCGAGAACCGCGGACCGGCCGATGCCTCGAACGTCGTGTTCGCGTTCACTCCGCCGCCGTCCGCCACGATCGACTCGTTCACGCCCCCCTCGGCCATGACCTGTCAGCAGACCAGCGTGCTCACCTGCACGGCGGCGACGATGACGAATGGAACGCATGCCGCCATCGCCGCCATCGTGCGTACGGGCCCGGCCGGCGGCTCGCAAGGCGTCGCCCGGGCAAACGTGACCAGCGGCAGCCCCGAGCCCGATCCGACGAACAATGACGCGAGCCTCGTCACGTACCTGGCCGGTTCACCCTTCGCGCTCTACACCGACCCAGCCGCGGTCCAGGACGTCCAGGGATACGCGATCGCATTCACGATCCGCCTGCTCAACACGGGCAGCACACCGCTGCAGAACGTGGATCTCCAGGACACCCTGCCGCCCGGCATGGCGGTGATCTCGGCGACACCGTCCATCGGAACGTGCAGCGGAACGACGACGTTGCAGTGTCACGCCGACGCCCTCGACACGCCCGGTTTCTTGTCCGTCGACGTCGTCGCCAGTTCGCCGCCCGCCGGCGTATACGTCAATCACGTCACTGCATCCAGCGGCGCGCAAGCGGCAGCCGTCGGCCAGATGATCACCGTGACGGCGACCAGCCGGCGGCGCGCGGCGGGGCACTAACACTCACTCCGCTGACCGGTTCGCGTCTACAGAGTGACGTGTCTGGTTGATCGGTACATCGAGTCTCTCATCCGGTGATTACTTCAAAGCGTGAGCGTGCGTGACCGTTGTTCATGGGAATCTGCACGATCGAGTCGTTCGAGGCTCCCGCAGGTTTCCAGTGCACGGCGTACCCGCCGACGGAAACCCTCGGCTGCGTCTCCGTTACGTCGCTGGCCCCGGGCGCCTCGCTTTCCGTGAGGGCATCCGTGCAGATCACGGCTCCCGCGGGAATGCAGAGCTTCGCCGGCGTTTACGTCACATGTTCCAACCCCGACAGCGATCCGACGAACAACGACGCGCAGATCATCACCGTCATTGCTCCCCCGTCGCTGCGCATCACCACCGATCCGCGTAGCCTCGCGGTGACGCTCGGTGAGCCAGTCGCCTTCGATGTCATCGTCACGAATGACGGCACCGCGGCTCTTTCCAGCCTCGTGGTCACCGGTACGTTTCTTCCTCGTGGTCGCTACTCTCCGCCGTGCCGTCGTCCGGATCGTGCAGCAGCCTGTCGCCGATGACGTGCCGCCTGGACACCCTTGACCCGGGGCTTCCGTGACAATCCGGATCCTCGCCTCCGCGAGCAGTGCGGGATCGGCCACGGCACTCTTCACGGCCGCCAGCGGCGCTCATTCCTCCCTCACCCAGCTTCCGCTCACAGCCGCGGCCACCAGCCGGCACCGCGCTGCCCGGCACTGAAGAACGCGGGCGCGCGGGCTGGCGACGCAAGACTGGGAACGGCACGGTGGAGAAACGCCACGCTGAACGTCCCAGGCCCCGCTTGACAGAATAATGCCGCCCTCATATTGTTAGCACTCGCACGCTATGAGTGCTAACAGCTCACATCTCAACACCCGATCAGCAATCGATCGCACGGTGCTTGCATCGTGAGGCAAGCCACTGAAACGAAAGGAGAAACACCACATGGCAGTTGCAACTGAACTGAAGCTCCGGCCGCTCTACGACCGCATCGTCGTCCGCCGCAAGGACGCCAAGGAGACGGTTCGTGGCGGCATCATCATCCCCGACACGGCCAAGGAGAAGCCCCAGGAGGCCGAGGTCGTCGCCGTCGGCGAAGGAAAGTTCGACGATAACGGCAAGCGCATCAAGCTCGACGTCAAGAAAGGCGACACCATCCTGATCGGAAAGTACTCCGGCACGGAGATCAAGCTCGACGACGTGGAGTACACGATCCTTCGCGAGGACGAAGTCCTGGCCATCGTCGAAGGCTGAGCAACAGCAGCAGGAGGAGACACACACAATGGCTAAGAGAATTACGTACAGTGAAGACGCCCGCCAGGCCATCCTGCGCGGCGTCAACAAGCTCGCCGACGCCGTCAAGGTCACCCTCGGCCCCCGCGGCCGCAACGTCGTCATCGAGAAGAAGTTCGGCTCCCCCACCATCACCAAGGACGGCGTCACCGTCGCCAAGGAGATCGAGCTCAAGGACGAGCTGGAGAACGCCGGCGCCCAGATGGTCCGCGAGGTCGCTTCCAAGACC
Organism: uncultured Thermoanaerobaculia bacterium; assembly: GCA_964650405.1. Taxonomy (GTDB): domain Bacteria; phylum Acidobacteriota; class Thermoanaerobaculia; order Gp7-AA8; family Gp7-AA8; genus CAZYTO01. Next base: position 9,639 of record CAZYTO010000015.1, on the reverse strand, counting down.
TCCGACACGGCCGGCGACGGCACCACCACCGCCACCGTTCTGGCCCAGGCCATCTATCGCGAGGGCATCAAGAACGTCACCGCCGGCGCGAACCCCATGGACGTGAAGAAGGGCATCGAGCTGGCCGTCAAGGCCGCCGTCGAGTCCATCGACAAGCTCTCCAAGCCGGTCGAGGGCAAGGACATCGCCCACATCGGCACCATCTCCGCCAACAACGATGAAGAGATCGGCACGATCATCGCCTCGGCCATGGAGAAGGTCGGCAAGGACGGCGTCATCACCGTCGAAGAGGCGCGCGGCCTCGACACCGTCCTCGAAGTCGTCGAGGGCATGCAGTTCGACCGCGGCTACCTCTCGCCGTACTTCGTCACCGATCCGGAGCGCATGGAGACGGTGCTGGAGAACGCCCGCATCCTCATCTACGAGAAGAAGATCTCGTCCATGAAGGACCTCCTCCCGATCCTCGAGCAGGTGGCCCGTCAGGGCAAGCCCATGCTCATCATCGCCGAGGACGTCGAGGGCGAGGCGCTGGCCACGCTCGTGGTCAACAAGCTGCGCGGCACGCTGAACGTCGCCGCCGTGAAAGCGCCGGGCTTCGGCGACCGCCGCAAGGCCATGCTCGAAGACATCGCCATCCTCTCCGGCGGCAAGCTGATCTCCGAGGACCTCGGCATCAAGCTCGAGAACGTGAAGTGGGAAGACCTCGGCGAGGCCAAGCGCGTCTCGATCGACAAGGACAACACCACTCTCGTCACCGACGCCGACGACAAGGCCCGCAAGGAAGCCATCGCCGGCCGCGTCAAGCAGATCCGCCAGCAGATCGACGACACCACCTCCGACTACGATCGCGAGAAGCTCCAGGAGCGCCTGGCCAAGCTCGTCGGAGGTGTGGCCCTGATCAAGGTCGGCGCCGCCACCGAGACCGAGATGAAGGAAAAGAAGGCCCGCGTCGAGGACGCCATGCACGCCACGAAGGCGGCCGTTGAAGAGGGCATCGTCCCGGGCGGCGGCATTGCCCTGCTCCGTGCCATCAAGGCCGTCGAAGGCATCAAGGCCGAGGGCGACGTGAAGGTCGGCGTCAACGTCATCCGTCGCGCGCTCGAAGAGCCGTTCCGCCAGATCGTCTTCAACGCCGGCAGCGAAGGCGCCGTCCTGCTCAATGAAGTGAACAAGAAGGGCGGCTCCTGGGGCTACGACGCCCGCAACAACGAAATCGTCGACCTGCTGGCCGCGGGCATCATCGACCCGGCCAAGGTCACCAAGCAGGCGTTGCAGAACGCCTCCTCCATCGCCGGCCTCATGCTCACCACCGAAGCCCTCATCTCCGAGATCAAGGAAGAAGAGAAGGCTCCGGCCGCCGGTCCCGGCGGCCCGGGCGGCATGGGCGGCATGTACTGAGCTCCCGCATCACGCATCACCCGAACGGGCGAGCCGCAAGGCTCGCCCGTTTTGTTTGCGCAGGGCGCGATCGCGAACGCGACCGGTCAAATGGCAGGATGCGTGGAGGACGGACAATCGTGTCCGTCAAACCGTGAATGCATCCGAATGGCGCCTCGGTGTGTTCTCTCAGGGGACGGACAGGATTGTCCGCCCTCCACGATCACGCCGCGCTTCCCGCGTGAACAACGAACAGCGACCCACGAACAACGATCAACGACCAACGACCAACGAATCACTTCGCAAGCACGTCGTGCATCAGGTTGATGGCGATCTTGTTCGGCTTCTTCGGCATCTTCACTTCGAAGTCCAGGTCCTTCGTCATCGGGCCGACCATCGGGATCTGCGCGATCTTGAAGACCTGGCCCTTGTCGAACTCCACGTAGATCGGCACCAGGGCCCGGAAGGTCTCCCCCACCTCGGCCTGTACGATCTGGCCCTTGATGTGGAACTTCCCCTCGCTGCCGTTGGAGATGTCGAACTTCGACGTGTAGCGTGGGATGTCCGTGCCGTACACCCACTGGTCGAAGAACCAGTCCACGCGGCCGTCGCTGGTGGCGTTGAGGTTCGGCGTCAGGTGGCGCTGCACCATGGCCTTGAAGTCCTCGGTGGTGGCATTGCGGCCGGAGTAGGTCTTCACGAAGTCCGTCATCAGGGCGATGAAGTCGGCGTCCGGGTTCTGCTTGTTCGTCCGGTCCTGCATGAGCATGCGCAGCATGTGCAGGACGTACGCGCCCTTGTTGTAGACGAGCGCCTGATAGGCATACGGGTTGCGCCACGTGCCGAGCCGCGTCCCTTCGGAGATGGGGCCCACTTCGTTGTTGGGCAGGAAGGCGCCGGGCGACTTCACCAGGATGTTCTTCCGCGAGACCTCCCAGAATTCGTTGTACTTGCGCACCCCGCCCGTAAACTGCAGCACCAGGGCCGCGCTGAAATCGGCGAAGCCCTCGCTGAGCCACGTATCGTGATACGTGGCGTTGCCGACCGTATGTCCCCACCACTGGTGAGACATCTCGTGCGGCCCGACCTGCTCGATGAAATCGTGAGCCCCGGCCATGCCGAACTGCGCGCGGGTCGTGCCGCTCAGCACGGCCAGGTACGGCAGGTAGACCAGGCCCGGCCACGACTGGCCGTAGTCCCACTCCGACTGCTGGGAGATGGCGACGTGTTTGAGCGGCGTGGCCCCGAAGTAGGTCGAGGCCACCCGCGAGGCATTGATGGCATCGGCCATGGCCGAGTCGGCCAGCCCGTTGGTGTCGAGGTTGATCTGGCGCGGCCCGGCCCCCACCTCCATGCCGTCGGTCGAATAAAGATCGCCGGGCAGATAGCCGCTGTCGGAGCCACCGCGGGCGGAGGCCAGGGCCTGGTTGATCTCCTTGATGATGTTCGGCGTGCCGGGATTCGTGTAGACGTCCACGGTCAGTCCGGTGTCCTTGTCCGTCTTCGACAGCTTCTTGAACTTGCCGAAGTTGAAACCCGCCACGCGCACCGGCTCGGCGGTCTTGAACGACGTCATCTTCAGGTCGCCGTCGGCCTTGTCCTCGGTCTGATCGCCGACGGAGATGATCTGCAGTGCCTTCGGATAGTGATAGGTCAGGTCGTACGTGGCCAGTTGCGTGAACGTGCCCAGGTTCGGATACCACGACTGGCGCGAGCGGACGTAGTAGTTGCCATCGCCGGCGTCCTTGAGCACCTCGCGGCCTTTATACCTGAGGCGGATGGTGAAGGCCTCGTCCTGCTTCAGGGCCGTGGGGAAGACCACGGCGAGCTGGCCGTCCTCCTTCTCAGCTTCCTGGACGACGATCAACGGCGTCCAGGTCGTGGCGCTCGCGTCGGCGGCGTACTCCGCCTGCTCCACGCGCATGCGCGGGTCGAGATTGAGGGGCAGAAAACGCAGGCCGCCCACCAGGGACTTCGCGTCGATGAGCGTCGTGCCCGCCAGCTCGTCATGCCCGCGCATGGTGGTGTCGATCGCATAGTGCGACGCGTGCGCGAGCTGCGCCTCCGGATGGGCCTTCTGGCCCTTCAGGTAGCTCGAGTACCAGGCGCCGCCGCGCTGGTCGTCCGCCGACAGCACCAGCGTCTCCTCGGCCTCGAAGCTGCCGAGAGGATCGACGCTGAGCAGGATGCGCGCGAACTTCTTGCCGTCCGGCACGGCCAGGAAGAACGGCTTCGTCTCGCCGTTCAGCAGCGCCTGGGCCGCGCGGATGTGCAGGTTCTGCTTCATCTGCGTCTGCTCGAACTTGAGGAAGCGGTCGAAGGCCTGCGTGGCCGCCCCGTCCGGCGCACCGGCGGCCGGCGCGGAGCTCTTCGAAGCCGCGGCGATCAGCTCGGTGTCGAAGATGGTCATGGCGTCGAAATCGTCGTGCAGCACCTTCAGCGCGGAATCATTCGCATTGAGCGCCAGCATGCGGCGCTCGGTCTCACTGGCGGGCGTCACGTCATACGAACCGTGGCCGGTGAAGACCGCGCCGAACGTCACGCCGCTCACCGGCGCGAGCAGGTGCAGCGTGCCGTCGAGCGTGACGTGGATGACGTCGCGATCGAAGGCCAGGTTGTGCACGGCGATGGTCCGGCCGTCGGGGCGGGCGGAGCGAACGGCATAGTAGGCAGGCGCGTCGGCCGCGATACCTGCGCGCGAGACCGCACAGATAGCGATCGCAAAGAGGATGCGTTTCATAGGGGAGTTCCTTTCCGGGGGTCGATCTGGACGGCAGAGAGTAACACGTGAAGGCCGTCCCCTATGCCTCAGCACGCTTCTTCTTGAGCCTTCGCACAGCCTCCTGTATTGCGTGACACGGGCGGAAGCTCCGCGCCGTGTTCCGAGGCGCGGATGTCCGGGCGCCTGTCAGCGCGGAATCTGACTGAGAGGTCTGTGATGCGAGTTTGCGCGAATCTGTATTCTGGAAAACCAGCGTTCCGGTAAGCAGATCGCAGGAAGCCCCTCACCCCGCCGCGCCGCTGACCGCACATCAACGACTCGATTCCTGCAACGCACGCGACGCGGCGACCCTCTCCCGCGGGTTTTTCTTTCTCCAAGCTGCGCGATCTGAACTGACCGCCCTCAACCGAACTGCGCGAACGTGATGACGTTTCCCGCTCCGTCGCGGAGAACCATCTCCGTCGAGCCGTAAAACGTCTTCCGGCGCTCGATGAGTACCTCCGTGCCGGCAGGAATCTGCGCGGCCAGGCCCTCGAGGTCATCGACCTCGATGAAAAGCGCCGCCGCACCGAGGGGTCGCGCACCTTCCAGCGCCTTCGGGGAGTCGTCCCGGATGCTGTCGAAGGTCTGGTACATGACCTCGATGCCATCGCGTCCGAGCATGACGAAGCCGAGTCCATCGCCATGCGGCACTTCATTGGTAGCGGCGAATCCGAGTGCCTTCCACAGTGGCAGCAGCGGCTCGATCCGGTCGACGACGAGAACGGGCGTGAGTTTTTTCAACATGCCCGCAAAGATAGCGAGCGGCCCGTCAGCGCGATAGGAAGAATGGAACCGGCGAGGCTCCGGCCAGCGTCTGGAACTCAGCGATGAGGTGCGACTGGTCGCTGTAGCCGTGATCGACCGCCAGCGCCGCCCACGACGGCCTCCCGCTCCTGCGCGCGTCCAGCAGCAGCCGGCGGAATCGCGCCACCCTGGCGAACGTCTTCGGCGAGAGACCCACCTCCTCCAGAAACCGCCGCCGCAGGTGCTGGCGCGTCATCCCCACCGCCGCCGCCACATCCTCGATCGAGTCGCCGCCCCGCAGAAACAGCGCCACCGCTTCGTCGATCCGCCGGTCGCGCACCGCCGCACGTGCCAGCCGTGCCTCGATGGCCCGCTCGGCGATAGCCATGCGCCTCTCCGGATCCGTCGCCTCCGCGAGCTGCTCGGCCAGCGTCGACCGGATCGCCACCCGTTGGTCCGCCACCAGATGCAGCGGGTGCTCGAAGAACATCCGCGCCCGCCCCGGCTTGAATCGAATCCCCAGATACGCCGGCGAGGGCCCCGCCGGCAGGACCAGCGGAACCGTCATGGCCCCGACGACGAACGACTGAGCCGCCTCGAGATCGAACAACGCATCACAACAGTTGTCCGGCAACACCGTGAACGGCGCGGCCGATGCCGACGGCTCCGACATCCAGATTGCGTCCACCCACTCGCGCAGGCGGGCGCTCGGGGCGAGCTCCTGGATCACCTGCCCCCCTCCGGCAGACACGCGAACAGCGCCGCGTACGCCTCGATGCCGTCCCAGAGGTTCTGCAGGCGCAGGTTTTCGTTCTGGGCGTGCTGGGTGTCGTCGTGGTTGGCGATCGGCAAGCCAATGACCGGGACGCCGCCGCGGGCGAAGAGGTACATAGGGATGCTGCCGCCGAGGGAGGGGAGGCGGACGATGGGGCCTCCGGCGGCGGCGGCAACGATCGCGGTGGCCGTCTTCGCGAACGGCTCGTCCATCGACGTGCGCAACGGGATGTAGCCGCTGCCCCAGCTCGCGCGGACGACGCGGGGATGGGCGCGCCGCGTCTCGGCGTCGGGCGCGTCGTGGACGACGAACCAGCCCTGGGCGGCGAGGTGCGCTTCGACTTTCGCGCGGATGCTCTCCGGCGTCTCATTCGGCACGAGGCGGAAGTCGATCGAGGCGGTGGCCTCGGTGTTGATCGTGTTCGAGGCCGTCGCTCCCACCCGTCCGCCCGCGATGCCGCGCAGGTTCAGAGCGGGCTTGAGGATCTGCTCGTTCAGCGGGGCGTTTTTCCCTTCCGTCCGGGCCACGCCGAATTCGCTCTTCAGGGCCTCGTCGACCATCGGTACGTCTTTCAGCGCGGCCAGCTCGCCGGGCGTCGGCGGCAGGACGTCGTCGTAGAAGCCGGCGATGAGGATGTTGGCCTCGGTGTCGCGCATCGAGTCGATGAGGTGCGTCAGGTCGACGATGGGGTTCGGGACCCAATTGCCGTAGTGCCCGTCGTGCAGCCCCTTCACCGGGCCGTAGACGGTCAGGTCGACCTCGGTGATGCCGCGCGCCCCGAAGAAGAGCTGCATGCGCCGGCTCTGGTGCACGGGACCGTCGCAGAGGAACCAGGCGTCCGCCCGCAGGACGTCCGCGTGTTTCTGCAGCAGCATGGGAAGGTGCGGCGAGCCGGCTTCCTCCTCGCCCTCGAAGACGAACTTGACGTTCACCTGCGGCCTGACCTTCGCCGCCTGCAGGGCATCGAGGGCCGCGACCATGGCGATGATCGTGCCCTTGTCGTCGCCCGCCGACCGGCCGTAGAGACGCGCCTCGGGATCGAGATGGAGCGGCGCCGGCGTGCCGCTGCTGTCTTCGTGATTGACGGCGGATGCGTCCGCCGGCGGCGGGCTCCAGATCACCTTGCCGTCCGCATTGCGCAGCACCGGCGACCATGGCGGTGAGGTCCACTGCGTCGCGTCGACGGGCTGGCCGTCGTAGTGCGCGTAGAACGCGACTGTTCGCGTGGCAGCGGGCACGGTGAGGTCCCCGACCACGAGCGGCGGCACGCCGGGCTCACGGACGAGCTGCGCCTTCACCCCGCGCCGCTCCAGCATGGCCGCCAGGGCGTTCGCGTTCTTCTCGATGTTCGGCGCGTCCGAGGCCAGGTTCGGGATGGCCAGGAGCGTCGTGAACTCGTTGACGATTTCCCGTTCGTGCGCTGTGCGCCAGGTGCGCGCCTTTGCGGCGACGGCGGCGGGATCCGAGCCGGCGGAGACTCTGGCCGGGGATGCGGCGAACGCGGGCAGGCAGAGCGCGAACGTGAGCAGAAGGCGGAAAGGCTGGAAGGCTGAGAGTGGGCGCGCCGAGGTCGTGGCGGTGAGGCGGGAGAGCGGCAGGGCGGTGCGCTTCATCGCGGGACAGAGTACGGGAAATCGCGGTTGCGCGATGCTTCCTAACTGTTTCAACCGGGAGGAATGCCTGGAGCGGCGCGAAGTCCACGGCCCCTCACCCCGCCGCGGCGCTGACTGCTGCGCGACGATTCAGCTCCCGGCGAGGAGCGCTCCGCGGCGACCCTCTCCCGGTGGGAGAGGGTGTTCCCCCGGCGCCTCACTACGAGGATTCTGCACCGGTGTCTCTTGGATGTCTCGCGGCTCGGCGCATCGCTCCTGACGATATCGCTGGTCGCGCGGGCGCCACATGCTCCCGGGGGAGGTGTTCCCCCGCGCCTCACTACGAGGATTCTGCGGCGGTGTCTCTTGGATGTCTCGCAGCTCGGCGCATCGCTCCTGACAATATCGCCGGTCGCGCGGGCGCACACCCTCTCCCCAGGGGAGAGGGTCGGCACTGGAGCGCGCAATCCAGAGCACCGTGGATCAGCTTCGCTGCGTCCAGCGCGGAAGTGCCGGGGTGAGGGGAACGCCTTACCGTGGCGCGGTCATCGTTCGTGATCGCCCGCGCAGCGCGGCCACGACCGCGACGTCGCCGCGCGTCGAGAACATCTCCACCGGTGTATGCCCTCGCCTTACAGCAACCCAGAGCGCGATGAACAGCAGGACGATCATGATCACCACGTTCTGCCAGGCGTTCAGCGCCCACTGTCCCGACCACGACCACTGCCACGCGCCGGAGAACGGCAGCAGGTACGGGATCGGCCATTGGTAGCCGTCCGGGCCGCGCGCGCCGATGACGTCGCAGAGCAGGTGGAGGTGGAAGCTGACGGCCACGAGCAGGGCGGTGAGCGCGCGCCGCCGCGCCGCGAAGATCGAGGCGGCCGTGCAGAGTAGCGCGAAGCCAAGGTTGTGGCCCAGGACGTGGTGGTAGTCGGTCCACCAGAAGACTTCGTGCCGCGTGCCGCGGGTGAGCAGCTCGGGAAGCAGGCCGAAGCCGTCGAGATCGGGGATGACGCCGGCGACGGTCACCAGCATGCGGTCGCGGCACTCGAGCGGCAGCGCATTCGCCACGGCCCAGCCGGCGAAGAAATGCTCGACCGGATTCATTGCGGGACGGCGTACAGGACGGTTGCGAAGTAGAGGATTGCGCCGAAGGCGACGAGCAACCCTCCGAATTGCGCGAACGCCTTCCAGTTGTGCTCGCGAGGCATGTCACGCTGCAAGGCCCGCCAGACCCCCGGCAGGATGACGGCGACGAACCAGCGTTGGCCAGTGAAAGCCCACGCCGCGGCGGCGATTCCCACCAGCAGCCAGCGCTGGAGCCGGCTCACGGCGTGGAAGGCACGACCTCCGTCGAGCGGTGGCACCGGGGTCAGGTTCAGAAGATTGATCACGATCGTGAGCTGGGTAACGGCCAGCGGGAACTTTGACGACATCGCTGCGCCGATCGCGAATGCCACGACACCTGCGGCTCCGCCCCAAATCGGCCCGGCCAGGCTGATGCGCGCCTCTTCGGCAGTCGTCGCCGGTTGCTGCTGGAATCGGACATACGCACCAAGACCCGGCACGAACATCATGCCGGCGATGGGAAATCCGAGGCGCTTCAGTGCATACACATGACCCAGCTCGTGGATGTACGTCGTCACCACCAACGCGACTGCAAGAGGCCACCCGAACGCCGTCCAGAAGACTCCGATCGACGCCAGCATCGACAGCAGCGTGCCGAGCTTCAACAGTCCGCTGACGAGGAACTTCAGCTTCCATGCTGCCGCACCGACTGCCGCAAACGGCGCGATCAGGCGTCCCCAGCCGGTGCGTTTCGGTTCCGGGGCCCGGCCGATCTGTGCGGTGGCCGCGTTGACCCGCGCCACGACGGCGTCGTATTGCTTCGTGCCCTGCGGCAGCAACGGCACGACGTCGCGCCACAGGCGGGCCGCTTCGCTCCACTCCCCTGCCTCCTCGGCCCTGGAAGCCTGCGCGGAGAGCGATTCGAGCTGGACACGGTGGATGAGCCCATGGCACGACGGGCAGACGGTCAGCATCCACGGCACGGACCGGCCGCAGCCGCCGCAATCGATGACGCGGGTGGAAAGCAGAGGCTCAGACATTCGCAGCCGGGGCGACCGAGAAGGGACCGTTGACGGTGAGCTCCGTGCGCTGGTTCATCCGCCAGGCCCGCCACAGGCCGAAGCCGATGATGAGCAGTCCGATGATGTTCTTGAACCCCATCAGGAATGGCGCGGCAAGTGCGAGGCCAATGAGAGCTGCAATGGCCAGAAGCACGACGCCTGCAGCACCGCCGGCCCTTTCCTTGGCCACATCCGCCTTCGTTGTCGAGGCCGTCGCCCTGCCGTCCACCGTGAGGACGACACGTGAGGTCGTCGGGT
>CAZYTO010000014.1:0-39939 GCA_964650405.1 uncultured Thermoanaerobaculia bacterium | reverse complement strand
GTGACCGACAGTTACACAGCGTGTACCCGACGGTTCGCAGCGTGTGACCGACGGTTACACAGCGTGTACCCGACGGTTCGCAGCGTGTGACCGACAGTTACACAGCGTGTACCCGACGGTTCGCAGCGTGTGACCGACGGTTACACAGCGTGTACCCGACGGTTCGCAGCGTGTGACCGACAGTTACACAGCGTGTACCCGACGGTTCGCAGCGTGTGACCGACGGTACCGCGGTAAGCGCCGGCGCCAACTCGGAGGGGTTGTACTCGCCGGGGATTGCAATTCCGGCACAACTGTCCCGCGGCTGGAAGCCGCCCTCGGCCAGCCGCCTGGAAAGCGGTGCTCCCGTAGAACGCCAGGCGTGCTCCCGTCAAAGCGCGGGCGGCGGCACAACCCCGGCCGGCGTCTCCGGTTCCTTCCAGATGAAGAGGTACCAGAAGACGGGGAAAGCGAACATGTTGCCGAGCAGGAGGACGACGGCCCAGAGCGCCTTCTTGTCCTGCGCGACGCGCTCCGTGCGGAAGAGGTAGACGACGTAGAAGACTGTCAGGGCGAGGATGAAGAACATCGTGAATAAGTGGCCGGCGAAGAAAGCGAGGAACGGCCAGGGAGGGAAGTCGCCTTTCGTGTGTCCCTTCCCGCCTTCGTGAGCCGCCGCCCAGAACACCGTGCCGAACATGAAACAGAAGAACAGCACGAACCAGACGAACGGCCAGACCGTGGCCACGGCGAGGGCGATCTTCTTCCCCTTGGTCATAGATGCGCTGAGTATGGCATAGAGAACCAATAGCTCTGCGACCCTCACAACCCTGCCGCCCAGTAACCCCGCAACCCTGCAACCCAGTAACCCTGAAACCCAGCAACCCAGTAACCCCGCAACCCCGCAACCCCAAGTAACCCCAGCTACCGCCGTTCCACCTCCATCGCCGCGAAGATGAACGGCCCGACGGCTTTCGGATCGTCGTCGCGGATCTTTTCGTGGACGTAGTAATCGAAGGAGCCGTCGCGGTAGCGCTCTTTTTCGGGATCGCCGCCGAGGCCGACGACCTGGCAGACGTGGTGGATGGTGTCGCCGTCGACGAACTGCGTGAAGAGGCCGCGCCAGGCGCGCTGGCCGGCGGCGGCGTACTTCGGGTCGATGTATCCGAGGCGCGAGGACTTGAGCAGGACGAAGGCGAACATCGTGGAGACGGAGGCTTCGAGATAGTTATCGCCGCGGCCGGGCTGATCGACGACCTGCCACCAGGCGCCCGTCTTCGGATCCTGCACGCGCACGAAGGCTTCGGCGAGGCGGCCCAGGATGGCCAGGAGCTCGCCGCGGCGCGGGTGGTCCATGGGCAGGAAATCGAGCGTCTCGACAAGCCCCATGGCGTACCAGCCCATGGCCCGTCCCCAGAGCGCCGGTGAGCGGCCGGTCTGCGGGTCGGCCCACTTCTGCTCCCGGCTCTCGTCCCAGCCGTGGTACAGCAGGCCGGTCTTCTCGTCGCGGGCGTGCTGCTCCATGAGCACGAATTGGTTGATCACGTCGTCGAACGCGGCCGGCTCGTGGAACGCCTTCGCGTACTGGGCCAGGAACGGCGCGCCCATGTACAGGCCGTCGAGCCACATCTGGTGCGGGTACCGCTTCTTGTGCCAGAAGCCGCCGTCCGGATTGCGGGGCTGCTCGCGCAACTGGCGGCGCAGGGTCTCGATGGCCTTGCGGTACTTTTCCTTGTGCGTCTTCTCGTAGAGCGCGAAGAGTGGCTTGCCGGCATTGATCCGGTCGAGGCTGAGCTCCTCGGGATGGTACGTGTGGATGGTGCCGTCGCCGTCGATCATGCCGTTGTAGTAGGCCTCGACGTACTTCCAGTAGCGCGCATCGCCGGTGCGCTCGGCCAGCTCGAGGATCGCCTTCAGCACCAGGCCCTGCGTGTAGTCCCACTTCGGCTTGTCGGAATCGAGCAGCAGCGGATCGGGCGTCCGCCGTATCTGCGCTTCTGCGATGCGCGCGGACCAGGCGGGAGCGGGTACCGGGGATCGGTTGGCGCGGAAGTACGGCGCGAGCTCCGGCACGGCCAGCCGCAGCTCGTCGGCCACGACACTGCCGAAGAACGCGCTGCCGGTTGCGTTGAGGTGGGTCTTGTCGATCGTGCCGTCGGTCTTGAGCGGGCTCATGGCCAGGCCCACGGCCGGGCCGAGACCATCGAGGAGCTCGATGCTGTCCGTGTGCAGGTCGATGAGGGGCGCATGCATCTGCGCCGCGACCTCGCGCGTGGCCTTTGCGTACTCGGAGAGGTCGGAGTGGACGTGGGCATCGTCGCCGAAGTAGCGGCGGGTGAGCGGCGTGACGAGGACCGGTACCGCGCCGGCGGCCCGCGCTTCCTCGACGTAGCGCGCCATGTTGGCCTTGAACGTAGGGAGGTCGGTCTCCCGATCGAGTCCTTTGCCCGGGACGTCGTTGTGGCCGAACTGGATGAGGACGTGCGTCGGCCGCTCCTCGCGCAACAGCTTCCCCCAATGCCCCTCGGCGGCGTAACTCTTCGAGCTGCGCCCGCCCCGCGCGGCGTTGATCAGCGCCGCCCCTTCGGTCAGCCGCGCTTTGAATCCGTTCCCCCATCCCTGCTTTTCCGTGACCGTGGAGTCGCCGGCCAGGGCGATCCGGACCGGACGGTCGTCGGTGCGGAAGGTCCACACGGGGCCGGTGACGATGCCGTCCGCCGTCACGGTGTCGGCGCGCCAGTAATACGTCGTGGCCGGAGCGAGCGCGGCGCGGTGCTCCGTGCCGTGCAACTCCGCGCGGAGCTGCGGCGGATTCACGGTATCGAAGTAAAGCCGCTGCGCGGTGGCGTTGCGGCCGGCCTTCCACTTGACGACTCCCCTTCCCCAGTCGACGAGGTGCGCGCCGTTCTCCGGCTGCGGCATCGAGGCGAAGGGCAGGACTGGCGGGAGGCTCGACGGATCCCACCGCCCGCCGAACGTCCAGACGGCATCGACGTCCTCCTCGCGCGGTGCGCCCGCCGCGGCGGCGAGGTTGTCCGCGAACCACGGAAAGTCCGCGCCGTCGCGGTGATCGTTCGCGTAGTAGATGCGCTCGCCCCACAGAACCGGGTCGGGGGCGGGGACCGCCGCGATCGGCTTGTCGGCCATCTGCGCGGAGAACGTGGAGTCGAGCACGTAGAGCTGCGCGTCGCGATGGTGGCGGCCGAGTGCAAAGCCGGCGTCGCCGTCGAAACGGGAGTGGCGGATGACGAACTTCTGCTCCTCGTCCTTACTCCCGTCGTGCCAGATGCTGGCGTTCCGGTCGTGACCGTAGAAGCGGCAGTTCGTGGCGTACGCCCAGGCGCGCGGGCAGACGAAGTCCACCCACCCTTCGAAATACGAATCGTCGTAGTACGTCAGCCCGGTCTCGTGATTCCAGAGGCTCAGGGTGTCGCCGCCGTCGGCCACGATGTTCGCGTGGAGGATGGCGATGCGGTTGGCGTGCTCCATCGAGCGGACGGCGAACTGATGATCGTGTTCGCCGCCGCCATGCTCCCCGCCGTACGTGTTGTGCACGGTGAGGTTGGCCAGGACGACGTCCTTTGCTTCCGCGCCGATGTTGACGACGGCCGCGCCCCAGTCGTCGGGATGCGAGACGCGCCAGTTGCGGCGCAGCTCCGCGTACTCGATGCGCGTCATGTCGCGATCCTCGCCCACGAGCGAGAGGTGACTCTGCGTCACGCTCACCTTCTCGTGATAGAGGCCGTTGCGGATGAGGATGAGACGATGCTGGCTGTTGCCGGCGGGAATGGCGTCAACGGCTTCCTGGATCGTGCGGAAGTCGCCGCTCCCATCCTGCGCAACGACAAGGCTGGCGATTTCGGAGGGATGCAGCTCTTCGACGTGAAACCAGTCGAACGTCGCCGCGCCGAAGAGGCCCACCTTCGCGCCGATCCACCGCCCGGGGCTGGCCACGAACGGGGGACCGAGCGGGAGGAACGTCGCGCCGCCGGTGCTGTAGCTGAAGCGGCAGACCGCCTCGCCGGTGACGGTTACGCGGAGAAGCAGAGTGCCGAGTTCCGAGCGCCGAGTGCAGAGGGCCGCGTCCTCTGAGCTGAGTCCTGAGTGCTGAGTCTTGCGGAGGTTCGCGTTCGTTTCGCGCTTCTCCGGCAGCGCTGCTCTCGCCAGCTCCGTCTCCTTCCCTTCGCGGTCCGCATCTCTCGCGGTGATGCGTTTCACGGTCACGCCTGCCGCCGTCTTCTCCACCACGAGCGTGGCGTAGTCGGCGCCCATGACCACCAGGCCTGCCCGCTGGCCGGGCTTCAACGATCCCGGCTCGATGCGCGTCGTGGCAGCGAAGGCGGGTGCGGGGAACTTCTGCAGCAGCAGGTTGGTGGCGTTCCAGAGATTCGCCGGAACCGGCGAGAGGCGGAGGTTGCCGTGGCGAAGCTCGTACGCGCCGGGTGCCGGGTTGCCTTGCCACTGCCACTGCAGGCCGAGCTCCGGCCCGTCGAACTCGTCGCTGGTCTGAAGATGCGAGGGGGAGGCGGCGAGCGGCGAGCGGGGGGGATCGAGCGGGGCTGGGTCGAGCGCGGCACGAGGCGTTTCCATCTCCCGCCCGCCGCTCGCCGCCTCCCGCTCGCCACACTCCACACACGCCGCGATCTCCGGCCACTCGTTGAGCCACGTCATGGGCTCGAGCGACACGACCCGGCCGTAGGCGCCGCGATCCTGGAAGTGCAGAAACCACGACCTGCCGCGCGCGTCATCGACCCATGCGCCCTGGTGCAGGCCGTGCTCCAGCACGACCTTGTCTTCATACGGACCGAAGACGTTCTTCGCGCGGAGCACCGTCTGCCAGCCGTCCTTCACGCCGCCGGCGGGGGCGAAGATGTAGTACCAGCCGTTGCGTTTGTAGAACTTTGGTCCCTCGATGGTCGGATGGTGCTCGCGGCCGTCGAAGACGACCGTGCCGTCGTCGACGACGTGCCGTCCGTCCGCGCTCATCCGGTTGACGGTGAGGACGCTGTTGAAGCCGGCCCGGCTCTTCGCCCAGGCGTGGACGAGGTACATCGAGCCGTCGTCATCCCACAGCGGGCAGGGGTCGATCCATCCCTTCGCCTCCTTGACAAGCGTCAGCGGCTCCCACGGCCCGCGCGGATCGCGGGCGCGGGTGAGAAAGATGCCGCGATCGGGATCGCCCACGTAGATCCAGAACCAGCCGTCGTGACGGCGCAGGCTGGGCGCCCACAGTCCGTTGCCATGCTGCGGGCCGTCGAAGACGGCCGGAAGGCGGGGGACGGCGTAGCTGAGGATCGTCCAGTGGATGAGGTCGCGCGAGTGCAGAACCGGCAATCCCGGAACGCAGTCGAAGCTCGAGGAGACGAGGTAGTAATCGTCGCCGTCGCGGACGGCGTCAGGGTCGGAGTAGTCGGCGAAGAGGACGGGATTGCGATAGCCGGCGGAGAGCGAGGCCGACGTCCAGACCAGGAGTGTGAGCAGGCATCTTGACAAATAGGTCATACCAATTCGCACATTCTGTCGCCACGAGGGGGCTGGCAAAAGGACCGATCCATGTGAATTGGTCAGTCCATGTGATTGACAATCCTGCCAAGGTGTAGAGAATTGGTCAAGCCAGTTGAGAGCGCGGAGACCCGGAGCCGGAGCGGCCGGGCACCCGCCTCTTCGCGAATCGGACAAGGAACGCCGTGGTGAAAGAAAAGAGCGACGAGCTCCCTTCCAGCGACCTCCAATCGGCGGATCAGGTGGTGCGCCACATCGCGCTCCTGATCGAGGGAGGAAAGCTCCGTCCGGGCGATCGCCTGGCTCCCGAACGGGAGCTGGCCCAGGAGCTCGGCGTGAGCCGGCCCACGGTCCGGGCCGGGCTGCACGCCCTGGCCGCGATGGGCGTGACCGAGTCGCGCCAGGGCGCCGGGACGTTCATCACCGGCGGTCCGCCGCGGCTCGGCGCCGGTCCCCTCAGCTTCCTGGCCGCCCTTCACGGCTTCACGCGCGACGAGATCTTCGAAGCGCGAAAGATCCTCGAAGTGGGCGCGGCCAGCCTGGCCGCCGAGCGTGGTCTGGCCGACCGGCTGGCCACCATGGCCGAGGAGATCACCGGCATGTTCGCCAACCTCGACGACCCGCAGACGTTTCTCGTACACGACGTCCGCTTCCACCGGGCCGTCGCGGCGGCCGGAGGGAATCCGGTGCTGCAGGCGCTCGTGGAGATGGTGTCGTCGCTCGTGTACGAACAGCGCCGCCTGACGGTCGAGCACGCGCATGACCTGAAGGAGTCGGCGGAGATGCACCGCCGGATCTACCAGGCCATCCGCGACCGCGACCCCGAGCGGGCCCGCGCCGAAATGACGGCGCACCTCGACATGGCCCGCCAGGCCCAGGCCTCGGAAGAGCTGCCGGCCGGCGTGCTGCCGTCGCGCGTGGTGGGGTCCGCGTCTTGAGCGGTGCCGCACCTCTCGACGGGCGCGTAGCCGTCGTCACCGGCGGAACGTCTGGGATCGGCCTGGCGCTCGCCCGCGGCCTTGCCGATGCAGGCGCCGACGTCGTCCCCATCTCCCGAAAGCGGGAACCGGTCGATGCAGCCGCTGCCGAAGTCGAGTCGCGGGGGCGCCGCGCGGCCCGCGTGACCGCGGACGTCGGCGATCGCGCCTCGCTGGAGGGCGCCCTGGAGCAGATCGTCAGCCGGCTCGGCCGCATCGACGTCCTCGTCAACTGCGCCGGCATCACCAAGCGCACGCCGACCGTCGACGTCTCCGATGCGGAGTGGACCTCGATCCTCGACACCAACCTCACCGGCACCTGGCGTTCCTGCCAAGTCTTCGGCCGGCACATGCTGGAGCGCGGCTACGGCCGCATCATCAACATTGCCTCCCTGGCCTCGTTCGTCGGCCTCTTCGAAGTGGCCGCGTACACGGCCAGCAAGGCCGGCGTGGCCGGCCTCACCAGGGCCCTGGCCGTCGAATGGGGCGGGCGGGGCGTCAACGTCAATGCCATCGCGCCGGGCGTCTACCGCACGGCGCTCAACGCCGCGCTGCTCGATGGTACGGAGCGCGGCCGGGAGTTCCTCCTGCGCACGCCGATGCACCGCTTCGGCAAGGTGGAGGAGCTCTCCGGCGCGTGCGTCTTCCTTGCCTCCGAGGCGGCGAGCTTCGTCAATGGCGAAGTGCTGGCCGTCGACGGCGGCTTCCTCGCCAGCGGCGTGAATCAATGAGAGGAGCAGCATGAGTCCGAAGATCACCGAAGTGCGCGTCCGCGACGTCCGCTTTCCGACGTCGCTGGAGCTCGACGGCTCGGATGCGCTGAACCTGGGCGACTACTCCGCCACCTACGTCACCGTCGTTACCGACAGCGGCCAGACCGGCGACGGCCTCACCTTCACCAACGGGCGGGGGAACGAGATCGTCGTCGCGGCCGTGCACGCCCTCAAGCACCACGTCGCCGGCCGGCGCCTGGCCGAGATCCTCGGCGACCTGCGCGGCTTCTACCGCGACCTCACCGTCGACCGGCAACTGCGCTGGCTGGGGCCGGAGAAGGGCATCCTGCACATGGCCACCGGCGCGCTGATCAACGCCGTCTGGGATCTCTGGGCCAAACGCGAAGGGAAGCCCATGTGGAAGCTGCTCACCGACCTCACCCCGGAGCAGCTCGTCGCCGCCATCGACTTCACGTACATCAGCGACGCGCTCACCCCCGAGGAGGCGCTGGAGATTCTTCGGCGCATGCAGCGCGGCAAAGCCGAGCGCGAGGCGGAGATGCGCCGCGACGGCTATCCCGCCTACACGACGTCCACCGGCTGGCTCGGCTATCCCGACGAGAAGGTGCGGCGCCTGTGCCGCGAGGCCCTGGCCCAGGGCTGGACGGCCTTCAAGATGAAGGTCGGCCGGAACCTGGAAGACAACGTCCGCCGGGCCGCGCTCATGCGCGAAGAGATCGGACCGCACAACCGCCTCATGGTCGACGCCAACCAGTGCTGGGACGTCGGCGAAGCGATCGAGCACATGAAGGCCCTCGCCCAGTTCAACCCCTACTGGCTGGAGGAGCCGACCAGCCCCGACGACGTTCTCGGACATGCCGCCATCGCCCGGGCCGTCGCCCCGGTCGGCGTGGCCACCGGCGAGGTCTGCCAGAACCGTGTCCTCTTCAAGCAGTTCCTCCAGGCCGGCGCCATCCGCTTCCTGCAGGTCGACAGTTGCCGCATGGGCGGCGTCAACGAAGTCCTGGCCGTGCTGCTCATGGCCGCGAAGTTCGGCGTGCCGGTCTGCCCGCACGCAGGCGGCGTCGGCCTCTGCGAGTACGTCCAGCACCTCTCGATCTTCGACTACATCCGCGTGAGCGGTGGCCTCGAGGACCGCATGTGCGAGTACGTCGACCATCTCCACGAGCATTTCGTCGATCCGTGCATCGTGCGTAATGCCCGCTACGTCGCCCCCACCCGGCCCGGCTACAGCATCACCATCAAGCCGGACTCGCTCTCTGCGTACGAGTACCCGGAAGGCGAGGTGTGGCGCCGGCTGGAGACGGTCGCCTGACATGAGCGCGCCCGCCGTGGAAACCCCAGCGGAGCCGGAGGACGTTGCGGCGGGGAGGAGCAACGTGCGGTGGATCGTCTGCGCGCTGCTCTTCTTCGCCACCACCATCAACTACATCGACCGGCAGATCCTGGCGCTGATCAAGGAGTTCCTCGATCACGAGCTGCGCTGGACGAACGAGCAGTTTGGACTGGTCAACTCCGCGTTCCAGGGCGCCTACGCCGTCGGTCTGCTGCTCTTCGGCTGGTTCGTCGATCGCTACGGCACGAAGATCGGCTACGCCGTCTCGATCGTGGCCTGGAGCCTGGCCGCCATGGCCCACTCGCTCGTGGGCTCGATCGGCGGGTTCTTCACGGCGCGCGTGGCCCTCGGCGTGAGCGAGGGCGGCAACTTCCCCTCGGCCATCAAGGCCGTGGCCCTCTGGTTCCCGAAACGCGAGCGGGCCTTCGCCACGGCCATCTTCAACGCCGGCGCGAACGTCGGGGCCATCGTGGCGCCGGCGACGATTCCCGTCATCGCCGTCACGCTGGGCTGGCGCTGGGCCTTCGTCTTCGCCGGACTGGCGGGCTTCCTCTGGCTCTGCTTCTGGATTCCGCTCTACCAGACGCCCGAGCGCGATCGCCGCGTCACGGCCGCCGAGCTCCGTCACATCCGCAGCGATACGGACGAAGCGGGGGCGGGCAGCACACCGATGGGATGGCTGGGCGCGCTGGAGCACAGGCAGGCCTGGTCGTTCATCGTGGCCAAGTTCATGACCGATCCCATCTGGTGGTTCTTCCTCATCTGGCTCCCCGACTACTTCAACGCCACGCGCGGTCTGAACATCAAGCACAGTTGGCTGCACCTGGTGACGATCTATTCCATCGTGACGGTGCTGAGCATCGCCGGCGGCTGGGTGACCGGCTACCTCACCCGGCGCGGCTGGACCGTGACCCGCGCGCGCAAGACGGGGATGTTCCTCTTCGCCCTCTGCGTGCTGCCCATCCTCGGCACCACCAGCGTCGGCGACTGGCCGGCGGTGCTGCTCATCGGCCTGGCCGCCTCCGCCCACCAGGCCTGGTCGGCCAATCTCTACACTACCGTCTCGGACATGTTCGCCAAGAAGGACGTGGCCACGATCGTCGGTCTGGGCGGGATGGCCGGGTCGATCGGCGGCATCCTCTTCCCCTGGCTCTCCGGCCGCATCCTCGACCGCTATCACGCCCTCGGCAACGTCACCGCCGGCTACTCCATCCTCTTCGCCGTCTGCGCCTCCGCCTATCTCATCGCCTTCGCCCTCCACCACCTGCTTGCACCACGATTCGAGCCCATCGATGCATAGCCGCCTCGACTTCATCCACGACGACTTCCTGCTGGAGACCGACGTCGCCCGCGACCTCTACCACCGCTGCGTGGCCGGCCTGCCCATCATCGACTACCACTGCCACCTGCCGGTGGCGCAGATCGCCGGCGATCACCGCTTCGGCTCGCTCACCGAGATCTGGCTGCACGGCGACCACTACAAGTGGCGGGCCATGCGCGCCAACGGCGTCGACGAGCGCTTCTGCACCGGCGACGCCACGGACTGGGAGAAGTTCGAGGCCTGGGCGCGCACGGTGCCGTCCACGATCCGCAATCCGCTCTACCACTGGACGCACCTGGAGCTGAAGAACCCCTTCGGCATCTGCGAGCTGCTCTCGGAGACCACGGCCCGCGCCGTCTACGACCGCGCCAACGAGCTGCTGCAGCAGCCCGGCTTCTCCACGCTGGGACTGCTGCACCATTTCCGCGTGGCCGTCGTCTGCACGACGGACGATCCGGCCGATTCGCTCGAGCATCACCATGCCCTCGCCCAGCGCGACGATCCCCCCACGCGCGTCGTGCCGACCTGGCGCCCTGATGCCGCGCTGGCCGTCGAGGAGCCGCAAGCGTTCAACGCCTGGCTCGACCGGCTCGGCGAAACGGCGGGCCTGTCCATCACCACCTTCCACGACATGCTGGAAGCGCTGGACAAGCGCCACGCCGCCTTCCATGCCGCAGGCTGCCGCGCTTCCGACCACGGCCTCGCGCAGATCTACGCCGAGCCGTGGGCCGATGCCGACGTGGCCGCGACGTTCGAGAAGCTCCGCAGCGGCCGGCGCTCCGAGCCCCGCGCCGCGGCCCGCTACAAGTCCGCGCTGCTCCACCGCTTCGCCGTCATGGACCACGCCCGCGGCTGGGTCCAGCAGTACCACCTCGGCGCCTTGCGCAATACCAACACACGGCTCCGGCGCACGCTCGGCGCCGATTCCGGTCTCGACTCCATCGGCGACTTCGAGATGGCCCTGCCCCTGGCCCGCTTCTTCGACAGCCTCGACGAGACGAACCAGCTCGCCAAGACGATCCTCTACAACAACAACCCCCGCGACAACGAGCTGATGGCCACCATGACCGGCAACTACCAGGACGGCTCCGTGCCGGGGAAGATGCAGTACGGCGCGGCGTGGTGGTTCCTCGACCAGCTCGACGGCATGACCGCGCAACTGCAGGCGCTGTCCAACATGGGCCTCTTCGCCCGCTTCGTGGGCATGGTCACCGACTCGCGCAGCTTCCTCTCCTACTCCCGCCACGAGTACTTCCGCCGCCTGGTCTGCAACCTCCTCGGCGAGGATGTGCGGCGCGGATTCCTCCCCGACGACCGCGAGCTGCTCGGCCGCGTGGCGCAGGATGTCTCCTTCTTCAACGCCCGCGACTACCTCGGCCTCACACTCGGACGCCTCGGAGCCGCCGTTGAACGCCGTTGACCTCTTCCGGCTCGACGGCCAGACGGCCATCGTCACCGGCGCCTCACGCGGCCTCGGCGCCGCGATGGCCGTGGCCCTGGCCGAAGCGGGAGCGGATGTCGCGCTCGTGGCGCGCGGCGACCTCCGCGCCACGGCCGGCGCCGTCCGCGATGCCGGCCGCCGCGCCATCATCGTCCAGGCCGACCTCTCCGACCGCGGCGCCGCCGCCACCATCCTCGACGCCGTGGGAAAGGCCTCCATCCTCGTCAACAACGCCGGCATCATCCGCCGCGCGCCGGCCCTCGAATACACCGACGACGATTGGGACGCCGTCGTGGAGGTGAACCTCAGCTCCGTCTTTACCCTCAGCCGCGCCTTCGCCCAGGCGCTCCCCACACGCCGCAGCGGCGGGCGCATCATCAACATCCTCTCCATGCTCTCGTTCCAGGGCGGCATCCGGGTGCCGGCCTACACCGCCGCGAAGAGCGGCCTGCTCGGCCTCACAAGGGCCCTGGCCAACGAGCTCGCCCCACTCGGCATCAACGTCAACGCCATCGCTCCCGGCTACATGGCCACCGACAACACCCAGGCCCTGCGCGACGACCCCGTCCGCAGCCGCGACATCCTGGCCCGCATCCCCGCCGGACGGTGGGGTACCCCGGACGACCTCAAAGGCGCCGTCGTCTTCCTGGCCTCCCCCGCCTCGGAATACGTGCACGGCAGCGTGATCACGGTCGACGGCGGGTGGATGGGAAGGTAGAGGCCAGGCCGTCGTCGATTGTCAGTACCCGCCGGGCGCGCGAAGGCGTGTCCGCTCTGGAGTTTGGACGTTTCGCACATCCGCGTAGCGGGCATGAGAGCCGTAGCCCACGGTTTTAACCGTGGGTCACGACGTCCCCAAAAATATTCAAGCCCGCTTCAGCGGGCGAAAGAGAAGAACAGACGGCCGCCATGTTCTGTCGCCCGCTGAAGCGGGCTTGAAGGAAAAAACCGAACCGGCTTTCCCACGGCTGGAAGCCGTGGGCTACGGCCCTCAACGCCGCTACGCGATCGGTCGATTCGACGCTCGATCTGCGCTGTATCTGCGAATCTCCGCCGCTCCGCATGCACGGGGCCTCCCGAAACGTCCAAACTCCGGGGCCGGTCGCGCAACGCGGGCCCGGTTCGGTGACGAGAATCCTTCGGTGAAAGTGCGCTCTGCTCCGTTGGACACGGGCGTGGGCCACTTGAACGCGGGCGCGGGCCACTTGGACGCGGGCCCGGGCCACTTGGACGCGGGTGCTCAGGTGCAGCGCCCCGGCGCTGTGAAAAGGCTCGGGGTGACACACTTTCTGGACCTCTCCTAGAACGTGGCCACTGCGCTGGCGATGGCCAGCGTCTGGTTCTTCGAGCCGTTGAACACCCGCAGCGTGGAGTGATCGCGCCGCGCTTCGGCCTTGAGGATGAGATGCGCGCCCGGGCGCCACTCGTACGTCAGCGTCGATTCGGTCAGCGTTTGCGGGAATCCGCTGATGCCGGCGTCCGGGTCCCGGAACTTTTCGGCGCGGATTGAAACGGCGCGGCGTTCATCGGGTGCGTAGCGGCCATAGCCCGCCACTCCGAACCAGTTCGCGGCGAGGCCTCTCCCCAACTGCTGCCGCCCGCGGTCGATCTGCGCGGCGGCGGTGAGCTTCGACGTCGCTTTCCACGACAGGACGAGGTCGCCGAGGTTCCGCAGATGCACGTTGTCGTCCGGCAGCTCCGCCCCCGTAAACGTGTTGAAGGACGCCGAGAGCCGGGCTCCGTTGTAGGCGATCTGCGTGCCCAGGGCCGGCGCGGAGTTGTTGTCCCCGATGAGTTGCCATCCGCGGAGCACGTGGACCTGGCCCGACCAACGGTCGCTCCAGGAATAGGAGGCCTTGATTCCGCTCTGGTAGTACGGTGAGAGCTCGCCGAGCCAACCGCGCGTGTAATTCCAGTTGTCCTTCGTGAAGAACCCCTCGAAACCGATGTGCGAGGGATAGACGCCTGCCTCGAGCGAGAGGCCGCGTCCCACCGGAGCCGTGTACGAGACCGAAGCCTGGTAAAGGTTGCGGATCGGGTGCCTGCGGTGCTGCGGCTCGCCGGCGTGAACGACGTCGGACGAATCCCCCCCGACCAGGATGACGTGATAGGCGAGCCGTCGTAATTTGCCGGTGATCTCCAGGGCCGCGGCATTGAGCTCGAGTTGATCGGCACGGTGCGCGGTCGTTCCCACGCCGCTGAAGAAGTTGAGTCCTGAATCCGGCCGGTCGCTGTTCCAGGCGTAGTCGCAGTCGATCCAGCCGTGCACGGCCACCGGCTGGCCGCGCGCACTGGCCGCGAAGATGACGCACAGCAGCAAGAGCGGGTAGATTCTCCGGTTCACACTCGTAAGCCGCTCAGTGTGGCCGGAACCGCCGGCCGCGCTCGATCTGCCGTTCGTTCAGGCCGGTGCCGAAGAACATGCCCGGGAAGGTCTGGACCATGCGCTGGAGGTCGGGGTCGTCGGGCCAGCGGTCGTTGATGGAGCGGGCGTAACGCTGGGCCTCTTCGCGGGTGCGTGAGGCGAGGGCGAGCCCGAGCCGGGTGAGGGCGCGCTCGCGCTCGTCGAGGCGGTTGGCGTCTCCGAGGGCGAGCTCCAGCTCGGTGCGGGCCGGCTCCAGGTTGCGGTTCAGCAGGGCGATCTCGCCCATGCGGAAGTGCGCCCGCGCGTAGTGGGAGTCCTGCTCCAGGATGCGGTGGAGGGTCTTGCGGGCATCGCGCGCATCGCCGTCGCCGAGGGTGGCCATGGCGCTGGCGTAGAGATCGTCTAGGTCGCTGGTCGCTGTTCGCTGTTCGCTGTTCGCTGCTCGCTGCTCGGTGGTCGTTGGTCGCGGGTCGCCGCTGGTGGTTCGCTGATCGCTGGTCGTTGGTCGCTGATCGCTGAGCGAAGGCGTTGCGTAGGGGACACCCTGCGCGCCGCTCGCCGTTGTCCGCTCGCTCGTTTTCACACCCTGCCCGCCACTCGCCGTTCCCCGCTCGCCCGTTTTCGCACCCTGCTCGCCGCTCGTTGTTCCCCGCTCGCCCGTCACGGTTCCGTCCTTTTCGACGATCTGCGGCGTTGCGGTCACGGTCACGTTTGCCGCGGGCGGCGCCACGGGTACCGGCTTCGCCGGCGGAGCGGTGTTCGTGGCCACGGGCGGCGGTGCGGGCGTCGCCGTCTGCCCGCGGCGGCCGACGATGACGGCAGCGGCAATGCCGGCGAAGAGCAGCACGATCACGACCACGGCCCAGATGCCCGGCTTCTTCTTCGCCGGCGGCGCCGGTGCGGCCGGCCGCGCCGTCGTCATGACGGTCGGCTCCGCCGCGGTGCGCGGAACGGTCGGAACGCCGGCAGCGGCCCGTTGCGCAGTCACCTCGGTCGAGGCCGCGACACGGGCCACGGTCGGCTCCATGGCCGCGGTCTGCGCCACCGTGGACGTCATGGCCTGGGTATAAGGCGCGGTCGACGCCTTGCCGAGTTGTGCTTCCAGTGCGGCGGCCACCTGCTCGGCGCTCTCGAAACGGTCTTCCCGCTTCTTGGCCATGCAGCGGCGGATGATGCCGGCCAGCCCGGTCGAGAGCCGGGCGTTGACGCGCTGGGGATCCTCCGGCTCGTCGCGGATGATCTGCGTCATGGTCTCCGTGACCGTCTCGCCGCGGAACGGGAGGCGGCCGGTGGCTGCTTCGTAAAGCATGACGCCGAGGGAGAAGATGTCGGTGCGGCCGTCGACCTGCTTGCCGAGGGCCTGCTCGGGGGACATGTATTGGATCGTGCCGAGGATCATCCCCTGCTGGGTCATGAACGTAGCCGGCGCGCTCGGATCAGCAGCCGACACTCCCACCTGCTTGGCGATCCCGAAGTCGAGGACCTTCACCCGGTTGCCGCTGACGATGACGTTGTCCGGCTTGATGTCGCGATGGACGATGCCCTTCGCGTGCGCTTCGGCCAGGGCGTCCGCCACGCCGCGCCCGATGCGGCAGATCTCCGCCTCGGCCATGGCCCCGCGCTTGAGAATCGCCGAGAGCGGGTGGCCGTCGACGAACTCCATGACGATGAAGAGCTGATCGCCGTCCTGCTCGAACGAGTGGATCATGGCGATGTTGGGGTGATAGAGCTGCGCGGCCGTGCGTGCCTCGCGGCGCATGCGGGCGATGGCGTCGGCGTCGGAGGCGACCGCCGCGGGAAGGATCTTGATGGCCACGATCCGCCCCAGCCGGGTGTCCTCCGCCTTCCACACCTCTCCCATTCCGCCCGCCCCGATCCGTGCGATCAGCCGGTAGGCGCCGAGGTTCGTCTCCGGAGCCAGCATGGCGTCATTGTAGGACAAGCGATACGGAAAGGAGGTCAAGCCGCTCCTCCGAAATTACTCATCGAGATCGCGCCGTTGGACGGGCACGTGGCTCTCGCGCGATTGGGTATCGGGTATCGGGTATCGGGTCTCGGCGGAACAGTGTTCGAGCGATTTGCTGTCCTGCTCATTGCTGTCGGCGCAGGTCTCGCGTCAGCCGCCGATACCCGAGACCCGATACCCGAGACCCATTTCCTCTCCCCGCAGAACGGCAGCCAGGCCATCGGCATCTGGCCCCTGGAGGTCACGACGACGGTGACGGGCGTCGACCGCGTCGACTTCTTCATCGACGGAACACTCGCCGGCGTGGCACGCAAGCTTCCGTATCGCGTGATGCACGATTTCGGGACGTCGCTCGCGCCGCACGAGATCGAGGCAGAGGTCTTTTCCAACGGATATCGGACGGTGAGCTCCGCGAAGGTGTTGACAGCCGGTGCCGGAGTCAACGAGAGCGTGAACGTCGACCTGGTTGAGGTGCCGCTGCGCACGCAGGCGCCGCAGCCGCTCTCCGCACACGATCTGACGCTGCGCGAGAACGGCGTCGAACAGACGATCCGCGAGGTGCTGCCGCAGCGCGGCGCGGCCCGCTTCGTCTTCGTGATCGACCGCTCGCTGAGCATGGGCGACGGAAAGCTCGCCGCGGCGCTGCACGCCGTCGACGGCGTGTGGCCGTACCTCCGCCCCGGCGACCGCCTGGAGGTACTCCTCTTCAATCACAACGCCGGCAAGCCGCAGCCGATCGCCCAAGGCCGAAAGGCCTCGGAGCTCCTCGGCGACGTCGAGCCATCCGGCGGCACGTCCCTCCGCGACGCGGTGAGCTCGATCGCTTCCGGAGAGCGGACGTACGCGATCGTCGTCACGGACGGCGGCGACCGGAACAGCGCCATCTCCGAGGAGGAGGCCCTGAAGAAGATCAGCGCGACGAAGACCGTGCTCGATGCCATCGTCCTCGGCGGACGCAGCGAGTTCCTCGAACGCGCGGCGAAGAACACCGGCGGCGACGTCGTTCGCGCCCGCGCGGCGACGCTCGAGGAAACGCTCCGCGCGCTGCTGCTCGACACCAACAGCCGCTACCTCGTCGTCTACCAGTCGCAAGGCAACGGCCCCGGCTGGCGGTCGATCACGATCACGCCCGCCCGGCGCGGGGTGCGGATCGTGAATGCCCGGAAGGGATATTTCGCGCGATGACGGCGAGCGGGACCAGGGATGCAAGCGGCGGACGGCGAGCGGCGAGCGGGGGGCAATGCGTTTCGCGAATGCTCCTGCTGGCCCTGTGCGCTCTCCTCGCTGTCAACAGCTCGCCCGCGCAGCAACGCGTCGCGTCGGACTTCGAGATCGCGCAGATGGAAAAGCAGCTCGCCACGACGCACGACTTCAACGCGCAACTCTCCGGGCACCTCAACCTGGGGGACGCCCGGCTGTCGCGCAACGAGCCGGCGCTGGCGCGGGAGCAATACGAACTGGCACTGGAGGTGGCGACGACCGAGCGGCTGAATGCCCGCCGCGCGGCGGAGATGGCCCGCTACGCGACGGCGACGGCCTACGCCGGCCTGGCGGCCGCCAGACTCGGGAACGGCCAGGAAGCATTCGGGCTCGTCGAAGAGGCAATCCGTTACACCAGTGACTCGGCGAAGACGTGGAACCTCTACTCCACGGCGATGGGGCTGCTGGGCCAGTCGAACAAGGCCGTCAGTGCGTCACGGAACGCGGTGGCGATCGCGCGGCGCGGGCACGACAGTGCGCTCGACCTCGCCGTCTACGAATACGCCATGGCCGCGGCGCTCGGCGACACGGCCGAGGGGGAGCAACTGTTGCGCGAGGTCGTGGCCTCCCTGCGCGCGCCGGCCTTCGACGCGCTGCGCCGCGACGTGGCGAAGGGCGAGCAGTTCGAGATCTACTCGTCGGCCCGCGGCGAGGCGGCTGCCTATCTCTCGCTGCTCGACCGCACGCAGCTCCGCATGGCCCAGCTCGATGAGCAGCACGGCAACATCGCGGAGGCACGGCAGGAGTACCAGGCGGTGCTGACGACGCGCACCGACGATCCGATCGCCCTGGCCGCGCTGGTGCGGCTGGCGCGCGACGACGCGGAACGGGAGCGGGCCTTCGCCGGCGCGTTCGACGCGAATCCGTTCTCGCTGCCGCTCATCCGCGAGTACCAGAAGTCGAAGCACGCCGGCGTCGAAGGCGACTCGATCGGCGCCGCCGTGCGCCGTGCGCTCGTGGCCATGCAGCGCGGCGAATGGAGCCAGGCCCGCGCGGATCTCGACGCGCTCCTGAAGGCGTTCCCGGCCAACGACACACTGCGCATCCTGCGCAGTGAGGCGGAGCCGCAGACCGGTGCTCTGCCGAAGTCGCAGGACCCCTCCGCGGCCGAGCTGCGCTCGGTCATCGCTTTGTTCGCACACATCACGCCCGAAGGGCGCCGGACGCTCGATGCGATGACGTTCACCAGCACGGCGCGCTTTGTGTCCTCGCCGGCTCCGGCCCCGCAGGACGAGACGGTTTTCGAAGAGGGAAACATCGACGGAGTACGGTTCAAGTTCGCCGAGCCGACCGCGTTCCGCGGCACGTTCCGCGCGAACGAACCGCTCCGCCTCACCTACCGCATCCTCGGTGCGACGACGGTAGGTGACGCCGACGGGTTGCTGTTGGAACCGCTGGGCCTGGCGGAACCAACATCCGGGGCGCACGGGAAGGAGCCGCAACCGTGACCTCGACGCGGATCCCAAGCCGCTATACGTCAGCGGCGAAGCGCCGAGGGCCGGTAGCCGACGGGCGTCGAAGAAGTTTCGTGGCAACTGCGGAACCCGGAGGCTGTGCGGCAAGGCACCGGGAGGACACCCTCTCCCACCGGGAGAGGGTCGCCGCGGAGCGCGCTTCGCCATGCGCTGAGTCATCGGCCAACTGTCAGCGCCGCGGCGGGGTGAAGGGTCAAGGCTTTCATGGTGTCTCCTGGAAACGGCCCTTTGATGGCTCTGTTGCCGTGGTCCAGCGACGTGCGTGGCGGCCGAACGAGAAGGACGCCCCTCACCCCGGCAATTCCGCGCTGACTGCGGCGAAGCTGATTCACGGACGCGAGAATTGCGCGCTCCAGTGCCGACCCTCTCCCGCCGGGAGAGGGTGGCGCCGGTTCTCGCCACGGGTGCTTGCTGTGGTCGAGGTCCACCCACCCACACCGTCGTCAGAGCCGAGTGTTTGTCCAGCTCGACTCCGCGCGTCTTCACCGTTGCCTCCCACCCAATCTCAGAGGAAGCGGGCGTTCCGCAACGACTCCAGCCTTCCGTCACAACGCATCCCCACTTTAGGTGCAACGCCGGTGCACCCTTGAGCCGTCTATTGATGGTCGTTGCGCTGGCCGTCACGGCAAACGGCATCCTGGTCGCGCGCGACGGGCGGCTCGAGCTGTACGACAACGACGCCACGACGCGGCGCTGGTCGTCAGCGGACGGCGTTGCCGGAGCGACGGCCATGGCCGTTGCTGCGAGCGGGAAACGTGCGGCGGTACTGGACGCATTGGCAAACGACGCGGTGATCGTCGACCTCGATTCCGGGCGTGCCACGCACGTGAAGACGGGAGAGACGCCGGTCGCGGCGGCATTCGACGGCGACGACCTCTACATCCTCGATCGCGATGCCCAGAGACTCGAGCGCATCGGAGCGGACGGAACCCGTGCATCCATCGAGACCGCCGCCGACCCGGCCTTCCTGGCATCAGCGAACGGCCGGTTGCTCGTCTACGCCCGCACGGCGGGCGAGATCGAAGAGGTGACGCTCGCACCGTTCGCCATCCACCGGCGGCTCGCCGTGCCGCCGTCCGCGTCTCACCTCGAGGCCGGCGACCGGAACGCATTCCTCGTCTATCCACGCGGCGGCAGGATCGTCACCGTGGCGCTGGATACGTTCACGGCATCGAGCCGGGCCATCGGCGCCGTGCCGGTCGACCTGGCCCTGACGTCGAAGAACCTGGCCATCGCCGACCCGTCCTCGAAACGGGTCTGGATCCTCGAAGGGCCGCAGCCGGCGTCGCAGGCCTTTGCACGGGGCTTTCTGCGCGGCCTGCTCGGGCTCGGTCCGGCCGCGCATCGCAATGCCGATTTCAACGCCGGTTTCCCGACGGGGGTCGATCGTGTCGTCGCACGCGGAGGACGGTGGATCGCCTATGACTCCGCCAGCGGCACGCTCTACCGTGTCGAGAAAGCGCAGAGCACGCTGCTGGCCAAACACGTACCGCCGCAGGCATTTGCGATCACGGCGGACGGAGCCGTCGTCTTCTGGAGTGACGAGGTACGCCGGTTGCAGAAAACCGCTGAGTGATGAGCGACCGAAAACCGTGCTTCAACTGCAATCGTTCCATCGACAGCATCGCCAAGGCCTGCCCGTTCTGCGGTTGGGACCAGCGTGAGCCGGCGCCGCCGCGCATCGAGCCGAGCGCTCCCGCCGAGCCCGTCGCGACGACTCCCTCCACTCGGAAGTTCGAGATTCCCGCACCCGTGCGCGGTGTCGCCGGCATCGCCGGGCTGCTGATCCTCGTGTTCATCATCGGCGCGCTGGTCCACCTGCGGGAGCCGGACGACGAGATGAACACAACCTCGACCATCAACGCGCCGCGGGCGCAGGAGCCGCCGCATCACACCCAGATCGACCTCGTACCGGCCGGCCGCGGCGTCACTCCGGGGCAGCCGATCACCTCGGCGCCGGTGATGCCGGGCAACGGCTCCATGGCCAACCCGTACGCGCGCGACGATGCGACGGCGCTTCCGCAGACCGACTACTCGCAGCTTGCGCGCCGCACGCAGACCACCGAAGCGCGTCGAGGGCCACAGCTTGCCGACCCGCGCTCGATCACGGGCCGCCTCGACGGAGTGCCGGCCACTCCCCGCACGACGCACACACCCATCGTTCCCATCGAGTCCGGCGTTGGGCGAACGGAGCCCGTGGCGGTGTACCAGCCGGTGCCCTCGATCCGCGTGGACGGCGAGGCGACCGCGCGTCTCCTCCTCACCGTCGGCGCGGACGGCCGCGTCAAGGACATCGACGTCGCCCGCGACATCCCCGGCGACACGGCGCGGCTGATCGAGACGGTGCAGGAGTGGCGCTTCCGTCCGGCCACGGAGAATGGTATGCCGGTAGCGTCGCGCTTCTCCGTCGACATAACATTCCATGGAAATGAGTAGCTCGCGCATCTCCTGCGCAGCGTGCCGCCACGACATCGATGCCTCGGCGAAGGTGTGTCCGTTCTGCGGCGCCGATCCGCGAACGGGCGAAAAGCTCGTCGACACGACGGCCCTCCTGCAGGAAGAGTTCAAGCCGAAGCCGGTGACAACCTCCGAGAACGTGCTCGACTTCGCCCGGCAGCGTCAGGGTGTCGTCGTCGCTTTCGGCATCGCCGCGGCCGTGCTGGCACTGATCGGCCTCCACCAGTTCGCAACCTGGCGCAACGAGGCAGCCGTCTCGTCGACCAACGCCGTCCCGCTCGCCGAGGTCACCGACGTCGGGGAGCCCGACTCGCAATCGGTTCCGCCCATGCCGGAGCTGAAGTTCCAGTTCGACGGCCGCCCTCAAACGATGCGGACGTTCGTCCTCGAGCCGGGAGCGGTGACTCCGCCGGAAGTACTGGCCGCGACGGCGGACCCGACCACGTTACCGGCTGCACCGGGACGCCCCGGACCGCCGCGACCAGCGTCCGCAACGCAACAGCCCCCGGCAGCGCAACGACCGTCGACGCAGCAACCCCACCACTGATGCTCCTCGAAGTGGTGGTCGTGCTCGTCGCGGTGGCGCTGATCGGCTGGCTGGCGGCGTGGATGTTCGCGCAGAAGCCGGTCACTACCGCCCAACAGCTCATCCAGCAACGCCGCTACGCGGAAGCCCTCGCCGCCGCGCGTCCCGACGACCATCTCCACCGCGCCGAGGCGCTCAAGCTCCTCGGGCGCTACGACGAGGCGATCAGCGAGTACCGGCTCTCCGACGATCCGGCCGCGCGCGAAGGCATCGCGCTTTCACTGGCACACCTCGGCCGGGACCTCGACGAAGCGAAGCGCCTCCTGGAAGAGACGATTGCCCTTCACCCGCAGATCCAGGAGTTCCAGGCCCTGGAGCTCGCCTACGTCCTGCTCCGCCGCGGCGAGCGCGCCGAGGCCCTGCGGATCTTCGGCGACAACGTCGAGCTCCTCGAAACCCGGTTCCGCGACGACTACACCGATCCCGACCCGCTGCTGGCCGAGACGCTGTACCTCTACGCGGAGCTGTCGGCCGCCGCCGGCGACTCGGCCCGTGCCGATGAACTGCGCACAAGGGCGATGGCCTGGGGCTGGATGCAGGCGCGGCGGAAGCTCGTCGGCGGCTGACCATCGTCGACATCAAATCAAGCGAGTAATCGCCGAGTGGCGATTACTCCTCGACTGGGATACGGTGACGAGTGATGCGATCCGAGGCTTACGTAGAGACGAGCGTCATCAGCTATCTCGTTGCACGCCCGAGCCGGGATGTCATTGCTTTGGCGCATCAGGATCTCACTCGAGAGTGGTGGCCGCGAGCTGTAGCAGAGTTTGATCTTTACGCTTCGCGCTTAGTCGCCGCCGAAGCTCAGCTCGGTGATCCGGAAGCGGCGGCGCTTCGACTGGCGATTCTCGAGCCACTTCCCTTTCTGGCTGAAACGCCTGAGAGTCGCCTTCTCGCGGCCAGGCTCGTTGCTGCCGGCGGGCTTCCATCAAGGCTGCATCCGACGCACTGCACATCGCGGTGGCCGCCGTACACGGCATGAATTACCTTGTGACTTGGAATTGCAAGCACATCGCGAATGCGCGCATGCTGCCGTTCGTTACGGAGACTTGTCGTGCAGCCGGCTTTGAGCCGCCAGTCCATCTGCACGCCCGAAGAACTGAGCGAGGAATGAGATGTGGGAAGATCCGATCGTCAAGGAAACACGTGCGGCGCGCGAGGAACTACTCGAGCGCTTCAACTTCGATTTGGAAGCCCTGTGTTCGTACCTGCAGGAGCTCGAAGCTCAGAGTGACAAGAAGGCCGTTACCCTCCCGCCTCGCCCGGCCGTGAGAACGACCCGCAAAGTCTCCTAGCTGGCTGGGCTCTGGCGCCGAAGAAGGGCCGATCGCGGATCGCCGGTCGCCGTTGCCGCCTCAGGGCCTAGGTACCGTGACCGACGCGAACGATGGGATCAGCGTCCGTCATGCGCGTCAGGAGCGTACGGAATCCCTAAGACTCGATTTCAGTCTGATGCAACTGACTTCCAGACCAGGACAACTCGCGTCGGGTTCCGCGCAGTCAGCGCCGGTTTGCCGTCGACTCGATTCATACAGCACGAGCCACGACACCGAAAAGAGCCACCAGCGACCGGCGATCCGTGAGCAACGAACAGCGATCAGCCAACAGCGATCAGCGACCAGCGATCCCGTGAAACTCCCCGCGGATCCGCTGCATGGCCACGGGTGCTGCGCAGGGGTGAACGCGATTGGCCAGTAGGACGAAGATGGCGTCGCCATCGATCCAGACGGACGTCCCGGTGAAACCAGTGTGACCGTAGGCGTCGGGTGAGAGCATCTTCGTGGCCTCGCTGCCGGTCGGCTTCTGCCAGCCCAGGCCGCGGCCGTCGGAAAGCAATGGCGTGTGATTGCGGATGGCGTCGGCGGCGAGCGCCGGGGGAAGCAGCGACGTCCAGTTCTGGGCGAGACGGAAGACATCGCGGGCCGTGGCGAAGAGCCCCGCGTTGCCGGCCGTACCGCCGGCATAGTGCGAATTGCCGTCGTGCGTCTCGCCCCAGATCAGGCCTTGCCGCTGCTTCGCGCAGACAATGGCGCGCTCCGCGCACATCTTCGCCTCCCAGCGCTGGCCGAACTCGGTGGCAGCGATCCGCGGGCGGAGCGTCACGGGCGGATGGAGATGCGTGTCGCGCAGACCCAGCGGCTCGAAGATGCGCTGCCGGGCCGCGGCGGCGTAGTCGCCGTAGATCGCGCGCAGCGCGTACCAGAGGAGGACGAAGTTGAGGTCGGAGTAGATGACATCGCTGCCGCGGGCGATCTCCGGCCCGCGCTCCAGCGTCGCGGCGAGGTAGTCGTCGAAGGCGTACAGCGGAAGCCAGGCACGGAGGCCGCTCGTGTGGGTGAGGAGCTCACGATACGTGTAGCCGTGGAACCGGTCGTCGAGCGCGATCCGCTTTTCAGCCACGGCCAGCAGGACGAGCAGCGACGTGACGAGAGGCTTGGTCAGCGACGCGCAGTCGTAGATCGTGTCGCGAGTGGCATCGATGCGCAGAGGCACGGAGACGGCGTGGCCGACGGCGCCTTCGGACGTGATCCCGTCTCTCGTTCCCACCGCCCAGGCGGCTCCCGGGAAGCTGCCCAGATCGATTTCGCGCGCGAGGAAATCGCGAATTGCACTAGAACGGCTGCGCTCTGTTACTGTCAACCGCGAATATCCCTTTCACGTCAGCAGTTTACAACCACCAAATCGGACGCTTGCGGCGCCCTGCCCGGGCCACTACGATGCGCCCACTCCTAAAGGCTCAACCACACCAATGCTTCGTCTCGAAAAGCTCGAAATCCACGGCTTCAAGTCGTTCTACGATCCCGCAAAGCTGACCTTCCCCGCCGCCATGACCGCCGTCGTCGGTCCCAACGGTTGCGGCAAGTCCAACATCTGCGACGCGATCATCTGGGTTCTCGGCGAGAACCGCGCCTCGCACATCCGCGGCGAGACGATGGACGACGTCATCTTCCAGGGCTCGGCCCGCCGCCGTGCGCTCTCCATGGGCGAAGTCACGCTCACCCTCGGCACCTCCAACGGAGACAGCAATCATCCCGCCTCCGACGACGGCCGCATCACCATCAACCGCCGCGTCTTCCGCACCGGCGAGTCGGAGTTCCGCCTCAACGGCCGCCGCGTCCGCCTGAAGGACATTTCCGACATCCTCATGGACACCGGATTGGGAATCCGGAACTACTCGGTGATGGAGCAGGGAAAGATCGACCTGATCCTCTCCAACAAACCGCAGGACCGGCGCAAGCTCATCGAAGAGGCGGCCGGAATCACGAAGTACAAGACCAAGCGCAGGGCCGCAGAGCTGAAGCTCGAAGAGACACAGCAGAACCTCCTGCGCATCGACGACACGCTCTCCGAGGTCACCCGCAACCTCAACTCGCTGAAACGCCAGGCCGGCAAGGCCCGCCGGCACAAGGAGCTCATCGACCAGCTCTCCACGGCCAAGCGGACGCTCTACAAGGGACGTATCCTCGCGGCGCAGACAGAGCAGGTCGCGGCCGAGCTGAACGTAGTCTCCGCGGAGACGACGGAAAAGTACGCGTCGTCGAACCTCACCAACGACGAAGCGTCGCTGTCGGAGAACCGCGTCCTGCTCACTGACCGCGTGGCCCGGGCTTCGAAGCTCCGCGAGGAGATGGCCACGCTGGCCGGCGAAGTGGAGCGTCTCCGCTCGTTCGTCGAGCAGTCGGAGACGAACCTGGCCGACCTGACGCAGCGCATCGACACGTCGAGCGGGCAAATCGGAGAGCTGGAGCGCGAGGGCGCCGAGCAGCAGGCCCTGCTCGACGAGAAGACCCAACAACTCGACGGCGCGCGCGCGGAGCGCAACCACCTCCGCGAGATTGCCGACGGGGCCGAGCGCGAGCGGCAGGAGAAGTCCGACGCCGTGCGCACGACGGAGAAGGCCCTGGCCGACTCGCGCGAGTCGCTCATGCGCACCATCGCCCGGATCAGCGAGGCCCGCAACCAGGTCCACCAGATCGAGGTGGCCGTGGAGAAGTGCGAGTTCTACCTCGGCAAGTTGAGCGATCAGGCCCGCAAGGCCATGGAGAGCCGCGACGGCGCCCGGACGCAGATGTACGACTGGGAGCAGCGCGTGCGCGACGCCGAGCAGTGGCTGGCCCAGGCGCAGCAGACGGCCCGCGAGGCCATCGAGAACCGCGACGCCCTGACCGCCCGCCGCGACGGGATGCGCGAGTCGCTGGCCAGCACCCGCGACCGCGTGTCGCAGATGACGTACAAGATCGACTCGCTGCGGACGCTCCTGTCGTCGCTCGAAGCGCAGGACGAAGACGTCCGCCGGGCCATTCTCGAACTGATCCCGAACGCCGCCGCCGCGGCCGAGGCCGTGCGGGCCACGGAGGGCTTCGAGGCGGCCCTCGACACGCTCCTCAAGGAAGTCTCGAAGGCCGTCGTCGTCGACGACGCGGCCACGGCCACGGAGGCCATCCGCCGCCTGCGTGAGCGCGGCGCAGGACGCGGCGCGTTCATCACCCTCGATTACGTGGCGGCGCACGAAGGCCTGGCTACCAACGGCGGGACCCGCCGGGGCAACGCGGCCTTCGCCGTCGTCGGCGAGGGCGCGGCGGCCGAAGCCGTCCGTCTGGCCATTCCGGAGGCCTACATCGTGGGCTCCCTCGGCGAGGCCATCGACCGGGCCCGGGAGCGGCCGCACGCGACGTTCGTGACCCTGGAAGGCGACGTCGTGCGCGGGCCGCTGGTGGTAGGCGGCAAGACCGAGGGCGGGACGCCGGGCGTCTTCTCGATCAAGCGCGAGCTGGCCGACCTCGAGACGGCCCTCGGCAGCGAAGAGTCACGGGCCAGCGGGATCGCTACCGGGCTGCAGCAGGTCGAGGAAGAGCTCCGTGCCGCGGACGACACGCGCATCCTGGCCGAGGAGCGCTCGCGCTCTGCCGAGCAGGACCTCCGCGAGCGCCGCACGCAGCGCGAGCGCGCCGGCTCGGAGCTGGAGCGTTTCGAGAAGGACCTCGCCGCCGCTTCCGAGGAGGCGACGCTCTACGCCGAGGAAAAGGACCAGCTGATCGCCCGGAAGAACGGCGCCATCGAGGACCTGCAGCGCCTCGAGCAGCAGGAGCGCGACACGCATGGAGTGATCCGCGGTCACGAAGAGCAGCTCGCGGTGGCTCGCGATGCATTTGAACAGGTCACGGAAGTCGCCTCCAAGGCGCGCGTCGACGTCGAAGCCGCGGCCGGAAACGTGAATGCCATCCAGCGCGAGCACGAGAATCTCTCGCGCATCGTCATCTCCCTCGGCTCCCGGGTCACGCAACTCCAGCAGGAGATCGCGTCGCTGGAGCAGCGGCGGGAGGCGACGAACGTGGCCGTGGCCGACGCGCGCGCCCAACTGGAGACGTCGACCGCCAGGGTCACTGACCTGGCCGGCGTTCGTGACGGAGTGGAAGCCGAGGTGACGGAACTGCAGACGCGCGTGCAGGAGCTGGAGGGCAAGGCCCTGGCTTCGCGCTCCGCCTGGAACACGGCCAAGGACGAGCTCTTCGAGTCGGAGCGCCGTCTGGACCGGTCCCGGTCGGCGTTCGACCTGCTCCGCGAGCAGATCTCCCTCGACCTCCATGCCGGCATCGACGCGCTTGAGGAGATCGAGCCGCCGGCCGACGACGACGCGCGGAGCGCGATCGAGATGGAAGTGGCAAAACTGACCGACCAGATCGAGAAGATCGGACCGGTCAACGTGCTGGCCATCGAAGAGCACCAGGAACTGGAAGGGCGCGAGTCGTTCCTCCGCACGCAGCGCGACGACCTCGTGCAGTCGATCGAGTCGCTGCGCCAGACCATCCGCAAGATCAACCTCACCTCCCGCGAGCTCTTCCGTGACGCCTTCACCGCCGTCAACGAATCGTTCGGCCAGGTCTTCACCTCGCTCTTCGGCGGCGGCTCGGCGCGCATGCAGTTGCTCGACGAAGACGACCTCCTGGAGAGCGGCATCGAGCTGGTGGCGCAGCCGCCCGGCAAGAAGAACCAGTCCGTGGCCCTGCTGTCGGGCGGCGAGCGCGCCCTGACCGCACTGGCCCTGCTCTTCGCCATCTTCCGCTACAAGCCCAGCCCCTTCTGCATCCTCGACGAGGTCGACGCCCCGCTCGACGAAGTGAACAACGAGCGCTTCGTGCGCCTGGTCCGCGAAATGTCGCGCGATACGCAGTTCATCGTCATCACCCACTCCCGCCGCACCATGGAAGCGGCCGACATCCTCTACGGCGTGACGATGGAGGAAGCCGGCTGCTCACGGCTGGTGAGCGTCAGCTTTGCGGAGCTGGAGGGGTAGGGACCCACAGGATCGAGAGATCTAAGTCGACGGCCTCGAACGGTTCGACTCGGACGGTCACATCACCGGTAAACGCATCAACAGGTTCGAGGACCTTGCCAGTGTGACGGTATAACTCGAGGGTCCGCAGGACTGGATCGACGATCCAAGCATACTGGACTCCATTGCGCGCGTACTTCGGCAGTTTCTTGACCCGGTCGAGACGAGTACTGGATGTCGAGATCACCTCGCAGACCCAATCCGGGGAGACCGTGACATGAGCGCCCTCAGGGAACTGAGGTAAGCGCTCGCGACGCCACCCTGCAACGTCGGGCACAAGGATGTCAGACCCGAGGTGCAGCTCGGGCTCGATGAGAATCCACCAGCCACCGGGTCCGTCCACTCCATCGTCGAACGCGCGACGAAGCCACATGTAGAGGCTTCCCGCCGCTCTCTCATGGCGTCCTGATGGTCGCGGGCTGGCGAAGAGCTCGCCGTCGATCAGCTCGCCGACGAGATGCTCCGGCAAGGCCAGGAGATCCTCATAGGTCGCCACCCGATCCGCGATCGACATGCATTCATGATACCGCCGCTATAATCCGCACGTCGCATGAAGCCGCAGCGCGCGCAACTGGCGGACGTCCTCGCCTCGCTCAACAACCCTTCGCTGCGCTATGCCGACATCCGCTACACGCAAACCTCGGAACAGCACGTCCGCGTACGGAACGGCGAGGTGGAGAACCTGGCTTCCACCGTCGACCGGGCCGTCGGCGTGCGCGTGCTTGTGGGGAACGGGTGGGGGTTCGCGGCGTCGAGCGATACGAGCGAGGCGTCGCTCCGGGTCACCGCGCGGCGTGCCCTCGAGGTGGCCGCCGCCAGCCACATCGCCACGACCGACGTCGTCGTGCTGAGCGACGTGGCGCCGTACACGGCAACCTGGGCCTCGCACTTCGAGATCGATCCATGGTCGATCCCGCTCTCACAGAAGATCGAGCACCTCCTCGCCGCCACCGAACCGATGCGGGGAGATCCGCGCATTCACCAGGTCTCCGGAGACATCTCCTGCTACCGCCAGGAAAAGGTCTTCGCCTCGACGGCCGGCAGTCATCTCGAACAGACCACGACCGAGATGGGCGGCGGCATCGAGGCTGTGGCGATCGAGGGGGACGAGTTCCAGCGGCGCACGTACCCGAATCCGTTCGGCGGCGACTACCAGGCCGAGGGCTGGGAGTTCATCCAGCGACTGGATCTGCCTGCGAAAGCGCCGGGCATCCGCGACGAAGCGCTCGCCCTCCTGGCAGCACCGAAGGCACCGGCCGGACGCTACGACCTGATCGTGGGCTCCTCGCAACTGGCCCTGCAGGTCCACGAGTCGTGCGGCCATCCCACGGAGCTGGACCGGGCCATGGGGTTGGAGATCTCCCTGGCCGGCGGATCGTTTCTCCAGCCGTCGATGCTCGGGAGCTTCCGCTACGGTTCCGACCTGGTCAACATCGTCGCCGACGCCACGATCCCGGGCTCCATCGGCTCGTTCGCCTTCGACGACGACGGCGTTCCGGCCCAGCGTTTCCACCTCATCGAGAACGGGATGTTCGTCGGATACCTCACCGGCCGCGACACCGCGCCGGTCATCGGCCGGGCTTCGAACGGCACGGTGCGCGCCGAGACCGCGGCTCGCATCCCGATCATCCGCATGACGAACATCAACCTCGAGCCGGGGACCACTCCGCTGGCCGACATCATTGCCGACACGAAGCACGGCATCTTCGTGGACACCAACAAGTCGTGGTCCATCGACGACCTCCGGCTCAATTTCCAGTTCGGCTGCGAAGTGGCCTACGAGATCGAGAACGGCCGCCTCGGCCGCATGCTGCGTAATCCTCTCTACACCGGCGCCACGCCCGACTTCTGGCGCTCCTGCGACGCCGTGGCCGGCCGCGACTCCTGGCAGATCTGGGGCCTTCCGAACTGCGGCAAGGGCGACCCCATGCAGACCATGCGCGTGGCGCACGGCGCTCCCGCGGCACGCTTCCGCAATGTGGAGATGGGATGAGGATTCTGGGCGAAGAGGAAGCGCGCAGGATTCTCGAGAACGCCCTCGACGCCGCTGAAGTTGAGGCTGACGCCGTGCTCATTTCCACCGACCAGAACATCAGCCGGTTTGCCAACTCGAACCTGCACCAGAACATGTCGGAGGTCAGCGCCGAGCTGACGTTGCGCGTCATCGTCGATGGAGCGATGGGCGTTGCGTCGACGACGGTGTTCGACGCGGAGGAACTGGCCCGGACGGCGGAGCTGGCCCGCGAGGCGGCCCGGCATGCCGATCCGCTGCAGAACTTCGACGGGCTCTATCGCGGCGGCGGCGACCTGCCACG
The DNA here is from genome assembly GCA_964650405.1 of uncultured Thermoanaerobaculia bacterium. Lineage (GTDB taxonomy): Bacteria > Acidobacteriota > Thermoanaerobaculia > Gp7-AA8 > Gp7-AA8 > CAZYTO01. Next base: position 9,891 of record CAZYTO010000014.1, on the reverse strand, counting down.
CCTGCGCACGTTCCACGAGGACGTGGCCTCGATCGCGCCCCTGGCGAAGGCGCAGGCCCTGAAGACGATGTTCGATCGGGGCCGTGAGCGCGGCGTGCAATTCGCCGGCTCGCTGGCCACGGCCGCGGCATCCGTGGCCTGCGGCAATACGCACGGCGTACGCCGCTACTGCACGAAGACCACCTCCGACGGAACGGTCATCGCCATCAAGGGGTCGGAGTCGGGCTATGCCACGGCCGTCAGCCGCGGCCTGGTCGACGTCGTGGCCCTCGGCGAGGAGGCCACGTTCAAGGCCACGCTCGCCGAAGGACAGCTCGAGGACATCGAGCCCGGCCCGTTCGACGTCGTCCTGGAGCCGCCGGCCACCGCGGAGGTGATGGAGTGGCTGAACATGATCGCCTTCACCGGCCAGTCGTACGACGACGGCTCTTCGTTCCTCGTCGGCAACCTCGGCAAGCGGGTCATGGGCGAGAACTGCACCATCACCGACGACGCCCTCGACGAATCGTTCCTGCCCTTCCCGTTCGACGTGGAGGGGCTTCCCAAGCGGACGGTCGGCATCGTCGAGCGGGGCATCCCCCCCGCGCCGCTCGTCGACCTCGCGTACGCCGGCCGCCTCGGCTTTGCACCCACCGCCACCGCCTGGTCGCTCGGTGGCGGAGATCACGGGTCCTCGCTCCACACGGCCATCGCTCCCGGCATCGCCACGCGCGAGGAGCTGATCGCATCCACCAAGCTCGGCATCTGGGTTACGCGCTTCAACTACGTAAATGGCCTGCTCGAGCCAAAGAGCGCGTTGATGACCGGCACGACACGCGACGGCACGTTCCTCATCCGCGACGGCCGGATCGCGGCACGGCTGCCGAACCTGCGCTGGACGCAGTCGATCGTCGAAGCCTACTCGAACATCGAGGCCCTGACCAGCGAGCGCTGTGCCGTCGGCGCATGGTTCAACGAATTCGGCGGAACGCTGGCCCCGGTCATGAAGATCCGCGACTGGCACTTCACCGGGAAACAGAAGACGTAAACCAAAGTGCCGAGTGCCGAGTGCTGAGTGCCGAGGAAGGGGCGGGCTCGGCACTCGGCACTCAGTTCAGCACTCAGGACTATCGTTTGCAAAACCGTTGAGCACAGTTGAGCGCGACGGATCCGCCCGAGAGGAAATGGCCCAGTACATCATTCGCCGCATCCTGCAGATGATCCCGATTACCTTCGGGATCCTGACGCTGGTCTTTTCTCTCATCCACCTCATCCCGGGCGATCCGGCGGTGCAGATCGCCGGCGAGAACGCGCGGCCGGAGGACGTGGTGGCGGTGCGGAAGGCGCTCGGACTCGACAAGCCTCTCTGGACGCAGTACGTGACGTACCTGGGCCGGGTGGCGCACGGCGACCTGGGCCGCTCGTTCCAGACGAATGAGGCCGTGACGACACAGATCCGGCAGCGCTATCCGGCCACGATGGAGCTCGCTTTCGGCGCGATGTTCATCGCCCTCCTCGTGGCCTTCCCGCTCGGCGTGATCTCCGCGATCTACCGCAACTCCTGGATCGACAACGTCGCGCGCCTCTTCGCCCTGATCGGCGTGTCGATGCCCAGCTTCTGGTTCGGACCGCTGCTCATCATCGCCTTCGCCATCAATCACACCTGGTTTCCCGTCTCCGGACGCGACGACGGGCTGCGCTCGCTGGTGCTCCCTTCCCTGACCATGGGACTGGCCCTGGCGGCGATCCTAACCCGGATGATCCGCGTCTCGCTCGCGGAAGAGCTGACGCAGCTCTACGTGACCACGGCCATCGCCAAGGGAGTGACGCGCCCCACGGCCATCTTCCGGCACGCCCTGAAGAACGCCCTCATCCCCGTCATCACCGTCCTGGCACTGCAGTTCGGATCGCTCCTCACCGGCGCCATCATCACCGAACAGATCTTCTCGTGGCCCGGCCTGGGGCGGCTGCTGCTTCAGTCGATCTCCATGCGCGACTATCCGCAGGTCCAGGCGTCGATCCTGGTCATCGCCCTGACCTACATCCTCGTGAACTTCATCTCCGACCTGATGTACGGCGTCGTCGATCCGCGGGTGAAACTGACGTGAATCGCCTGCTCCGCAATTTCGCCTTCACCTCCGGCGCGGTCCTGACCATCGCGCTGGTGCTGGTGGCCGTGGCGGCGCCGCTGCTCTCGCCGTTCGATCCGAACGCACAGGACACGTCGCGCCGGCTGGAGGGGCCTTCGAAGGAGCACCTGCTCGGCCTCGACGACCTCGGACGCGACGTGCTCTCCCGCATCGTGTGGGGAGCGCGCGTGTCGCTGCGCGTCGGGTTCAGCGTCGTCATCCTGGCCTCGGTGATCGGCGTCGCGCTCGGCGCCGTGAGCGGCTATTTCGGCGGCGGCCTCGACACGCTGATCATGCGCATCACCGACATCCTCCTGGCCTTCCCCGGCATCCTGCTGGCCATCGCCATGGTGGCCGTGCTCGGGCCGAGCCTGAACAACGTCGTCATCGCCCTGGCAACGATCGGCTGGGTCGGTTACGCACGGCTCGTGCGCGGGCAAGTGCTCAAGGTTCGGGAGATGGAGTACGTGACGGCCGCGAAAGCCCTCGGCGCGAAGTCGCCGCGGGTGATCCTGCGCCACGTCCTGCCGAACGTGATCAACCCGGTGATCGTCATGGCCACGCTCGGCCTGGCCGGCGCGATCCTCTCCGAGGCCGCGCTGTCGTTCCTCGGCCTCGGCGTGCAGCCGCCGACGCCGTCCTGGGGCGCGATGCTGACCTCCGGCCGCCGCTACCTCGGCGAAGCCAATCACCTCGCCTACTTCCCCGGCGCCGCCATCATGCTGGCCGTGATGGGCCTCAACTTCCTCGGCGACGGCCTCATTGATGCGCTCGATCCGAAGTACCGGGTTCGCTGATTGCTTTTCGTTGGTCGCTTTTCGCTGTTCGCTGTTCGCGGTCATTCGCTTCCGCGGCGGAATACCACCACTGGCCGCGCTGGACCGTCGCGAAACGTTCTTACCGCGTGGAAGCCATTCGACGCCAGCGCGTCGGTGAGCTCGCGGTGGTCGAGGTCGGTCTCCCACAGCGCGGCGGCATCGGCGCGGGCCAGCTCGCGGGCGGCGTTCTGCGGCGGGCTGCCGATGTCGGTGAGGTCGATCTTCGTGCCGAGATACAGGCGGTCGCCGTAGGCCCAGAGCTGCTGCGTCACGAGGCGGCGCACGGGCTGGGTGGCGATCCACCGGGCGGCCAGGACGGCCGGTTGTGACTTGTGCGCGAAGGTGCCGAGGCCTGCCAGGTTCCAGACGATCGAGACTGCCACGAGTGCGACGGCGAGGGCGCGGCGCTCGCGCCAAAACAGCGACGCACCGATGCCGGCCGCGACGGCGATGAAGGGGATCATCGACTGCACGTAGCGCAGCTCCTTGTGCCTGACCACCGACAAGGCGACGAGTGGCACGAGGATGAAGAGCCAGGGCGTGCGGCGGCGCGCGATCCACAGCAAGGGGAGGAGCGTCGGCGCGAGCCAGCGGAAGAAGTTCGTCAGGTACCAGAGCGGGGACTGGTACTTCACGCGTGATGCAAAGTCGGGCTCGACGAGCGTGAGGTGGGCGAAGTTGACGAAGCTGCGAAAGGGCGAGCCCCAGGTCAGCCAGTCGTAGAGCCCGACGGTGATGCTCGCCGCCAGGAGTGTTCCGGCGGCCACGCGCCACCACTCCCGCCGCGCCGCGATGAGGAGAGGCACGAGGAAGACGAGCTCGCTGAACCGGTCCGCGAATGCCACGCCGAGGAACACGCCCGCGAGGAGCGGCATCCGTCTGACGACCACCGCCGCGGCGACGACACAAGCCATGGCCAGCGTACGCGGGTAGGTCGTCGCGCCGAAGCCGAGGGGGATCCAGTGCAGCGCGAAGAGAAGCATGGCGATGCTTGCCGCGCGCTCGTCGCCATCGCTCCACTGCAGAGCGAGACGGCGCACCAGCACCACCGTCAAGGCCGTGAGCGCGATGAAGGGCAGGGACGTCAGCTCGATGATGTGAAAGACGTCGCGGATGCCGATCTTCGTGGCCAGCCAGACCACCGGCGCGACCACGACGTCCGGCACGAAGAGATTGCGCACCTCCCACGGCTGGAACGGCAGGTGCCTCGCGCGGTGAAAGGCCTCCTCCAGCACCTCCAGTTCGTCCCCGGTGAGAAAGCCGAAGTAGCGGTGCGCGAGCCAGAGCTGGATCGCGGCAACCGTGGCGAGCAGGAGGCAGCGGGCGGCGAACGGAAACCCTCTCTCGCTCCGCTCGCCGCTCGCCGTCCCCCGCTCGCCGATCAAGCATTCACCAGCGCCAGGAACTCGTCTTCCGTCAGAACGGCGACTCCGAGGGACCTGGCCTTCTCCAGCTTCGACCCGGCGGCCTCGCCGGCCACGAGATAGGACGTCTTCGACGACACGGACCCGGCAGCCTTCCCTCCCTCGCGCTCGATGATCTTGTGGATCTCATCACGGGAGAAACGGTTGAGCGTTCCGGTCACGACTACGGTCTTCCCGGCCAGGGCCGTTCCGGTGGCGGTGGCGACGTGCGTCGGCTTGACGCCAAGGCGCTGCATGCGGGCCATGCGCTCCCGGTTGGCGGGAACGGAGAAGTAGAACGTGATCGCGTCGGCGACCTTCGGACCGATCTCGGCGACTTCCACCAGTTCCTCCGTCGTGGCGTCCATCAGGGCGTCGATCGACTGGAAGCGGTCGGCCAGCAGCTTCGCGGCGCGCTCGCCGACCATGCGGATGCCGATGGCGAAGATGAAGCTCGACAGGGCGGCCGTCTTCGACCGGTCGATCTGGTCGATGAGATTCTTCGCGGAGAGCTCCCCCATCCGGTCGAGCGCCGCCACGCGCTCGACGTCGAGATCGTAGATGGACGCATAGTCGGTCAGGAGCCCTTCCTTCAGCATCTGGTCGACGCGCTTCTCGCCGAGGCCTTCGATGTCCATGGCCTTCCGCGAGCCGAAGTGGGTGATCGATCCCAGCACGATGGCGGGACAGCCCTGGTTGATGCATCGCAGCGCCACCTCGCCCTCGAAACGGTGCACAGGCTGGCCGCACACCGGACACGCCGTGGGCGGCTCGAACGCCGTCGCGCCGGCGGGACGCTTCTCCTTGAGCACGTCGACGACTTTCGGAATGATGTCGCCGCCCTTTTCCACGACGATCGTGTCGCCGATCCGGACGTCCTTGCGAGCCAGTTCGTCGAAGTTGTGCAGCGACGCGTTCACAACCTTCGTCCCGCCGAGCGGCACGGCGTCGAAGGACGCCACCGGCGTCACCGTCCCCGTGCGCCCCACGTAGAGGTTGATGGCCCGTACCACCGTCTGTGCAGCCTCGGGCGGGTACTTGTAGGCCACGGCCCAGCGCGGGGCCTTCGACGTCGCCCCGAGCTCCAGTTGCTGCTCGCGGCGGTTTACCTTGACGACGATGCCGTCGATGTCGAAGCCGAGGTCGTGGCGGTGCTCCTGGCCCTGTTCGATGAACGCCTCGACCTCCTCGATCGAGTGAAAGACGCCGCGCTGCGGATTGAGGGGAAAGCCGAGCTTGTCGAGGATGGCGTAGGCCTCGCTCTGCGAGCTGACCTGGGTGCCGTCGACGGCCACGACGTGGTAGACGAACGCGCTGAGTCGGCGCCTGGCGACGAGCTTCGGATCCTTCTGGCGCAGCGAGCCGGCGGCGGCGTTGCGCGGGTTGGCCAGCGCCGGCAGGCCCGCTTCCTCGATCTCCTGGTTGAGCTTCACGAAGTCGGTCTTGGAGATGTAGATCTCGCCGCGGACCTCGAGGCGCTTGTACTTCCGGTCGATCTTCAGCGGGAGGGCCCGAACGGTGCGGACGTTGACGGTCACGTCGTCGCCGCGAACGCCGTCGCCGCGGGTGGCCCCGCGGGTGAGCTCGCCGTTCTCGTACAGGAGGTCGATGGAGACGCCGTCGATCTTCAGCTCGGCCTCGTACTCGATGTCGTCGAAGCCCAGGCCCTTCTTCACCCGCTCGTGCCACTCGCGCAGCTCCTCTTTCGAGTAGCAGTTGTCGATCGACAGCATGGGCGGATCGTGGATGACGGAGACGAAGTCTCCCTCGACCGGCGCACCGCCCACGCGGCGGGAGGGAGAATTCGGATCATCCAGCTCGGGATGGGCCGCCTCCAGCTCCTGCAGCCGGCGCATCAGTTGGTCGAACTCGTAGTCGCTGATCTCCGGGGCGGCGTCGAGATAGTAGAGGCGATTGTGCCGTTCCAGCTCGCGGCGGAGTTGTTCGATTTCCTTCTTCGGAGTCATGAAGGCGAAGTTTATCGGCTGAGGTACCGGGAACGCTCGACAACGCGCTCCCGGAAGCCCATGGCCAGGAGGCGGGCGTCGAGCAGGGTCAGGAAGTCGCGCCGGCCCTTGACGAGATTCAGGTTCATGGCCACGAAGCGCATGCCGCGCGCCGTCTCGTAGTAGACGATGAGGCGGTCGCCGCCGATCATCTGCTCCGTGCCCATCAGCTTGTCCCAATCGACGACCTTCGAGCCGAACTGATGCAGGGGCCGGAGCACGATGCGCCGGCCGTCCAGCTCGGCTACGGGCCGGAGCGTGCCGGTGAAAACCTTCAGCCCGCCCAGCCAGAGCGTGCCGACGTACACCCAGACGAACCGCTCTCCCATCCAGCCGAAACGGGCCGCGGGAGTGAGGGCCAGGGTGGCCAGAATGGCCGCCGTGACCCCTGCCGCGACGAGGACGATGGACAGACCGGCACGCCGTACCCAGGGCCGGAACGGGAAGGGGCGGGTGTGATCCGAGATTGCCTGCACGGGCCGCATACCTTACTCTGAAAGCGGGCGATGAGGAGGCTCAGTTCGGTATGCAAATCGCATTGAGCTTTTACAGCCCGCGAAAACGATGAGCATGGTTTCGAAACTCGACGGAAGCGGCCGCAAGATCCTCGTCATCGATGACGATCTGGCCATCCGCGTGCTGCTCCAGGCCGTCCTGCGCCGCATGCGCTTCGAGGTCGAGCTTGCCGAGGACGGCGCGGTCGGACTGGAGAAGGTGAAGCAGAACGGCTCCTTCGACCTCATCCTCCTCGACCTGATGATGCCTCGGGTCAACGGTTACGAGTTCATCGACCGCATCACGGCCGACCAGGGGAACAACCGGCCCCACATCATCGTCTTCACCGCCGCCGGCAAGCGCGGCGTGGAGAAGATCCCTCCCGACGCCGTCTGCAACTCGATCCTCAAGCCCTTCGACCTCGAGAAGTTCATCGAGATGATCAGCGACTGCCTCAATCGCAGTCACGCCACGGAGAGCGTGTCGGTTCACGAGTGAGTCGCTGCTCGCTGGTCGCTGATCGCTGTTCGCAGTCGACCGCCTCAATCCTTTGATTGCGCGAGGCGCCATTCGATCTGGCGGACGATCCCCAGCAGAATCGTGACTTCCCGCTCGTCGAGGTCGGCCCGTCCGGCCAGTGCGCGCAGATCGTCGTAAATGCGCTCCGGGTTGTTCTCGTGGAGGAAGCCCACTTCCAGCAGGAGGGCGGCGGCGCGTTCATGGAGGCGCTCGACGAGCGCGGCCGGTGCGCGATCGCGCGGTCGCGGCGCGGGGGTGACGTGCGAAAGCGCGTAGCAGAAGACGCCCACAGACTGGGCAAGATTCATGGTGGGAAAGGCGTCGTTCGTGGGGATCGTGGCCGTTCGCTGGCATTGCGCGAGCTCTTCGCGGGTAAGCCCGCTGTCCTCGCGGCCGAAGACGAGGGCCAGCGTCTGGCCGTTTGCGAGCGACGCAAAGAAGGCGGCCAGGGTCTCCGGCGTGTCGTCGACCGGCGTCGTCCGCCCGCGTGAGGAGGTCGTGGCCACCGTGACGTGAGTGTCGCCGAGGGCGTCCTTCAGGGTGCTCGTGAACCGCGCGCCGGCTAGGACGTCGTTGGCACCGCTGGCCCACCACCCGGCCGTCGGCAGGAGCTGAGGATGCTCCCCGGCGATCCAAAGCTCGCCGAACCCGAAGTTCATCATGACCCGTGCCGCGGCGCCGACATTGCCCGCTTCGCGCGGCTCGACGAGAACGATGCGCAGGTCAGGCATCGGCCGTCGCCAGTCGCCGCAGATCGTCGAGCATCCGATCGATGTGCCGTTCTTCCGTTCGTGGATTGATCATCGTCACGCGCAGCACGCGCCGGCCCTTCAGAACTGTAGACGTGATCCAGGCCCGGCCGCTGCGGATGAGGCGCTCGCGGAGCGCGCCGTTCGATTCGTCGTCGCTCCGGTGGCGGAAGCAGAAGATGTTGAGCTCCGGCTCGTGCATCGGCTCGAAGTCGTCCGAAGCGGCGACGCGGTCGTAGAGATACCGGGTCAGGTCGGTCACCCGTTCCAGGGCGGCAGCCAGCTGTTCCGTGCCGAGAAGCTGCAGGGTGAACCAGAGCTTCACGGCGTCGGCGCGCTTCGAGCACTGGATGGTCATCTCCCCGAGGTTCTCACCGACGCGCTCGGGGCCGAAGAGATACGGCGCATCGGCGTCGAAGGCCCGCCGCAGCCACGCGCCGTCGCGCACGAGAATCGCGCCGAGGGACAGCGGCATCCAGAGCATCTTGTGCGGATCCCAGGAGAACGAGTCCGCCAGCTCGAGACCGGCGGCCAGCGGGCGCAGACGTTCGCTCAGCAGCACGGAGGCGCCATGAGCGGCATCCACGTGTAGCCACGTCCCATGGCGGTCACGCAGTGCGGCAATGGCCCGCAGGTTGTCGAATGCGCCCGTGGCGGTCGAGCCGGAGGTGGCCACGATGGCCAGCGGCAGCGCATCGAGCCGGCGGAGTGTTGCCTCGAGCGCCGCCACGTCCATGCGGTGCTTCGCGTCCGTAGGAATCTTGATCAGGTCGTGGAAGCCCATGATGGCCGCCGCGCGCGCGATGGAGTAGTGGGCATCGTCGGAGCAGAGAATGACCGGCCGCCCGCGCTCCGGTCGCGCCAGCCAGTGCGCGCGCGCCGCCATGAGACCGGTGAGGTTAGCCGCCGATCCGCCGGATACCGCCGTGCCTTCGCTCGTGGCCGGGTACCCGGCCGTCTGGCAGAGCCAGCGGACGATCTCCTTCTCGATGACCGTCCCGGCCGGGCTCATCTCGAAGACGGCCGTGGACTGGTTCAGCGTGGAGATGAGCAGGTCCGCCAGCACGGCCGGAGCGGCGGGCGGGCACACCTGGTGGCCCATGTACGACGGGTGGTGGAGCTGGATGGAATGATCGAGCACCTGCTGCGTGAGTGCCGCCGCATCCCCGCGGCCGGGCACCAGCTTGAGGCGCTCGCGCAGATCGGCCGCCGAGTGCCAGGCCACGACCGGCTTTCCTTCGATCTGCTGCACGTGATCGAAGAGCTGATCGACGAGCTGGTGGGTGATGCGGCGGAAGGAGTCGTCGAACTGCATGCGGCCGGATTGTATGTGCGAGTCCCCGGGTCCTGTGGGCCGCGAGCGCGGCCAGCCTCACATCTCCGCGCCGGATCCGCTCTGTTTCTTGAGGCTGAGCGCCGCCAGGGTGCGGATGAGCTTGCGCGTTTCACCGTCGCCGCCAGCGTAGGCGGCACAGAGGCGCTCGACGTGGGCCGCGTCTTCCGCGGCGGAGACCGTGAACCCCTCGGCAGGCTGCTCGCGCCGGAAGGTCCTGGTCTGCCTCCAGACGCCGTTTACCAGCTCGCAGAACAGATAGTGCAACGGCGTCTCCGGTTCGACTCCGTGCGCGCCGCGAAGCTGCTCGATCATGCGGGCGAAGGTGGCCGCCGCTTCCGCGCCGGAGGGCTCGATTCGCCGCCCAGAGGACAGCACCGGCCGCGATTCCGTCGTCTTCGGCAGCTCGTGGATGGCCGTCCACATGATCACGGCGGGAAGATGGATGGAGACACCGCTC
>CAZYTO010000013.1:0-39983 GCA_964650405.1 uncultured Thermoanaerobaculia bacterium | reverse complement strand
ACACGCTGCTCGGCACGATCACCACGCTGACGGGGCATCACGTTGCCTTTCACCCGACGCCCGGCCGCCCGGCCGGAGTCGCGCACTCGTTCGACGTCGTCGGGGCGCGCGGCGACCGCTACGGCATTCTCGCGGTGCGCGCCTCGGACATGGACGACTCCCATCGCGAGCTCTACTCGCGCGTCGCCGAAACGATCGCCAGCGAGGAAGATCTTCGCAGTGAAAACGACTCCCTGGCCCGGCGTATCCGCCTGCTGTCGCTGCACAACAGCGAGCTGACGGCCATCAATCGTTCGCTCTCCGATGCGGCGTACCGCGACTCGCTGACCGGCCTGTACCGCAAGTGGCACATCCTCGAGCAACTCCGCGTCGAGATCGCCCGGGCCCGCCGCTACAAACGGCCCCTGTCGCTGGTCGCGCTGGACCTCCAGAGCTTCGCCTCACTCAACGAGCAATTCGGTCCCCGAGGCGGTGATTCGCTGCTGCGCGGCTTTGCCGATCGCCTCCGCACGACCTGCCGCACGGCCGACCTGCTCGCCCGCATCTCCGGTGACGAATTCGCCGTGCTCCTGCCGGATACCACCGCGGCCGGCGCCCGCGAACTGGTCCAGCGCATCCGGAAGCGGCTCGGGGAAGAGCCGCACTACTGCGGCACGACTCGCGTCGTCCTGGCCGTTCATGCCGGGGTCGTGTCCTTCCAGGGAGATGCCCTGGACGCGACCGCGGAGTCGCTGCTCGACAGTGCCACGCAGGCGGTCAACGGCGCGCGGCGCGCCTCGTAAAAGCGCCGGATCGCGCGTCTCGAGCTTCCTCTTCCACGACCAAAAACGGAAACGAACCACAACCCCTTGTGGTCTGGCTGCGAATGAAGCGTGTTACGTAAATTCCGCCTGCATTACGCTTGACTTTCGCCCTATTACCGCCTACATTGGGCGGTAACGAGGCGAACGGATGAAATATCTCACTGAACGACAACGCGACATTCTGCAGTTCATCCGAGACTTCCAGGGCGAGCGCGGCGTCGCTCCCACCCACCGTGAGATCTGCGATCACTTCGGCTTTTCGTCCTACGGCACGGTCTACAAGCACCTGTCGCTGCTCGAAAAGAAGGGGCTGATCCGACGGGACTCCAATCAGAAGCGGGGAGTCGAGCTGGTGGAAAAGGAACCTCCCCGTACCACCGTAGCGGAGGCCGCAGCGCGCGAGCTCCCGCTCTTCGGCTATATCGCAGCCGGCCGTCCGATCGACGTCGATACAGGGGACGAGACGATCACGGTTCCCGACCGGCTCACGGGACGTGGCGACAACTACGTCCTCAAAGTGCGCGGAGACTCGATGGTCGACGACGGCATTCTCGACGGCGACTTCGTGATCATCAACCGCCGCGAGCGTGCGGACAACGGCGAGATGGTCGTCGCCAACGTCAACGGCGAAGTGACGTTGAAACGCTACTACTTCGAGGGTGAGCGTGTTCGTTTGCAACCTGCGAATTCAATGATGACTCCGATCTATGCCGCTTCACGTGACGTCGCAGTGCAGGGTGTGGTCGTGGGTCTGATGCGTCGGTTCTGAAAGAGAGGGTGCCATGGATCTCGTGCTGAAACTTCGTGAAATTCGTCGTATGCGCGGCCTCAGTCAGAAGGACGTCGCTCGCCTGTCCGGAGTGGGTGAGAAGACGATCAGCTCCTTCGAAACCGGACAGCGCATCGGCTCACTCAAGCTCTCGCAACTTCGCCGGCTTCTGGGGGTCTACGGGCTCACCGAGGGCGACTTCTTCGGCGGCATCATCGAGAAACAGATCGCGCCGTGGGAGCTCGAGCCCGAACAGATGGCGACCGTCCGCCTGCTCGATGACCTCCACGCGCTGCCGCAGCCGACGCAACGCAACCTGCTTTCCAAGTTCCAATTGATGATTGACGCCGTGGCGGACATCGAGCCGGAAAGAGGAAAACACGCCCCCCCTTTTCGTCACGAGTCGAGCCCCGAATGGGAGATGCTGAACTCGCGCAATTAAGCGCGCAGCGCATGCTCCAGCGCAGCGGCGAGCGTCGGATACTGGAAGGTGAAACCCTCGCTCGTCGCCCGCGCGGGAACGACGCGCTGGCCCCCGAGCAGCATCTCGCCGGCCATCTCCCCGAACAGCAGCTTCAGCGCGAACGCGGGCGCCGGTAAGAAGGCAGGCCGGTGTACGGCCGCACCGAGCGCCCGCGTGAAGTCGCGATTCCGAACCGGTGAGGGCGCCGTGACGTTGTAAGCGCCACGCGCCCCGGCCTGATCGATCGACCAGAGAATCATCCGGACCACATCTTCCCGGTCGACCCACGACATCCACTGCCGGCCGCTGCCGAGGGGCCCTCCCAAGCCCAATCGGAACGGAAGCAGCATCTTGCCGAGTGCGCCGCCGTTGCGTCCAAGGACGACTCCGAATCGCAGAATGACCACGCGAGCCGCTTGCTCAGCTCCCAGGGCCAGCTCTTCCCAGCGACGGACAACGTCTGCCAGGAAGCCGCTGCCGGGCGGCGACTGCTCATCGCGCGTCTCGTCTCCTCGCACGCCGTAGAAACCGACCGCCGATGCATTCACCAGGACCGGGCCTCTCTCCGGCTGCGCCTTCAGGACCTCGACGATCGAGCGGGTCGTCTCGATGCGGCTCTCGACGATGCGCCGCTTTCTCTCCGCGGTCCAGCGTCCGCCTCCGACGTTCTCACCGGCCAGGTTGACGACGGCGCCTGCTGACGCGACCTCGTTCTGCCAGGGGCCGCTCCAGGCCACGGCGCGGCCGGCCTTCACGCGCGCGGGATCGCGTGTGAGCACGGCGACGTCGTCGCCCCGCTGGAGCAGCGTTCGGACGAGCGGATCGCCAAGGAATCCGCTTCCGCCGGTTATGGCGATTCGCATGCGCACGTCGATTCTATGCAATCCGCGAGCGCGCGGGGACGCGCCTGGGATCGATCGCTGCACTCGGCTTCTGCAAGCCGGCGAAGGCGATCATGGCCGCGTTGTCGGTGCAGTACCGCTTCTCCGGCAATCGCACGATCACTCCGTGCCGCTCGCCCCAGCTCTGCATGCGTTCACGCAGTACGCCGTTGGCGGCTACGCCGCCGGCCATGGCTACTTCGGCCGGCCGCGGCGTGTCGAGCCGCGCCCACAACGAATCCAGGCGATCGAAGAGCTGCGCGAAGAGCGCCTCCTGGAACGTCGCGCAGAAGTCTGCCAGGGTCTGCGTGTCTCCGCTTACGCTGACCTGCTGCTGCCGGGCCAGGCGGATCGCACCAGCCTTGATGCCGGAATAGGAGAAGTCGAGAGAGTCGTCCTTGAACTGGGGCAGCGGGAACGGAAAACGCTCCCGGTCGATGCGCCCTCCGCGTCCATGCGCTTCGATCTGCGGGCCTCCGGGGTACGGGAGCCCGACGAACTTCGCTACCTTGTCGAACGTTTCGCCGATCGCATCGTCGCGCGTGCGATTGAGCATCCGGACGTCGCCGCCACGGATGTCATACACCGAGGAATGACCGCCGGAGATGACGACGCTGAGGAATCGCTCCGGACGCTCGAGCGCTGCAACCTGGCCCCGGAGATAGGGCGAGAAGATGTGGCCCTCGAGATGATTGACGGGAACGATCGGGATGCCCAGACCGTAGCTCAACCCCTGCGCGCCTGCTACACCGACGAGCAGAGCTCCGATCAATCCCGGACCGGCCGTGACGGCAATCTGCTCCACGTCCCCCCAGTCTGCTTTCCCGTCGGACAGGGCCCGTCCGACCAGCGGGAAGAGATGCTGCAGATGTTCCCGTGAGGCGATCTCCGGCACGACGCCGCCGAACGGCTGATGCCGTTCGATCTGCGAGGCGATGAGATTGACGCGTACGGTCCCGTCGCGCTCGAGCAGCGCGACCGAAGTCTCATCGCAGGAGGTTTCAATGCCGAGGATCATTCGGGTCAACATGTCAGGTCATCGAGTTGCCTGCGCGTCTGGCGGGCAAACTTTATGAGCCGGCGTCGCATTCCGGCCGGCTGGCGGAGGCTGCTTCGCAACCAGAACGCCCGCAACGACCTCACTATAATGCCCGCCCCAGGCTGCGATGAAAGAAGAGCTGCCTAAGCGATACGAGCCGCGTCAGTTCGAGCAGCGCCTGTACGAGCTCTGGGAAAAGGGCGAGTACTTCACACCTGAAGCCGACCGAGATCGCCCGAAGTTCGCCATCGTCATGCCTCCGCCGAACGCCGCCGGGCGTCTGAGCCTCGGCCGTGCCCTCGTCGATACGTTGCAGGACATCGTGGTGCGCTGGAAGCGGATGAGCGGCTTCAACACTCTGTGGCTTCCCGGGACCGATCACGCAGGTCTTGCCACGCAGTTGATGGCCGACCGGGAGCTGCACACGCACGGTCTCTCTGGTCTTGACGCTGGTCTCGACCCCGGTCGTGAGGCGTTCGCAGAGAAGGTGTCGGAGTGGAAGGTCATCGATCAGCTCAAACGCCTCGGCGCCTCTGCCGACTGGACGCGCTCCCGGTTCACGCTCGACGAGGGTCTCTCCCGGGCGGTGCGCCGCGCTTTCGTCTCGCTCTATGACGATGGCCTGATTGATCACGTCTCGCACCAATGGTTCGTGAAAATCGAGCCGCTGGCCAGACCGGCCATCGATGCGGTTCGGGACGGCGCGATCCGCATCCTGCCGCGGTCGTGGGAAACGACCTACTTCAACTGGATGGAGAACCTTCCCGACTGGACGATCTCACGCCGGCTCGGGTGGGGACATCGCATCCCGGCGTTTCATTGCCCGAATGGGCATATGACTGTTAGCGAGACCGATCCCGCCTCCTGTCCGGTCTGTAACGCAACGCCGCTCACGCAGGAGACGGACGTTCTCGATACGTCATTCTCCTTGGCTCTGTGGCCGTTCACGACGATGGGCTGGCCGGACCAGACGCCGGACTTCGAGACGTTCTACCCGACGGACGCCCTCATCACCGGCTGCGACACCCTCCTTTTCTGGGTAGCGCGGATGATCATGATGGGCCTGCATTTCACCGAAAGGGTGCCCTTCGTGCAGGTCGTTCTCAACGGTCGCATGCGCGACCGGCGCGGCGTAGCGGCGTCGAAGGGCAAGGGTAATGGGACCGACCCGCTCGACGTGATCGAGGAGCTCGGGGCGGACGCTGTGCGGTTCAGGCTGGCCACCGTCGCCTCCCATCGCGACATCCTGCTGGCCCGCAAGCATGTGGAGGGACACGCCTCCTTCGCCAATAAGATCTGGAATGCCTCCCGGTTTGCGCTGATGCATCTGGATGCGCCCCTGAAGAATGCCGGGCCGATCGAGCGCGACGAACTGAAGACCGTCGAGCGCTGGATTCTCTCGCGCCTCAACGACACGACCCGCGAGGTAAACAAGGCGCTGTCGGCGTTCCGTTTTCATGACGCTTCGAACACGATCTACCGGTTCTTCCGGCACGAGTTCTGTGACTGGTACATCGAGATGGTCAAGCCCGTCCTGCGCGAAAAGCACGGCGCCGAGGCCGACGCGAAGCGCGCCAAACGCGTCCTGCTCGAAGTCCTCGATCGCTCCCTTCGCCTGCTCCATCCGTTCATGCCGTTCATTACCGAAGAGATCTGGCGGAAGCTCGGAGGCGTCGAGCCGTCGATCATGGTTGCTCCCTACCCGATTGCCGAGGAGGTACTCGAGGATCGGGAAGCGGAGCGAATGATGGCGTCCGTCCAGCGGATGATCACGACCGTCCGCGATGCCCGGGCCAAGAGCGGCTTCACGCCGAAAGACCGCTTCTGCCTCTTCATCAAGACGGAATCGGAACGGCAGGCAACCTTCTTCACAGACTACGCTTACCTTCTCCTCGATCTCGCCCGGCTCACGGAAGTGGTCGTGAACGGTCAGGAACCTGCCGGAGCTCATCGCGATGCGGTGGGGTGCTTTCCCATCGCCATCGAGTTTCCGGCGAAGGCCATCCCTCGAAAGCTGATCGAGCGCACATAGCACGAGATCGAGAGAATCCGCAGGGAGCTCGACGCCCTCGACGCACGCCTTGCGAACGAACAGTTCGCCGGGAATGCTCACCCGGCGATCGTCGATCAGACCCGGGCCCGGCAGGCCGCTCTGTGCGCGCGCCTGGAGCGTTTGATGGAGAATCCGTGACGGCGGTCAGAGGGATCCGGTATTGCGGATTAACGGAGTGGACACTCCCCTTCCAGCCCGCGGCAACATATCCTTCCCTCCTGCAACCATGATCGACCTCGACACGGGCAGGCTCGTCGCGCGGATGCGCACGCTGGAGTCGCTCGCCCTCATTCCGCGCGTGGCCTCGACCAACCTCGTCGCCCGCCGCATCGTCACGGAGTGCATCGAGAACGAGCTTTCGCTGCCTCAGGCCATGATCGTGGCCGGAGAGCAGTTCGCCGGACGCGGACGCAATGCGCGCACGTGGTCTTCTCCCGCCGGCAAGGGCAGCTACGCAACGACGCTCCTTACCCGGCCGGCCGGCAAGCCCCCGGTCGTTCCGCTGGCGATGGCGAACATTCTGGCTTCGTATCTGCGCGAGGTCTTCGCCATCGATGCCCGCGTGAAATGGCCAAACGACATCCTCGTCGGCGGACACAAGATCGCCGGCATTCTCATCGAGGCCCGCGTGCAGGACAGCCGTGTCTTTCTACTCATCGGAACGGGCATCAACGTCGAGCCGGTACGCGACGAGGTCAGGCCGAACGCCACATCCATCAGTGAAGTGTCGCCACGCGCATTCACCGGCATCGGGATGGCCACCGAGGCCTTCATCGAGCACATGGACGAGCGTCTGGCCAGGCCGTTCGAGCGGGAGACAGTGCTCGAGGAGTGGCGCGCTCATTCCGTGCACCAGTCCGGGGACCGCATCACCTGCGTGCTCGGCCAGCGCACCATCGTCGGAACGTGGAGCGGAATCGACGAGCACGGCCGCGCCCTGCTCCAGAGCGGGGGAGAAACCGTGGCCGTGAGTGCCGGCGACCTGATCCTGGCGTGAGCATCGGCCCTGTGAACTCCTTGGCAGCGGGCTACGCCCTTTCCGTGAAACAGCGGGCAGTAACCACTTCTCATCAACCCCTTGGTACTCTACTTCCGTGTCGAATCTTCTCGTCGTCGACGTAGGCAACACGAACATCGTCCTGGGCATCTATCGCGGCGACCAGCTCGTGAACTCCTGGCGCCTGGCCACAGCGTGGGAGCGAACGTTCGACGAGTACGGCATCCTGGCCCGGCAACTCATCGGCGATGAGCTGTACGACGGACTGGAGGGAGCCATCGTTGCGTCGGTGGTACCCCCGCTGAACACATCGATGACCTCGATGATCCGAAAGTATTTCGACGTCGACGTGCTGTTCGTGGAGCCCGGCGTAAAGACCGGCATCGCCATTCACGTCGATAACCCCCAGGAGGTGGGCGCGGACCGCATCGTCAACTGCGTCGCGGCGCATGCGATCTACGGCGGTGCGTCGGTCATCGTGGATTTCGGTACGGCCACGACCTTCGACATCGTGACGGAAGATGCGCAGTACATCGGCGGAGTCATCGCGCCGGGGCTGATCATTTCCGCGGAAGCGCTCTTTGCGCGAGCCGCGCGCCTGCCGCGCGTCGACATCAAACGCCCGTCGGCAGTGGTGGGGTCGAACACAGTCGTCAACATGCAGTCCGGCCTCTACTACGGCTATCTCGGGCTCGTCGACGGCATCCTGGCCCGCATCAAGACTGAGGTGGCCGGCCTCAAGCACATCGTGGCCACCGGCGGAATCGCCTCCCTCCTGGCCGGCGACAGCGCCCACATCCAGGAAGTCGACGAGAACCTGACGTTGAAGGGACTGAAGATCGTCTACGACCGCAACCGCGTGCCGCGGCGGGGACGAAGGCCGTGACCGCTCGGCCGTCGCGGAATCGTAGCGTTCGTGCCGCGCGTCGCGCCGCCTTCCTCCTCGTGCACCTGGGCCTCTCGCTTTCGGCGCTCGCCGGCTCGCAGGTGACGGCCAGGACCGCCGCCCTTTCCACGGCGTCGCCGGCGGCGACGCAGGTGGGCCTGAATGTTCTCAAGGCGGGCGGCAATGCCATCGACGCGGCGGTGGCCGTGGCGTTTGCCCTCGCGGTGACGTATCCCGAGGCCGGCAACCTCGGAGGCGGCGGCTTCCTCGTCTATTACGACGCACAGACGAAAGGCGTCTGGACCCTCGACTTTCTCGAAGTCGCGCCGCGGGCGGCGACGAAGGACATGTACACCCAGAACCCGAGCGGCATTCGCTACGGCCCGCTCTCCTGCGCGGTGCCGGGCACGGTTGCAGGTCTCGATGCGATGCACAAGCGATTCGGCTCCCGGCCCTGGGCCGAGCTGCTCGGGCCGGCCATCGCCCTGGCACGCGACGGCGTGACGATTTCGCCGGAAGTCTCTTCCGATCTCGTCGCGGCCGACGGCGAGCGGAAGATTGCCTCGATGGCCCCCCTTTTCTATCCGAAGGGACAGGCAGTCGTGCCCGGCACGAAGCTCGTCCAGGCGGACCTCGCTGCCACGCTGATGCGGCTGGCGCTGAAAGGCGCCTCCGATTTCTACGAAGGGGAAACCGCCGCAAAACTCGTCGCGGCGTCAAAGCTCGTGAACGGGAAGCTCGGCTTCCGCGATCTGCGCGATTACAAACCGGAGTGGCGTGCACCGGTGCGCATCCGCTGGCGGGGATACGACCTCTACACGATGGCGCCTCCCTCCGCCGGCGGCATCGTGATCGGAGAAGCCCTCAACATTCTCAGTGCCTATGACCTGCGCCCGGGCGAGGTCAATTCCGCGCGGACGGTTCACCTCATAGCTGAGGCCACGCGCAGGGCTATGCTCGACCGCAACAAGTACCTCGGCGATCCGGACACCGCACGCATTCCGTATCGCGATCTCCTCTCCGAGGAGCGGGCCAGGGCCTGGCGCGCCTCCATCGACCCGAAACGAGCGACCTCCAGCGCCTCGCTCACGGAGCCGGCCTCCGTACGCGAAGGCATGCACACGACTCACTTCACGATCGCCGACGCGCACGGAAATGTCGTCTCCATGACGGTCAGCCTCAACGACAACTTCGGCAGCGGCTGGGTCGTTCCGGGCCTCGGCTTCTTCATGAACGATGAGATGGAGGAGTTCACCACCATCCCCGGAAAGCCGAATCACTGGCTCCTCACGCAGGGAAATCAGAACGAGATCCAGCCGGGAAAGCGGATGGTGACGTCGATGTCGCCGACGATCGTACTGAAGGACGGCAAACCGCAACTGGCTCTGGGCACGCGCGGCGGTCCGACCATTCCGACGACCATTCTCCAGGTCTTTCTCAACGTGGCCGCGTTCCACAAGACGCTCTTCGACGCCGTCGATGCACCGCGAATCCATCAGCAGACCACGCCGGAGGAGATCTTCTACGAGCAGGGCCGCCTGCCGCGGTCGATGCTCGACACCCTCAACGGGATGGGCCACGGCGTACTGGCCCTGGACAGCATCGGCGACGTGCACGCGATCCTCTTCGAGCGCGGCAAGATGACGGCGGTGGCCGATCCACGACACGGCGGCGCGGCCGGCGGCTATTAGCCGGAAGGAGTCAGCAATGAGGGACGACCGATGACGGCGGAAGAACTGAAGATTGCGGCAGCCCGGGAGGCGCTCGATGACGTTCGCAGCGGCATGCGCCTCGGCCTCGGAACGGGCAGCACAGCACGTGAGCTGGTGGCGCTGCTCGGTGAGGCTCTCACGAAGGGCACGTTGACGAACATCCGCTGCACGACGACATCCTACGCGACGGAAGACCAGGCGCGCTCCCTGGGCATCCCGACGTTCGCCGTCCACGAGCTCGCGCCCCTCGATCTCGCCATCGACGGCGCGGACGAGATCGACCCCAAACTGCGGCTGATCAAAGGACGCGGGGGAGCGCTGCTGCGGGAGAAGATCGTGGAGCAGGCCGCGCTGCGTTTCCTGGTCATCGCCGACGAGTCGAAAGTCGTGGAACGGCTCGGCACCGGCGTTCTGCCCGTGGAGGTCACGCCGTTCGCGCTCGAACTGCTCACCGGCCGCTTCGCGAAGATGGGCCTCGCTCCGCTCCTGCGCCAACGCAACGGTTCACCGTTCGTGACCGACGAAGGCCATCGCATCCTCGACGTACGCATCCCTGACGATATCGATATCGCTGACGTCGTCGATCGCATCCGCGAGCAAGCCGGAGTCATCGAGACGGGATTCTTCCCTCGCGAAGCGACGGAGGCCATCATCGCCGGCAGCGACGGACTGCGACGACTCAAGCGGTGATCCCGGCTACTCCCCCACCTCCGTCTTGCGCACGGTCACGTCGAAGTGCCACTCGTAATCCTTCCAGTAGAACGACACGAGAGAGGCGAACGGCTTCTTCAGCGGTTTATTGAGCCTGGTCTCGAACAGCGGGTAGAGAGCCGTCGGCTCGTCGTAGTGCCAGACCAGCTCCGCTCTTCCCGTTGTCGGCTCGTTGGGGTGGCGCTGGAAGTCGCGGATGCCGTCGTAGCGCTTGAAGCAGATCATGCCGCGGTACACCGGTCCGCGCACGCTCGGCGCCGTGCCGAGGACGGGAAAACCCTTCGATGTCACCTTCGCCACGTACGCGGCGCCACCATCGGGCGTCGGGCCGCCGCTGTAGGTGAGGTATCCGGCACGCTGCAGGTTGTCGAACGTACGCAGTGACTTCTCGTCGAAATCGTCCTTCGGATAGCGCGCGTTCCACCAGACTCTCTGAGGCACTTCGGCATACACAGGCTCGCGGTTGAACTGATAGGGGCGGATGATTTCCTCCGCCTTCTGCCGGGTCAGGGGCTCAGGCTTCGGGCACGCGGCGAAGAGGAAGGCGAGCAGGAGAACGAGCGAGCGGCGAGCGGGGGGGGCCTCAAGACTCGTTCGCCGGATCAGGGCGGTGATCGAATGCCGGAGCACATGGCGTGCAAAACGCACTGGGTCTCCCGCTCGCCGCTCGCCGCCACCTGTTCGCTTCCCTTGACTCGTCATCGCCCGCATGCTATCCCCGCGCCCGCATCATCGCGAGAGCTGACACTTTGACAGAACGAATCCTCGACGCGCTGGCCAACTTCTGCCTCCGGCGCAGCAAGACCATCATCATCCTCTCCATCCTCATCGCCCTGGCCGCGGCGGCCGGAGCGACGCGGCTGTCGTTCGATCCCGACATCCTCAACCTCATCCCGCAGAACAACCGGCAGGTCAATGAGTTCCGGAAGGTCCTGCGCGACGTCGGGACGCTCGATTACCACATCATCGCCTTGCAGATGCCGGCTGGTCACGACGTTCACGAGTACGACTCGCTGATCGACGCCGTCGCCACCGGATACAAGAACAACCCGAAGATCGACGACGTCAGCTACAAGATCCCGGACCCGCTCGATTACGTTGACATCGTGCTGCCGAAGGCCATGCTGCTGGTCACCCCCGATGAGCTCCGGCAGGTAGGCGAGAAGCTCAGCGATGCCGGCATCCGCGAGAGCGTGGCCCGGAACCATTCGATCCTTCAGACGCCGCAGGGGCTGGCGCTGAAGACGCTCGTGCAGTACGACCCGTTCAACCTCGCGCCGATCCTCATGCACCGCATCCAGGGAACGGGCGGCGGACTCAATCTCGACGCTTCCAGCGGCTACTACCTGTCGTCCGATCATTCCCTGCTGCTCATCCTGGCCAAGCCAAAACGTCCGGCGCAGGACGTGCCGTTCGGCAAAGAGCTCCTCGCCGATGGTGCCCTCATCGAAGCGAACGCCCTCAAGGAGTTCCAGAAGCACGCGACCTCCGGGACGCCCCTGCCCGGGATCTTTCACACCGGCGGATACGTGATTGCCACGAGCGACGCGGACCTCATCCGCTATGACGTCATCGTCAACGTGCTCGGTTCGTTCTTCGGCGTACTGGCCCTGTTTCTCTACGGATTCCGCCGGGCGGCGTCTCTCGGCTACGCCTCCGCGCCGCTCGCGCTCGGCCTGGCCATGACCTTCGGACTGGCCGGTCTGTTCTACGGCCGCCTCTCCCAGGCCAGCGCCGGCTTCGCCGCGCTCCTGGCGGGGCTGGGCATCGACTTCATCACGGTGATGTACGGCCGTTACGTCGACGAGCGCAACCGCGGCGCCGGCATGCCGGACGCCATCCGCACCATCATGCGGCACACCCTGCCGGGCGTCTTCGTGGCCGCCATCACCACCGCCGGAACGTTCTTCGCCTTTCTTGCCACCGACTTCCGCGGCATGACGCAGCTCGGCTTCCTCACCGGCTTCGGCATCCTGCTTTTCCTCCTCTGCGTCACGTTCCTCCTTCCGGCCCTCATCGTCTTTTCGGAACGAAAAGAGAAGGCCAGGCGGCCGAAGCTCTATCTCCACAGCTTCGGCGCCGGCCACCTGATCGACGCTTCCATCGCCCGTCCGCGCGTCACCATCGTCGTGTGGGTGATCTTCATCCTCGCCTGTGGTGGTTTGGCCACGCGCCTGCGCTTCAGCGACAACATCCAGGACCTGCGAGCCAAGAACAACGCCGGGGTGGAATCGCAGGCGCTGATCACGCAGAAGTTCGGCCAGTCGTTCGACGCCATGATGTACGTCGTCTACGGCAAGAGCCTGGACGAGGTGCTCCTGCGGACGAACACGGCAACCGGCGATCTCGAGTCGCTGGTCCGCAATCACACCATCGCCTCGTTCCAATCCATCTCGACCTTCATCCCTCCGTTCGAACAGCAACAACAGAACATCGACATCCTGCGCGCCGGGCGCTCCACCACGTTCAATCCCGAGCGCATCGAGAAGACATTTCGCGCCGCCCTCGTCGAGAACGGCTTCAACCCCAAAGCCTACGACAGTTACCTGCCGCTCTTCCGCCAGGCCCTGACACCGGACAAACCGGTCTCGCTCGTCGACCTCGGCAACAATGAGCTGACGAAGCTCTCCTCGCGCTTCGTGAAGAAGGTCAATAGCGACTGGATGTCGGTGATCTTCGTGTACCCGACCGGGGGACGCTGGCCGCGCGAGGTGCCGGACAGTCTGCTGGCGGTTGCGGACAGGCATCCCGGCGACATGATCACGGGCGTGAACCTCGTCAGCGGCACGTTGCGGCATATCGTGCGTGCCGATGCCACGCGCTCGACCATCATCGGCTTCATCGCCGTGCTGGTTCTGATGTTCCTCAGCTTCCGCACGATCCGCATGACCCTGCTGACCTTCGTTCCCTTCCTGGCCGGCGGAGCGGGCATGCTCGGGCTGATGGCGCTCTTCGATCTCCAGTTCAACTTCATGAACATCTTCGTCGGACTGATGATCATCGGCGTAGCGACGGATTACGCGATCTACATGCTGCAGCGCTACAACGAGGACCCGGCCGATTTCACGGCGGAGGCACATGAGACCGGGAAAGCCATCCTCATGGCCGCGCTGACCGCCATTGTCGGGTACGGCTCGTTTGCCCTTTCGCATTACCCGGGGCTGCGATCCATCGGCTATGCTTCGTTCTTCGGCATCGGACTCTCCGGCCTCGCGGCCGTGACCCTGCTGCCGGCGATCCTGGTGATGAAACGACGAGAGTGAACGAGACCGGCCACCACACGTTGTCGTCATCGTTCTACGGACCCACGGAGTGAGAGAGTGACCACCAAAGCGACCACCGCCACCTTTCCCGACGCAATCGCCAATCACGTCGTCCGCGGCCGCGCGGCAGCAAATGTTCTGCTCGTCGTCGGCGCGTCGCTGTTCATCGCGCTCGCGGCGCAGATTGCCGTGCCTCTTCCCTTCACGCCCGTGCCGATGACGATGCAACCGCTCGCCGTGCTGCTTGTCGGCGTGGTGCTCGGCTCGAATCGCGGTGCAGCGACGGCAATGCTCTACCTGCTCGAAGGTTTCGGAGGGTTGCCTGTCTTTGCGCAGGGTCACGGCGGGGCCGTGTGGGCGGTGGCGGCCACGGCCGGCTTTCTCTGGTCCTATCCCCTCGCGGCCTGGGTGGCCGGACGCTTCTCCGAGCTGAGCTGGGGCGCGACGACGGTCCGTTCCGTAATCGGCATGCTCGCCGCTCTTGCGGTGATCTACCTGGGCGGCTGGTCGTGGTTCTCCATCCTGACCACGCCTTCCGTCGCATTCATGCAAGCTGTGGGGCCGTTCCTGCTCGCTGACATCGTCAAGGTCGCCATCGGTGCAGCGCTGCTGCCGTATGCCCACCGGCTCATCCACTCGCTTCACAAGTAGTCCCTTACAATGGAGGCGTGCTCCTCACAGCGCTACTGCTGATGACGCGCCTCGCGGCCGTCGATCCCGAGCCCGCGTCGAATCAGACGCTGCGGGCGGAGCTGGTCACCATGCGCGATGCCGACCAGGAAGTGCGGCGTCGCTGGGTGAAGGACCAGAAGAACGAAGCCCTGAAGAAGGAGATGGCCGCGGTGGACGCGAGAAACGTGGCCCGGCTGCGCGAGATCCTTCAGAACTACGGCTGGCCGGGCAAGTCGCTTGTCGGAACGGACGGCGCTGGAGCGGCCTGGACGATCGCGCAGCACGGCGGTCATCTCTTCCTGCAACAGACCGTCCCGCTCATGAAAGCGGCCGCCGACAAGGGCGAGCTCGATTGGGGCCTCGTGGCCACGTCGATCGACCGCGTGCTGATCGGCGACGGCAAGAAGCAGCTCTACGGAACGCAGTTCGATACGGAAGGCGATCACTGCGAGCCGAAGAACGTCGCCGATCCGGCCAAACTCGATGAGCGGCGCAAGGCTGTAGGGCTCGGCCCGATCAACGAGTACGCCAAGATGCTCTGCGCGGTGTACAAGACAGCGGCAAAGCCATAGAACCGCGGCGCAGCCCTGCCCGCTCTGATCCTTCGCTCCCACCCCACCGCCCACCCGCGCTCAGGATAGACGGCGGCTCTACCCGATTTGTGACACCGGCTCGGGCTCCGTCGGATGTACGGCAGGCTCGGGCTCAGCGAGCGGGCGGGACTCGCGGCCGGCCCGTTCCGTGGTCTTCTGCTCGGCAGCCTCGCGCTCGAGCAGCGCGATCTTCAGCACGTCTTCGACGTGCTCGACGAAGTAGAACGTCATGTCACGCTTGATCGGCTCGGGCACGTCGATGAGATCGCGCTCATTGAGCTTCGGCAGGATGACGGTCGTGATCTTCGCCGCGCGGGCGGCGAGCACTTTTTCTTTCACGCCGCCGATGGGAAGAACGTCGCCCCGCAGCGTCACCTCACCGGTCATGGCTACGTTGCGCTTCACCGGCCGTCCAGTAAGGACGCTGATGATCGCGGTGGTGATGGTGATGCCGGCGGACGGACCGTCTTTCGGGATCGCCCCGGCAGGAACGTGGATGTGAATGTCGTGCGTCTCGAAGTAGTCGGCGGCGATGCCTTGTTCGTCGGCGTGGGCGCGCGCATACGTGAGCGCGGCCTGGGCAGACTCCTTCATCACGTCACCGAGCTGTCCCGTCAGCGACAGCTTGCCCTTGCCGCGAACGGCCGTGACCTCGATGAAGAGGATGTCGCCGCCCACGGCGGTCCAGGCCAGTCCCGTGGCCACGCCGACCTGATCGCGCTCGAGCAGCTCTTCGGCGAAGTGCTTCATCGGCCCGAGGAACTTGTCGACGTTTCCGTCCGTGATGCGGTACTGCTCCTGCGTCTTCCCTTCCGCCACCTGGACGGCGATCTTGCGGCAGATGGTGCCGATCTCCCGCTCCAGGTTGCGCAGGCCCGCTTCCTTTGTGTAGCCGGTGATGATCTTCATCACGCCGCCGTCCGTCCAAGCCACCGGCGTCTCCTTGATGCCGTTCTCCTCCATCTGCTTCGGGATGAGGTGCTGCCGGGCGATGGAGAGCTTCTCCTCGTCCGTGTAGCCCGACAGGCGGATGACTTCCATGCGGTCGAGGAAGGCCGGCTGAATGGTGTCGAGCACGTTGGCCGTCACGATGAACATGACGTTGGACAGGTCGTAGGCCACACCGAGGTAGTGATCGCGGAAAGAGAAGTTCTGTTCGGGGTCGAGCACTTCGAGCAGCGCGGACGACGGATCGCCGCGGTAGTCGGCGCCGATCTTGTCGACCTCGTCGAGCATGAACACCGGGTTCGACGTCTGGGCCTGGTTGATGGCCTGGATGATGCGGCCCGGCAAAGCTCCGACGTACGTGCGGCGATGGCCGCGGATCTCGGCCTCGTCGCGGACGCCGCCGAGCGAGATGCGCACGAACTTGCGGTCGAGGGCGCGGGCGATGGAGCGCCCGAGGGACGTCTTGCCCACGCCCGGAGGTCCGACGAAGCAGAGGATCGGCCCCTTCATCTTCTGCCCGCGCAGTTTGCGGACGGCCAGGTACTCGAGGATGCGCTCCTTGATCTTCTCGAGGTCGTAGTGGTCCTCGTCGAGGATGGTCCGGGCCCGGCCCAGGTCGTGGTTGTCGGCCGACATCACTCCCCACGGCAGGCCGGTCATCCAGTCCAGATACGTGCGGATGATCGAGGTCTCGGCGGAGTCGGGATGGGAGCGCTCGAGCCGCTTGATCTGCTTCTCGACCTCTTCCTTCGCTTCGGCCGGAATCAGCTTCTCCTCGACCTTCTTGCGGTAGTTCTCTACCTCTTCGCTGAGCTCCTCGCCTTCTCCGAGCTCGGACTGGATAGCCTTGAGCTGCTGCCGCAGGAAGTACTCCCGCTGCGACTTGTTCATCTCGCCCTGGGCCGCGGAGGAGATCTCCTGCTGCATGGTCAGGAGGTTGATCTCCCGCGTGAGGAGCTCGTTGACGCGCTTGAGCCGCTCCACGGGATCGATCGTCTCGAGGATCTGCTGCGCTTCCTCCAGTTTCAGGTCGAGGTTGGATGCCGCCAGGTCCGTCAACCGGGCCGGATCGTCGAGGTTCGCGGCGATGACCATGACCTCGGGGCTGATGTTCTTGCCCAGGCCGACGGCGCGGTCCAGGTTCTGTTTCACCGCCCGGATGAGCGCCTCGATCTCCAGCGAGCGCTCCTTCGTCACCGGCTCTTCGATGCGTGTGATCTTGGCTTTGAAGAAGGGCGCGGTCTGGATGAAGTAGTCGATGCGGGCGCGGGACAGGCCCTGGACGAGGATCCTGATGCGGCCGTCCGGCAGCTTCAGCATCCGCATGATGATGGCTACGGTGCCGACGCGGTACAGATCCTCCTCGCCCGGATCCTCGTTCTGGAAGTCCTTCTGCGCCGTGAGCATGATGACCCGGTTCTCGGCCAGGGCCTGGTCGACGGCGTTGATCGATTTCTCCCGCGACACGGACAGCGGGACGATGATGAACGGGAAGATCACCAGGTCCTTGAGCGGCAGTACCGGAAGGACATCCGGGATCTTGATTGCTTCCTCTTTCGCGGTTTCATTCGCGTCGGTCATGTCTTAATCAGCCTCTCGATGGGAGGGGAACCAGGCCGCCTCGACTGCAATCACTGTTCCCACGCACATCACCTTCATTTGAGACGATGCAACTCTTTCACGAATGCATCGACATCCTCGAAATTGCGATACACCGAGGCGAACCGGACGTACGCCACGGGATCGAGAGCGCGCAGGCGCTCCATCACCGTCGTGCCGATCCGCTGGGAGGAGATCTCCCGCTCGCCGGAGTCGGCCATGGCCGCCTCGATCGAATCGGCGATGCGCTCCAGCGCATCCTGCGAGACCGGCCGTTTACGCGTGGCCACCTGCAGCCCGCGCATCAGCTTGGCCCGGTCGTACTCCTCCCGTCGCTGGTCGCGTTTGACCACCTGAAACGGCACCTGCTCGATCTTCTCGTAGCTGGTGAACCGCCTGTCGCAGCGCACGCACTCCCTCCGGCGACGGATGACCTCCCCTTCGCGACTCTCCCGCGAGTCCACCACGCGGTCTTCGCTGCTGCCGCAGTACGGGCACCGCATGCGGCGCGGTATATCACAGAAGGGCAGAGGGCGCCCTCGGCTGGAAGGGCACGGGTTAAGAGGGAATACCGGGGTCCCGGACCTTCCGCCGGCCCGGCCGGGCCTCAGCTTCCTGTGTCGGCCTTGGCGACGTCCTTCCAGCGCAACCCTTCGTGGGCGAACAACAGCAGACCGGTCACCAGGACCGGCACCGTCCCCACGGCATGGAACAGGACCGCCACGGCCACGGAGCTGTCGATGTCGAAGTCATAGAACTTCGTCAGAACGATCTGACAGGCCTTGTGAAAGCCGCCGATGCCTCCGGGGGTGGGAATGGCCAGCCCCAGCGTCGTCACGCCACCGACGAAGAAACTGGCATCGAACGGCAGCGGCTTGTGCATGGCCAGCGCGACGAACGAGAACTGCGACTGCAGTGCGAGCCAGATGCAGGCCGTGAAGAAAACGGTCTGCGCGAGCCGGACCGGGTGGCGGAAGAGCTCGAGACTGACGGCAAACGACTCGAAGAACCGCATCCAGGCGTCATGAAAGCGCCGGGGGATGATGCGGCCGACGAACACGTGCGCCTTCCGCACCGTGGGGCGAAGGAACAGCACACCGAGCACCAACAGGGTAAGTGCCGTCAGCAGAACGCCCGCGCCGATGATGCCCGCCTTGACGATGTAGAACGCTCCGGCCGTCCTGGGATCCGTGGAGAACTGGCGCCAGCGCACGAAGCCGAAGTAGACGAACAGGATCAGGATCGAGAAGAGATCGAGAACCCGCTCTGTCATGACCGTGCCGAGCGCCTCCGGAAAGCTGACCGTGGTGCGGCGAGCCAGCAGTCCGGGACGGGCCACGCTCGACGTTGCGCCGAGTCCGGGAAAGATCGTGGCCAGCATGAAGCCGACGCTGTTCGCAAAAAACGTGGGGTAGAACCGGGGCGGCGGCTCGTGATTGAGGATCACCCGCCAGCGCTGCGTCCGAAAGATGAGCGCTGAGAAATTGACGAGGAACCCTACCGTCAGCCACCAGCCGTCCGCCGCCCGCATTTTCCGCCCGACGTCGCTAAGATCGCTCTTCCAGAGGAAGAACGCCAGGAAGAAGATCGTGAGCGCCGCGACACCGACCAGTTGGAGAATGCGCTTCAAGGGAGGCGGAGTTTAGCAGGGAGAGCGCTCCCGCCCTCGAGGCGTGAAACACAGCCCGGAAGCCCGGCCCGAATCCCGACTACTGGTAGGCTCAGCCCGCACGCATGCGCATCTATACCCATCCGATCTTCTACAGACACGATACGGGGATCGGCCATCCGGAGACGGCCCGTCGGCTCGATGCGGCGCTGGCAGGCGTGGACCGCGCGGGCTTGGCGGCGAGCGTGATCCGGGACGCTGCCGGCCATCCTGAAACAGACCGCATCATCGCCCGGACGCACGCGACCGAGTACGAGCAGGAGCTGGAGCAGGCCTGCCGCGCCGGGATGCGGCTCTTCCACTCGCTGGACAACCCGATCTCCTCCCAGACCTTCGCGGCGGCGCGCACGGCCGTGGGGGCATCGCTGACGGCGGCGGAGGCGATGATGAACTCGAACGAGCGCGCCTTCGTCATCGCCCGGCCGCCGGGCCATCACGCGGAGCGTGTCGAAGCCATGGGGTTCTGCTTCTTCAACACCATCGCCTGCGTCGCCGAGTGGCTGCGCGAACAGCCCGGCGTCGAGCGCGTCTTCATCTTCGATTTCGACGTCCACCACGGCAACGGCACACAATCCCTGTTCGAGGAGCGGGACGACGTCTACTACGCCTCCATCCACCGCTACCCGTTTTACCCCGGCACGGGCGCGGCTGCGGAGATCGGCGCGGGACGCGGACGCGGCTTCACGAAGAACATCCCCATGGACGGCGGAGCCGGCGACGCACCGTACCTTCACGCCGTGGAAGCGCAGATCGTCAGGATCATCGACGATTACGCGCCGAACGTGATCCTTCTCTCGGCCGGCTTCGACGCTCACCGCCGCGATCCGCTGGGTGGAATGAACGTGACCGAACACGCCTACGGCGAGATCACCCGCCGGGTGGTGGAGCTGGCGCAGAAGCATAGCGGCGGACGCGTGCTCTCCCTGCTGGAAGGCGGCTACGACATGGAGGGACTGGCCGCCAGCGTCGCCGAGCATGTCAACGCCCTGGCGTAGAATCGCGGGGTCATGACAGCCATGCCGCCGGCCGGCGGAGGCTATGCCCTACAGCAGCCACCACCCCAGCAGAATAAGCCGTCGGGGTGCAAGATCGTCGCGGTGGGCTGCGGCATCGTGGTCATCGGCTTCTGCGTGTTCATCGCCGGGGTCATGATCGTGGCGTTCGGTGCACTCCATCGTACCGACGCCTTCCGCACCTCATTCGACCGCGCCTCTCACGATCCGCGCGTCAAAGCAGCCCTCGGCTCCCCCATCGAGGCAGGTCTCCTCATTCGCGGCACCGTGAACGCCGAACGCGGTCACGGTCACGCCGACATCCACTTCAAGATCCTCGGTACCCATCAGGAAGCGCAGGTCCACGTGATCGGCGACCGCGAAGGACGGGAATGGCATTACACGACCATGATGGTCGAACCGGATCACGGTAACGCCATCGACCTGATTACGCCGGACGAGAAGAACCCGTAGCATCAGGCGGCGACAACGACAACGTCTTCCCCGCGAGGATCGTGCGGTACAGGTCCTCCAGCTTCGTAATCCGCAGCTCCTTCGAGAATCCGTTCACGACGTGCTGCCGCGCGTTCGCGGCCACGCGTGCGGCGTGCACCGGATCTCCGGCCACCGCTGCGATGGCCTTCCCGAGCGCGGCCACGTCGCGCTTCGGCACGAGCCAACCAACGTCCGGCGAGGACACCAGCTCCCGGTTGCCGCCGCAATCCGTGGCGATGACCGGTTTCTGCATGGCCATGGCCTCTCGAACGGTGCCGGTGATTCCGGTACCGGCCCAGGAGGCGTCGACCACCAGATCGCACGAGGCGAACACGTTCGGCATGTCGGTGCGGTACTCGACCGCGGTGACACGCTGGCCCATGCCCCGCTTCCCTGCATAGGCGTTCACCTCCGCCACCTCCCCCTCACTGCGGCAGCCGATGAGGGCAAGATGGATGTTGGAATGAGCGGTGGCCACCTCGGAGACTGCGTCGATCAGCTCCATCCACCCCTTCCAGTCGCGCACGCCCACCTGGGCGACGAGGAACCGATCGCCGGCGATTCCCTTCTCCCGGCGGAAGGCGCGAGGGTCCCACCTGGCCGGGTCGAACTGGGTCACATCGGTCCCCGCATAAACGACGACCACCTTCCCCTCGGGCAGGCGTCCGCTGCTGACGATGACGCGCTTGATGTCTTCGCATACGGTGACGACGCGGTCGACACGGGCGGTGCGGTACTTGCCGCGATTCCAGCGGTCCAGCGGGAAGGAGACGCCGCGGTTGACGACGAACGCGCCCGGGCGCCGTGCTCCGGCAAATGCCGTCGCCGCAAAGGCCAGGGCGTGGGCGATGCCCTTGTGCACGTGAATGACGTCCGGCCTCAGCTCCCGGATGAGCCGCCTCAGCCCGGCAATGGAACGGAGGTCGAACTGGTGACGCATGGGCAGACCCTCGAACCGCACACCGGCCCCGGCCGCATGTGCCGCCAGCGTGGAGTCCGGGCGGCTGACGATGGTGACCTCATGCCTGCGCTCGCTGAGCCCGGCAGCAGCCTGATACATCTGGTGCACCGAACCGGTGTTGAACTGGTTGAACTCGAGCACCTGAAAGATGCGCACGGCGCGCGATGATAGCGAAGAGTGGTAAAACACGCCCGCGGAGGCAGGCCGGTGGCCGGGTGTTCGCGACAGCAGGCAGTTCGCAGCGAGCAGCGAGCGGGAAGGCCGCAACCAACGCTTCCCCGCCCGCCGCTCACCGTCCCCTGCCTGCCGGTGAGGTGATAGCATTTCGCTCTTTCACTCCCAGATGAGTGCACGCCGCGAGCGCGGCGGAGGTGAGGCGTGCCAGCCGAGAAACCAGGAAGGGAACAGATCAAGGTAACCGACAAACGGATCTTCACCCCCGAGGGAGAAATTCGGGAGGAGTTCCGAAGCGAGATCTCACCGGCGGATCCGTCGGTCCATCGCGAGGCAGCGCCCGCTCCGGCGCCGGCTCCGGCGGCAGAAGCGCCGAAGGCCCAGGAGCGCCGCACGAAACAGGAACCGCCGCCGGGCGACGACCGCCGCAACCGCAGCATCGCCGACAAGGCCCAGAACCCCGGCACGGCATTCACGGACTTCATCGAGCCCCTGATCGCGCAGGCCTATATGTCCCTCGGCATGTTGCGCAACCCCTATCAGCCGAAGCCGGCTATCGACCCGGCGGCAGCGCGGCAGATGATCGAGATCATCACCATGCTCAAGGAGAAGACGGCGGGAAACCTCACTCAGGACGAGGAAGACTTTTTGGCCACACATTTGGGAGAATTGAAGTTGGCGTTCGTTCAGCGGACGAAAACCATCTGAATGAAGCGACTTGTCGTCTGCTCGCTTGCTGCGTGGGTGTGCCTGGGCTCGGTCGTCGCACGAGCCGAGCAGGCCACGCCGCGTAACCTTTGGCCGCAGGCGACCGCCGCGGCGGATACGGGCGACTTCGACAACGCCACCAAGCGCGTCAACGACCTCACCACCGCAGCACGCGACCTCGGCATCCACACCCTTCCGATCTACGCCGCTGCCGCGGCATCGCTGGCGCGTCAGGCGGCGAAGGACCACGACAACGCCAAGGCCGACTGGGCCTCGAAGACCGCCGATCAGCTCGATCCGCACTCACCGGCCGTGGCATTCACCAGGGCCGACCGGTCCAGCGACGGGAAGCAGTACGCGCAGGCCGTTCCCGCCGCCTTCGCCGGCTACGGACGGATCTTCACGCACTACCGCTCACGCCTTCTCAGCCGTGCTGATACGTTGGTCGTCCTCCTGGCCGCGATCGCCCTGACGGCCGTCATCTTCGCCATCGCGCTTTTCGTCCGCTATGGGCGGGACATGGCCCACGACT
Source organism: uncultured Thermoanaerobaculia bacterium (assembly GCA_964650405.1). Lineage (GTDB taxonomy): Bacteria > Acidobacteriota > Thermoanaerobaculia > Gp7-AA8 > Gp7-AA8 > CAZYTO01. The sequence continues at coordinate 17,063 of CAZYTO010000013.1, read as the reverse complement.
TCCGCGAGATCCTGGCCGGCCGCTTCCGCGGCGGTGCGGTGACCGTTCTCGCTTTCGCCCTGCTGCTCGCTCCGATCTTCCTCTGGCTCGGTCCGGTCTGGCTGGTTTTCTACTGGTTCGTCATCTTCTTCGGCTACGCCACGAAGGCGGAGCGCGTACTCATCCTCATCTTCGGCGTTCTGCTGGCCGCGGCGCCGATCCTGCTCGATCTAACTTCGCACTGGATCGCCGGCGTGGACAGCCCAGTGGTCCTGGCCGCGATCGCCAGCGATGAGCAGGCCTACTATCCCGGCGCACTGCATCGCATGCAGGAGCTGGTGAAAGTGGCACCGGAGGACGCCACCCTTCAGCTCCTCCTCGGCAATCTGGAACTGCAGGAGGGCAATGACGCCCGCGCCGGCGCCGCCTACCGCCGTTCGCTCGAGCTGCACGAATCGGCCGGCGCGCACGTAAACCTCGGCAACCTTCACTTCATCGAGAACGACTTCGCCGCCGCCGTCACCGAGTATGAAAAAGCGGTAACGCTCGATCCGCGCCTGGCCATCGCCTTCTACAACCATTCCATCGCCAGCGGCGAGTTGTACAAGTTCGAGGATCAGGCCGCGCAACTCGACCAGGCGCGCCGGATCGACCGCTCCTACATCGAGAAGCTCTCCTCGTCGAACGCCACCGGCTTGAAGATCGCCGTCTACCGGCCTCCGATCTCCGATGCCTGGGAAGTGGCTTCCGGCCTGGCCTGGACGGGAGTGGCGGGCAGCCTTTTCGGCAACTACTCCTGGTTCGATCCGCTGATCAGCGCGCGCAACCCTGTTACGATCGCCGCCGTCCTCACCCTCATCCTCGCGCCGCTCGTTTTCCTCAAACGGCGGAAGGCGGGCTTTGCCGGATCGTGCATCAAGTGCGGCCGCACCTTCTGCTACCGCTGCAAGTCGGCCCGTGAGAGCACGACCTACTGCACGCAGTGCATCCACATCTATCTCAAGCGCGACGGCGTGTCCCTCGACACGAAGCGCTCGAAACTCGAGGAAGTGCACGAGCACCAGTCCGGCATCCTCACGCGCAACAGGCTCTTCGCCACGTTTTTCCCCGGAAGCGCGCAACTTCTCGAGGGGCGCACCGTAGCAGGGATGCTCGGCCTCTTTTCCTTCCTGTTTTTCGTTCTCATGGCGCTGTCCATCGGCCGCCTGGCGCCCGTACTGACCGGCAGCATGGCCCAGAACCTGGTGCGTACCCTGGCCATCCTCCTGGCCATCGTGTTGTGGGTGATGATGACGCTGCCGGTCTACAAGCGGAGGGCCACGGCTTAATGGCACTGGAAGGCACACTCCGCGACTTCAGCCTGGCCGACATCTTCCAGCTCATCGGCCTGCAGCGGAAGACCGGCGTCCTCACGCTTCGCAGCAAGGACGACACGGTGACGGTGACGTTTCTCGACGGCAAGGTGGTCGGCGCCGACTCGCTCAGCCACCGTCTGGAAAACCGCCTCGGCAACGTGCTGATCAAGTCGGGCGTCCTGACCGGCGACCAGCTCGGACGGGCTCTGGAGATCCAGAAGGAGACCCTGCAGCGGCTCGGCTTCATCCTCACGCACTACGGGATCATTTCTCCCGACGCGCTGCGACAGGCCATCCAGCTCCAGATCCTGCAGATCGTCTACCGGCTCTTCCGCTGGAAGGACGGCGACTATCACTTCTCGCAGGAGACCACGATTGAGTACGACCGCGACAACGTCGTGCCGATCACCGCCGAGTCGATCCTGATGGAAGGCGCGCGGATGATCGACGAGTGGCCGATCATCGAGAAGCGCATCCGCTCCTATGACATGGTCTTCCGCAAGAAGCTGACCGATCAGGAGATCGTCGTCAGCGACGAAGGCGACGAGATCGATTTCGACGACCAGCCCGCCGCCTCGCGGCGGCGCAAGCCGGCCGCAAGCGACAAGATCCGCATCAGCCGCGAGGAGAAGCAGATCTACGACCTCGTCGACGGGACGCAGACCGTGGCCGACATCGTCGAGGCCTCGCGCTTCTCCGAATTCGACACGAACAAGTCTCTTTACGAGCTCCTCACCCGCGACCTCATCGAAGAGGTGCGTGGCAAGACGGCCCAGGCCGTCCTCGAACAGGCGCCCCTCGACGAGGCCCAGATCGCCGAGACGCCCGTCCCGCTGCCGCTCGTGGCCGTGCTGACCCTGCTCGTCCTGGTCTCCCTGGCCAGTTCCTTCAAGAATCCCCTCAATGCCTTCGGTCCGATTGCCGCTCCGGCCCGCGCTTCGTCGATCGCCGAGGCCCGGAAGGCCATCTCCACCGAGCGCATCCAGGCCATCGGCCGCGCCGTCGAGGCCTATACCTCCGTCAACGGGCGCATGCCGCAGAAGCTTGCCGACCTGACACCGTTCTACGTCACGGAATCGCTCCTCGTCGATCCGTGGGGACGGCCGTATCGCTACTATCCGCAGGGCGCTGACAAGTTCATCGTCACCGGATATATGGCCGACGGCCGCGCCGACACCGACCTGCTGCTCACCCAGGCTCTCGAGAGCACGACCGTTACCACCTCGCAGCCGAAGCGCGGCGGCATCCAACTCGTCGACTGATGGCATGGGCCTCGACGGTCCGTCCGGTCCCCACCATCGCAGTCGCCGCCTTTCTCTCGAATCGCGCGACATTCCCGTACACGCGACGCACATCACGCTTGCCACGCTGTTCCGGGCGCCGACGATCTCCCTTGTCTGACGCTCGACCGGTCGCTCGCTACGGCGCCACGATGCGCAGCTTCTCCGTCGCCAGCTCGAAGCGCACAGGCGTCTCGGTCAATCGCTCACCGTCGGCGTAGACCTCCATCCGCTGCGGCGCCTCGAACGTGAACACGAGGCCGCGGCCGGTCTCCACGAATGCACTCTTCACGTGCGCCCCCGTGTAGGCCTTCGGGAGCGTCTTCAGAAGCTGAAACCGCGAAGTGCGGTGCACGATGCAGAAGTCGAGCTCTCCGTCGTCGATGACGGCGGCCGGCGTAATACGGATACCTGCGCCGTACTGCCGCGAGTTGCCGACGGCGGCGAACATGATGTCGTCGGACTTCCCGTTGATGGTGACGCGCCGAGGAGTGAAGCGCGGCAGGACGCGAAGGATGGCGTAGAGGTAGACCGCCGAGCCGCGCAGGAAGCTCGAATGCGCATTGGCAAAGCTGGCCACTTCGGAGTCGAACCCGAGGCCGGCCACGCCGAGATAGCGCAGCCCGTTGGCCATGGCCACGTCGACGGAGCGCGGCGTCCCGCGCACCGCCAGCTCGCAGGCGCTGTCGACGTCACGGGGAATGCCGAGGACGCGGGCGAAGTCGTCGCCCGAGCCGAGGGGAATGAGCGCCATGGTCCCGCGCGCCAGGTCGAACTCCCTCACGCCGAGGTTGAGCGTCCCGTCGCCGCCGCAGATCACCACCCGGTCGCAACCGCCGCGGGAACTTTCCGCGGCTTGCGTCGTCAGATCGGCAGGACTCGTGCTCGGGTGGATGTCGACGTCTGCCCCGAGCGCGCGCAGACGCTCCACCGCCCGGGAGACGTGTTTTTTGGCCCGCCCGCGGCCGGCGGCTGGATTGAAGATGAGCTTGAGCTTCACCGATGGAATCAGTTTACGACACTAGAATTCGCCTGCCATGAAGAAGCTCCGGATCACCATCGTCCTTTTTTTCGCCAGCCTGGCCTGCAAACCAGCCGCGGAATCGCAGACCGTCGCGCCCCAGCAGCCGGCGACCGCCATCCCTCCGACCGTCAGCGCCGCGCGGCGTACCCCCGTCGTCGTCGTTGCCCACAACGTCCTGCCGGCCGTTGTCAACATCCAGACCGAGGCCACCATCCGCCGCCGCGAGGCTGACCCTTTCTTTGATCCGTTCGGCTTCTTCAATGGGCAGGAGCGTGCCTATACCTCACAGTCGCTCGGATCGGGCGTGGTCTGGTCCAGCGACGGCATCATCGTCACGAACAATCACGTCGTCGAAGGGGCGTCGCGGATCACCGTCAACTTTCAGGACGGCTCGCAGATGCCGGCCAAACTGCTCGGCGTCGATCCGGACAGTGACCTTGCCGTGCTCCGCGTCGACACGAAGCAGCTTACCGCCGCACCAATCGGAACGTCCTCCGACCTCATGATCGGCGAGACGGTCGTCGCGGTGGGCAATCCCTTCGGCCTCTCCGGCTCCGTCACCACCGGCGTCGTCTCGGCCCTCGGCCGCTCCGTGCCGTCGAAGGAGGCCGGGCGCACGTTCACGGACTTCATCCAGACCGACGCGTCGATCAACCCCGGAAACAGCGGCGGCCCGCTGCTGAACATCGAAGGGAAAGTGGTCGGGATCAACGTCGCCATCTACGCGCAGGCACAGGGCATCGGCTTTGCGATTCCGGTCGACCGAGCCAGAAAGGTCATCCAGGACCTTTTGCGCTACGGGCAGGTGCACAGCGCCTGGATCGGCGCCGTGACCGCGACGCTCACTCCGGAAGAATCGAAGCGGATGGGCCTCAAGCCGGTCAAAGGCGCAGTCGTGGCCCGCGTCTTCGGCAGTTCGCCGGCGCAGGCAGCCGGCATGAAGGCCGGCGACGTCATCACCTCCGTCACCGGGCGGCCGGTGGACTCGCGCGAGGCATTTTCGACGTACACCGCCACGCTTCCCAGCGGCCATCCGGTCGACGTCACGATCAACCGCGACGGCGCCTCCCGGGCGATGTCGCTTCGTCCTGTCGACCCTCCCAACGACCTCGGGCTCCGAATCCTCTGGGAGGTTGCCGGCCTGCGCGTGAGTGACCGGCGCGGCGCCATCGTCGTCGACGAGGTCGCCAACGGCTCCCGCGGCGAATCGACCGGCCTCGCCCCCGGCGACTACATCGTCGGCATCAACGGAGCGGAGATCTCCAGCGTGAAGGAGCTGAACCAGCAGCTTACCCAGGCCGCCGAGCGCTCCTCGTTCGTCCTGTCGGTCCAGCGCGGCCGGTTCATCTACAACCTCACCTTCCCGATGGGCGTGTGAGCGCGGCATGGAAGACGGACAATCTTGTCCGTCTTCCACCTCAGCGCTGATTGTGTAACGGACTCCCGCTCGCCGCTCGCTCCTATCCGCTCGCCTTCCGCGGGTCTGTCTGTCGCGCCGCTGAAGTCTCAGAACAGCGCCAGTTGCGGCGGCAGGTCGCGTTGCGCGGCCGCCGGAACGAGCTTCGTGCTCTTCCTGCCGAGGAGGAAGTGCAGGTTGCGGCGCAGCCACTCCTTCGATTCCCGGTAGTAGCGGAAGAGACGTTCCTGCTGGTGGAAGCGGCGGTTGTGCGGCGCGCCCAGCATGTGATGCAGGTATTCGTGATGGATGATGGACTGGATGAAGAACGCCGGCACGTTCGGCGCGTTCAGGAGCGGGTGGATGCGGATGTCGCAGGTGATGTGGTTGTACGAGCCGAGCCGGATGGAGCGGCGGTTCTTGCGCCGGATCTGCTGGCCCCAGAAGATCGGCAGCGGCGGGACCTTGTAGAAATACGTCCGGTGCACCTCGGCGGCGAGAGACGCGAGGTGATGGGGTCCTGAATCGTGATCGGGCAGAGGAATGGGTAGCGGCCGCGTCTCCATTGCCACCAATTGTAAGCGAATCAACGGGTTACGGCGAGTGGTCACTGCGCGAGCTGCGAGCCGGACCCCGGCCGGCCCGCTGCTCGCGTCTCGCGCCGTCGATCAACCCTCGGCGATCAGTCTTCGGCGGCGCCGCCGCCGAACGCGCTGCTGATGTTCGACATCGCCGCCGCCGTCACCATCGACGATCCGGCCGCGATGATCTCGTCGCCCTTGCGCATTCCCAGCCATACGCCGACGCCCAGTCCGAGGAGCACGGCGGCGATGGGAAAGCTCTGGATCTGTTCGCGCCACGATTCGGGGAGCATCTTTTCGATCTCCTCGAACAGCGCCTCGGGACCGTTTTCGGCCATGGCCGCTCCAAGCTGTGATGCCTTCTCGCGAATGGGAAAGTCGTAGTCCATACCTGCCGCCGCGCGCTCGTGATCCTCGTTCCGTGTCGTGGCCATGCCGTGCCTACTCCTCATCACCGTCATCGCGGCGCAGCAGCAGTCCGATCACGAAGCCGACGCCGACCGAGAGCAGCAGCGCCTTGCCGGGATTCGAGCGCACGTAACTGCGGACCTGATCGGCGATGGCCCCGAAGTCGACGTCTTCCACTTTCTCGCGCATCCGGTTGTACTGATCGCGCATGGCGTCGGATGCCTTGTCGTATTTCTCGTTGACGAAATCCTTCGCGCGGCCGAAGCGTGACGACGAATCGCTTTCTCCGGCCTGGCCGGTGGTCTCATCCATGGTGGAAACCTCCTTCGAAAGTGGGAGCGTAGTCGCCGCAAAGGAGTGTCGTCAAACCGTGGCGCAATGTTGCAGAATCGCTGCCATGGACGTAAGGCTCGAAAATGTCTCGCACGAGTACGACGCCAGCGAGGAAAGCGCGGCGGTACACGTGCTCGACGGCGTGTCGCTGACCATTGCCAGCGGGGCCTTCGCTGTGCTCATGGGCGCCTCCGGGAGCGGCAAATCGACGCTTCTCAATCTCATCGGCGCGGTGGACCGGCCCTCGCGCGGCCGCATCTTCCTCGACGACCTCGAGATCAGCGGCATGGAGGAGCGCGGCCTGACCGACCTGCGCCGGCGCTCGCTCGGCTACATCTTCCAGTTCTTCAACCTCGTGCCGACCCTCAACGTCCTGGAGAACGTCGCCTTCCCGCTCTCGCTGGCCCGCGCTTCCCGCTCCGAGGTCGAGCGGCGCGCTCGCGACGTGCTGGCCCGCGTCGGCCTGCAGCACCGCGCCCGCCACTTCCCCAACGAGCTCTCCGGCGGTGAGATGCAGCGCGTGGCCATCGGGCGCGCCATCGTCCACCGCCCGCGTCTCATCCTGGCCGACGAGCCCACCGGCAACCTCGACTCGAAGACCGGCGAAGCCATCCTGCAGCTCATCCGCGAGATCCACGATGCCGACAAGCCGACGATCGTCATGGCCACGCATTCCGACCACGCCGCGTCCTTCGGCCAGTACGTCGTTCGCGTGGCGGATGGGCGGTTGACGTGAGCGCTCCGGCGGCGGGAAACGCCGGGCGGGAGTCCAGGGCTTCGAGCAGCGAATCCGATCACGAATCCCGCTCTCCGCTCGCCGCGGGCCGCTCGCCGGCCGGCACCGTCACTCGCTCGCCGATCCTCACCGCCCTCGTCTTCCGCCCTATCGTCCGCGAGAAACTGCGCACGCTCCTTACCCTCCTCGGCATCGCCGTCGGTGTAGCCGTGGTCGTGGCCATCGAGCTGTCGAACCAGAGCGCGCTGCGCGCCTTCCGCGACTCCGTCGACGCTGTCGCCGGTCGCGCCAACTGGCAGATCGCCGCCGATGCCGGCATCGACGAAAACGTCCTCCTCTCCTTGCAACCACTCTGGCAGCGCGGCGTCCGCTTCGCTCCGGTCATCGACATCGAAGGTCTCATGACCGGCGGCACACCGATCCGCATTCTCGGCGTCGATCTGCTCAGCGACGTTCACTTCCGTGACTATCGCTACGCGAGAGTCGTCACGTCAAGGGATGCGCTGACCTATCTCGGCCTCTTCCGCGACGATTCGATCGTCCTGCCGGCGCCTTTCGCCCGCGAGCACGGCTTGCGGTTCGGAAGCACCATCACCATCGAGGTGGGCGGGCACCGCAAACCGATGATCGTGCGCGGCCTCCTCGAAGCGCACGGGCCTGCCACGGCCTTCAACGGCGCCATCGGTGTCGTCGACATCGCCACGGCCCAGAAGGCGTTCGGCATGACCGGACGTCTCTCGCGGATCGACCTCATCGTGCCGGACGGCGTCGATCTTCGCGAGATCGCGCGTGTCGTTCCGGCCAATGCGCGCCTGGAGCGTCCTTCCCGCCGCAACGAGCGCGTCGAGAAGATGCTGCTGGCCTTCCGCGTCAACCTCTTCGCCCTGGCCGGCGTGGCCCTGCTCGTGGGCATGTTCCTCGTTTACAACACGGTCCTCATCTCGATCCTGCGGCGTCGCCGGGATGTCGGCGTGTTCAAGACGCTCGGCGTCTCACCCGCCCAGATCTTCGGCGCGTTCCTCGGCGAGGGCCTCGTGTTCGGCGCCGCGGGCTCGCTTCTGGGGATCGGCCTCGGCTACTTCCTGGCATCGTCGATCCTGCGGCTCATCGGCCGGACCATCAATGCGCTCTATGTGGCCTCCCGGCCGGAAGCCATCGCGCTCACTCTGGGCATCGTCGCACTGGGAGTGGCGGTCGGGACGATCCTTTCGCTCCTATCGGCCCTGCAGCCGTCGATCGAAGCCGCCGGCCTGCGTCCCAACCTGCTCATCCGCCCAGGACTGCAACAGCGCGTCGGCCGGCGTCGTAATGGCGCGCTTGCGCTCGCCGCCCTCGTTGCTTTCCTGGCGGCCGTCGCGGCCACGCGCATTCCGCCCATCGGCACGATTGCCGCCGGCGGGTACGTGGCCGTTCTGCTCGTCGTGACCGGCTTCTCGCTGCTCGCGCCGCTGCTCATCATCAGCGCGTCCTCACTGGTGATGCCGCTGCTCCGCCGCCTCTTCGGTCTCGTGGGGCAACTGGCCTCGGCGTCCATTCCGGCATCGCTGCGACGCACGTCGATCGCCTGCGCCGCCCTGTCGCTCGCGACCGGGATGATGGTCGCCGTGGCCCTGATGGTCGGCAGCTTTCGCGAGACCGTTCGGATCTGGGTCGACCAGACAGTCAGCTCGGACCTCTGGCTGCGGCCGTCGAAGGGGCTCTCCAACGGAGACATCGCCGTGTTTCCGCCGTCGATCGCGGACGACCTGGCGCGCATGCCCTTGATCGCCGCGTTCGACAGGATTCGCGGCCGCAATATCACGCTCGGCGATTCGATTGTCGCTGTCGGCGGTGCCGACTTCGAGGTCGCGTCGCGGTACGGCCATCTCCCGATGATCTCTCCGCGCTCAGGCCCGGATGCCATGGCCGGCGCCGAGGGCGGGAACGGCGTGATGATCTCGGAACCGCTGGCCACGAAGCTGGGCAAGCGCGTCGGCGACGCCCTTCCGCTGCCGACCGCCAACGGCGTAGAGCGCTTCCGCGTGGCCGGCATCTACCGCGACTACTCGAACGACCGCGGCGCGATCGTCATGCCGCGGCGGATGTTCATCCACGCTTTTCACGACGACGCCATCAACACGGTCATCGTCTATCTCCGGCCGGGCGTGAAGCTCGAGGATGCGCGCGTGCGGCTGGAGTCCGCTCTCGGGCCGAAGTATCACGCCTTCGTCGTGACGAACCGCGAGATCCGCACGGAGGTGATGCGCATCTTCGACCAGACGTTCCTCATCACCTATGCGTTGCTTGGAGTGGCCATCGTGGTGGCGGTGCTGGGGATCGTCAACACCCTGGCGGCCCTGATCCTGGAGCGCACCCGGGAACTGGCCCTCCTCCGCGTCCTCGGCATGCACGCCGCCGAGGTCCGCCGGATGATCGTCATGGAGTCGTCCATCCTCGGCGGCACCTCCACCGTCACCGGCCTGGCCATGGGCTACGTCCTCTCCTGGATCCTCATCAACGTCATCAACAGGCAATCGTTCGGCTGGACGATCGAGTTCCACGTGCCGGCGCGCCTCATCGCGCTCTCGCTCGCCGTCACCTTTGTTTCCTCCGTCTTCGCCGGAATCGTCCCAGCCCGCCTGACGAACCGCATCGACGTCGTCAACGCCATGAAAGCGGAATAGACCGTATCAGGCGTATCATCCCCGATCATGTCGCGTCGGCTGATTTCCTGGCTGATCCTCGCGGCGGCGCCGCTTCTGCTCTTCGCGGCTCGGCAGCGCATCGTCGCCCATCCCAACCCTCAGCCGGCGCTGAACGGGCCGACGTACAGCAAGGAAGTGAGCCGCATCATGCAGGCCCACTGTCAGACCTGCCATCACCCCGGAGACATCGCCCCGTTCTCCCTGATGTCGTACACCGATGCCGCCGGACATGCCGACGCCATCAAGTTCATGACCCAGACGAAACAGATGCCGCCCTGGAAGCCGGTCGAAGGCTGCGGCACGTTCAACCAGCCCCGCATCCTCTCAGCCGACGAGATCGACACGATCGGCAAGTGGGTCGACAACGGCGCGCCGGAAGGCAATCCGGCCGACCTTCCCGCGCCCCTCTCCTTCGACTCCGGCTGGGCGCTCGGGCAGCCCGACCTCGTGCTGTCGTATCCCGAGGCGTATACGCCGCCGGCCACCGGCGACATGTACCGCTGCTTCCCCCTTCCCACCCAGCTCACGCAGGACCAGTACGTCTCGGCCATCGACATCCATCCCGGAAACCGCGCCGAGGTGCATCACGTCATCGCCTACCTGGACACGGATGGCTCGTCGCAGGCGCTCGACGACAAGGACGCCGGGCCGGGCTACACCTCGTTCGGCGGACCGGGATTCAACGTCACGAACGTCAATGCCGCCAGCCTCGGCGGATGGGCGCCCGGTTCCCGTCCCGTGGAGCTGCCGGACGATATCGCCTATTCACTGCCGGCCGGCTCGCGGGTCGTCCTGCAGGTGCACTATCACCCCCACGCCCAGCCCGTGCCGGACCGGACAGAGATCGGCATTTACTTCGCGAAGACGAAGCCGAAGCAGCTTCTCCGCTTGGTCCCGCTCATCAATCAGACCTTCACCATTCCCCCGAACGAAGCGAACTACCTCGTCACCGCTTCGCTGCCCATCCCCATCCCGGTGCCGGCGCATCTCTGGATCATCGCGCCGCACATGCACCTGCTCGGCCGCCGGATGAACGTGACGGCGGCCATGCCGAACGGCTCGTACTCCTGCCTGATCAACATCGACGACTGGGACTTCAACTGGCAGGGCCTGTACCGCTTCGAGAACGCCGTGGCGCTTCCAACCGGAACGCGCCTGTCCCTCGGCGCGTACTACGACAACTCGACCGACAACTGGCGCAACCCGAACTCGCCGCCCAAAGCCGTGTCCTGGGGCGAGTCGACGACGGACGAGATGTGCATCGCCTTCCTCGGCATCACGCTCGACGGCGAGAACCTGACGAGCGGGAAGACGGCCGACGTAAGCTGGCTGCAGAAGATCGTCTCCGCGCAGAAGTAGCGGCAACTGCCTTCGGGTGGCGCCTCACGACCGGCGACGGCTGCCGCCACGCTTCGGGGACGGCTCGGAAAGCCGCGGACAAGAGCTGTCGTCCGAAAGGACAGGCAGCGGCGGCTCCGCTATGACTGGCTCTTCGCCTTTGGCACGCTCGCGCGCGGCGCGTTTCTCAAAATCGAGCTCATATCTCCCGTCGCGCATGATCCACTTCAGCGCATCGTTGACTTCTTCGTCGCCCTGAAAGATCACTCGAACGTGGTCTTCGAGACGTACCCAGTCGGGGCCACGTTTCAGCTTGAACCGTGGACCGCGATGGGCCTTGCTCCAGTCGACCTTCGATAGATCGAAGTCGTCTTCGTCCCTCTCTGTTACTTCAAGTGCCTCATCACGCAGTTGGTCAGGATCGTTCATATAGCAGCGGATTTCGGCCCGCTCGGCCCGTCTGGCGCTGATCAAACGAATTTGCTCTTGTTTCGTCAACACGTACACGACCACGATGATTCTGCCATCGAGAAGTGCACCGATCACACCGTGCCGGTCTTCATGATCAGAGTGCACCGCGTCTTCGAATACAAACTGAAGAGGATCTTCAAAGACCTGGGTAGCCTCCTGGAACGAAAGGCCATGCCTGGCAAGATTCAACGCTGGCTTCCGGTGACTCCAAATGTACCTTTCACCCGTCACGCACCCGAGGATACCTCGGTGTTCCGCTTCTCTCCGAGGCCGCAAGGGCCTGCAATAGCTCAAGGCTGAATCCCCTCTAACGACCGTCCTCCGGAGTCCGATGACGGGTGAAATCGCCCACTTGTGCTACCGGCTGTAGAGTGCGGAACGCAGCCTCGACAGCACCTTCGCCTCCAGCCGGCCGCTCTCTTCCTGCCGTGTCCGGGTCGCGGGCGCGCTAGAATTCCCGCCATCCCGATGTCTTCCACCCCCGACAGCGTGCGTCGTTTCGACCTGGCCGTGCAAACGAGCCACATCGGCGTGTTCACCATCGGTTTCCTGGCCGGGCTGATCGGGCGCTCTCTCGGCGTCTTCGGCCTCAGCCTCAAGTGGGCCATCGGCGTCTGGATCGTCTCCTGCGGCCTGTCGCTCCTCTTCCGGGCCCTCTTCAAGCGCGGCGTCGACAGGCGCATCCTCAATCCTCTCTGGATCGCCTGCGACGTCGCCTATCCCACCATCGGCGTGGCCATCACCGGAGGTTTCGACAGCCCCTGGTACATCTGGTACCTGGCCACCGCCTCGGGCGCCGCCTTCGCCACCACCAGGCGGACGGTCTACGTCGTCTCCGTCGTCAACACCCTCGCCTACCTTGGCGTGCTGACGTGGATGGGGCAGGTCAAGCTCTTCGACGCCGTCTTCCTCGATGCGCTCACGCGCATGATCTTCCTCTTCGGCGCATCGTTCTTCTTCCTCATGGGAGTGGCCAATCTCCAGGAGAAACGCCTCCGCATCCGGCAGTTGGAAGTGGAGGAGAACCGCAAGATCGCCGAGCTCACCCGCCTGGCCCAGGAGCTTCGGGTGCGCACCGACGAGCTGGCCGAAGCGAATCGCCACATCCAGGAGGCCGACCGGCTGAAAAGCCAGTTCCTGGCCAACATGAGCCATGAGCTGCGCACGCCCATGAACTCCATCATCGGCTTCAGCGAGATCCTGGTGGAGCGGCTGGAGAGCAAGGTCGACGCGAAGCATCTCAACTTCCTCAAGCACATTCTGGCCAGCGGCCAGCACCTCCTCAGCATCATCAACGACATCCTCGACCTGTCGAAGATCGAAGCAGGGAAGATGGAGATCTTCCCCGAGCGCTTCGACGTCCACCAGGTCGTGGAGAGCGTCTGCCACGTGATGAAAGGGATGTCGCGAGCCCAGCCCAACTTCGCCCTCGACGTCCCTGCCGACCTTCCCCAGATCGAGACTGATCTGGCGAAGTTCAAGCAGATCCTGTTCAACCTTCTCTCGAACGCCGTGAAGTTCTCGCCGCCGGAACGGCCCATCACCGTGAGCGCGCGGCTGATCGGCGAGACCATCGCCGTTTCCGTGCGCGATGAAGGCATCGGGATCGACCCGAAGGACCATGACGTGATCTTCGAGGAGTTCCGCCAGGTGGACGGCACGGCCAAGCGCGAGTTCGGCGGTACGGGCCTGGGGCTGGCCCTGGTGAAGAAGTTCGTCGAGCTGCAGAGCGGCTCGGTCCGCGTCGACAGCGCGCCCGGCAAGGGAAGCACTTTCACGTTCATTCTGCCTCTCACGGTGAAGGCCGCCGTCGTCTCGCGCATCCAGATGCTCCCGGTGGCGGCGGAGCCGGAGGGACCGACGAGCGACCGCGTGCTCGTCGTCGAAGACGATGCGCAGGCCTATGAGCTCATCGCCTCCGCGCTGACCTCGGCCGGCTACCTCTCCATCCGCGCCCGCCATGGCGAAGAGGCCGTCCGGCTCGCGCGCGAAGCCCGGCCCTGCGCGGTCACCCTCGATCTCGTCCTGCCCGGCCTCGACGGCTGGGAAGTGCTCAAGCGGCTCAAGAGCGACGAGATCACCCGCGAGATCCCCGTGGTGATCATTTCGATGGTGGAGAACCGCGAGCTCGGCGTGGCCCTCGGCGCCGACGATTACTTCCTCAAGCCGGTCGACCGCGACCGCCTGCTCGATCGCATCCGCCGCCTCACGTCAGGCCGCGCTCCCCGGGCCCGCCTGCTGCTCATCGACGACGATGCCGCCGTGCACGCCCTGCTCGAAGAGGAGCTGGCCGCGCTCGGCTACACCATCGACAGCGCCTTCACCGGCGAGAGCGGCGTGCGCGCCGCGCGCGAGGGCGTCCCCGACCTCATCATCCTCGACGTGATGATGCCCGGCATGAGCGGCTTCGAGGTGGCCGGCGCACTGAAGGAAGACGTGACCACGGCGAACATCCCCATCCTCGTACTGACCTCGAAGGAGATCTCACTCGACGACCGCCGTGAGCTGCAATCGAAGGTCACCACCTTCGTGCAGAAGGGCACGAGCGCCAGGGAGCAGCTCGTCCGCGAGATTCGCCGCCTCGAACGCCGCCGCGCGAATGCGTGAGAGTCTGCTACTAAAGCCGGGATCGAGGTCGAAGTCCCCCCAGGCAAAGCGCAGAGCGACTCATGCCCCACCACTCATGCCTCATGCCCCACTCTGCACCCGGCACTCGGTACTCAGCACTCGGCACTTAGCCCGGCGCCCGGAACGCCCGATCGTACCCCGTCATCTCCACGTAGCCTTCGCCGCCGATGGCCACAGAGTCGAAGCGGCCGCTGACGTCGACCGCTCCTTCCCAGTAGGTCACGCCCGTTGAGCCGCGCGTCAGCAGCTCCTGATCGCGCAGAAGGGGCTGCAGCGTGATCTCGATGCGAAAGGCAGGCACGGCCACCCGCCAGCCCATCGGGTAGTTCGCCCCGCTTTTCGGCGAATGCCACGAGCCGAGCGGCGTCACCTGCATCTGGTCGTGCCGCAGATGGATCGCCGTGCCGTCGCTCGTGATCAGCGAGCCGGAGGACGTCACGTCCGGCGTCCCGTCGCTGCGACGGATCTGGTAGAGCATCAGCTCCGTGTCGTTGTCGAACTGAACGGAGAACCAGTCCCACCCCTGCTGGCTCTCGCGAAGTTGTGAGCTGCCGAACTCATGGTCCATCCAGGTCAGCCCGCGCGCGTGACGGCCGTTGATGCGTCCCTCGCTGTCCAGGCGCGTCATCGAGTAATAGTGCGAGGCGTAGCCGGGGCCGGCCGCCTTCACGCTGATGCCGTTCTCGCCGTGGACCGCGGGCGGCTTGGCCGCGCGCAGGACGAGGTCGAGTGTGTCCTTCCCGGCCACGGCCGTGATGCGCCAGGAGCCGTCTGCCTGGGTCGTGGCCCGCCATGCCTCGTTGAAGACGTCCAGCTTCCCCGCGGCGGCGTTTGCCGTGAAGGGCGAGGCCCGATTGAGCTTCTCGTACGACCGGAAATCCTTCCCGTCGATGTCGCTGACGGCAAAGTGGGCCAGCCCGACGTTGTGCAGGTCCCACATGGAGGACGGACAATCCTGTCCGTCACCCGTGCGGCGCCCTCCGTCAGGCGCGGCTCTGTCCGGCGTGTTGTTCGCTGCCTGACCGTCATTCGCGGGCGGGCACGGGTTGGCGATGTTCGCTACTCCCACGCGGAAGAACGTCAGCTCGAAGCCGTAGCGGTGGCCGTCGTCCGTGCGCAGGTGGCCGGTGTAATACCACCACTCGGTCTTGTACTCGTCGTGCGCGCCGTGGTCGCGGGGAAACTCGAATTCGTACCCCGGCAGGGCGGGTTCGAACTGGCCGAAGGCCGGCCGCAGGAAACAAACTGCAAAAAACGCGAGGACCGACGCCCCTTTCCTTTTTGCATTCTGCATTTTGCATCCGGGATAATAAGCGCTCCCGAATGGCCGAAGCCCCACACAACCCAGCCCGTGCCCGCTTCCGCACGCTCGCGGCCGAGACCTCGATCCCCATCGAGGCCGACGACCTCATCGCGCTGGCCAAGCGGTACGCCGACCAGGGCATGTTCGACGAGTCCATCCACCTCTACGAGATGGCGGAGAAGCTCAAGCCCGGCTCCGTGGCCCTGCGTATCAACCTGGCCCGCGTCCGCGACCTCAAGCGCGCCGCCGAGGAATCGCGTTTCGTGGAAGTGCGGATGGAGGTGAGCGCCGAGCGCGGGCGCGACGAGATCGATTCCTCCCAGTACGCCGGCTTGGCCCAATACTACATGGCCAAGGACCAGACCTCGAAGGCCATCGAGCTGCTCGAGATCGCCAAGCTGAAGACCCCGAACAACTATCGCCCCTTCGAGATCCTGGGCCGGCTCTATTACTCGCAGGGCGAGTGGGAGCTGGCCCACGAGGAGATCAGCAAGGCCCGCAAGCTCAATCCGTTCGACCGCGGCCTGGCCGAGGTGGAGGGGCGGGTGGAGTTCGAGCTGAAGAACTTCGACCGCTCGCTCGATGCCTTCATCGACGCCTTCCTCCTGGCCACGGACCAGAAGGGGGAGTCGACCGAGCCGGTCCGCCGGATGATCAACACCCTCAAGCGCATCCACAACATCGACGCCAAGGACCTCAACGTCCGCATCAAGGAACGTGTCGAACAGTTGCAGCTCGCCACGGAGCGCCTCGAGTTCCGCAAGGAGAACCTCTTCAAGCTGGAGTCGCGCAGGGATCTCAAGGAGATCATGCAGAAGATCACCCGCGACGCAGAGAAGCGCGACAACCTCATCACCATCTCCGCCGAGCTGCGCAAGCTGGCCGTCTTTCAGCACATGAAGGACGAGAGCATCTTCCGCCTCTCCAAGTTCGCGCGCGTTCAGCCCCTCATCCATGGCGCCTACGTCTTCCGCGAGGACGACCGGTCCATGGACTTCTACGTCGTCAAGAGCGGCTGCATCGAGATCCGCAAGGAAACGCCGTTCGGCCCGCAGATCCTGGGCGCCCTCAGCGCCGACACGATCTTCGGCGAGATGAACTTCATCGACCGCACCCACCGCTCTTCCGACGCCGTGGCCGTGGAGCCGTCCGCTTGCTACACGTTCTCCTTCAGCGCCCTGGACCAGCTCATGGACGAGGACAAGGAGCTGGCCGTCGGTCTGCACTGGGCCTTCTGGCGCTCGCTGACGGTGAAGGTCCGCGACGCCAACGAGCAGCTCAAGCTCTTCTTTCAGGAAGACGCCAAGAAGGGTCAGGGCCGCAAGCGCGCCGAAGGCAAGCGCGAGGTGCAGCAGGTCACAGTCAAGTCGGAAGACAAGGTCGACCTCTTCAAGGAGCGCGGCCTCTCCGCGGCGGAAATGAAGCTCCTGGCGACCTTCTCCACCGAGGAGCGCTTCCGCGAAGGGTCCATGATGTTCCGCGAGGGAGAGCCGGGCGACAAGCTCTACATCGTCCTCGACGGCCGAGTGCGCATCTCCAAGTTCATC
>CAZYTO010000012.1:0-40011 GCA_964650405.1 uncultured Thermoanaerobaculia bacterium | reverse complement strand
GGAACTACACCATCCATCCTCAACTTTGAGACACTTATTTCTCGACGAACCCTAAGCGTGCGGCTCGCTGTCGATACCAGTGCCGTCATCGACTACATCCGAGTTGATCGCGACCCTCCGCCCCGCAACTCGACACCGGCGCGACGGTGCTCATCCCGCTGACGGTCATCGGTGAGCTCTACTACGGCGCATCGCGGAGTGCTCGGGCAGATTACCAGCGCAGGATCATCGAAAGCATTCTCCTTCGTTGGCAGGCATTGCTCCCGAACGTCGAGACCGCGCGAGTGTATGGCGACGTGCGTTCCGCAACTTTCGGAAGCAATACCTGCCTGACAGCCTCCAAGGTCAACGACCTCTGGATTGCCGCCCTCTGCATCCAGCACGACCTTCCGCTTCTCACGAACGACGGCGGTTTCGATCGAATCGTCGGGCTCAGCGTCCTGCATTGGTAAGGCCCTCTAACCACCAACCACTCCCCTCTAACCACTCGCCGCTCCCTGCCTCGAAATCCCCCTCCCTTGTCCCGCGTTGCTCCCCTCGATACACTCGCCCGCGGGAGAACCTGCATGTCCGCCACTGCCCAGCCGCTGCACGAAGAGACCCCGCAGACGGCCCTCTTCGACTCCATCCTCGAGCTCATCCGCCGCACCTCCACCATCCTGCCGGACGACGTCGTGCGAGCCATCACCGCCGCGCGGAAGAACGAAGCCGAGGGCTCGAACGCGGACGTGGCCCTGAACGTCATCGGCTGCAACATCGGTCTGGCCAAAGAGAGCTCGCTGCCCCTCTGTCAGGACACCGGCACCATCCTCTTCTACGTTCACACACCGGCCGGCTACGACCAGCTCGATTTCGAAGAGACGGCCGTCGAAGCCGTGCGCGCGGCCACGAAGAAAGGCTACCTGCGCCAGAACAGCGTCGACAGCATCACCGGGAAGAACAGCGGCGACAACACCGGCCCCGGCTCGCCGGTCTTTCACTTCGAGCAGTGGCGGAAGCCGTACGTCGAGGTGAAGCTGATGCTCAAAGGCGGCGGCTGCGAGAACATGAACGCGCAGTACTCCCTGCCCCACCCCGACCTCGGCGGGCGCGATCTCAAGGGCGTGGAGAACGCCATCCTCGACTGCGTCCTGCAGGCCCAGGGACAGGGCTGCGGCCCCGGCATCCTCGGCGTCTGCATCGGCGGCGACCGCGGCACCGGCTACATGAACGCCAAGGAGCAGCTCCTGCGCGAGCTGGATGACACCAACGGCGACCCCGAGCTGGCCGCGCTCGAAGGGCGCATCGTGGCCAAGGCCAACCAGTCCGGCATCGGCCCCATGGGCTTCGGCGGCAACACCACCCTCCTGGCCTGCAAGATCGGCAAGCTCAATCGCCTCCCGGCGTCATTCTTCGTCTCCATCGCCTACATGTGCTGGGCCTACCGCCGCCGCGGCGCGCAGCTCGAAGCGGAAACGGGAACCGTCACGGAGTGGCTGTACTGAATCGTTGTCCGTTGTTCGTTGGTCGTTGTTCGTGAGAACGCGGCGATCAAAGATCAACGATCAGCGATCAACGGACAACGGACAACGGACAACGGACAACGAACAACGAACAACGAACAAACGAATGATCAAGCTCACCACTCCCATCGACGAAGCGACGATCCGCACGCTCCATGTCGGCGACACGGTCTCCATCACCGGCCGGCTCTACACGGGCCGTGACGCCGTGCACCATCGCATCCACACCGGCACCAAACCGCCCGTCGACCTGGAAGGGCAGATCCTCTATCACTGCGGTCCGGTCATGGTGAAAGAGGGCGAGCAGTGGATGTGCAAGGCCGCCGGTCCCACCACCTCCTCGCGCGAAGAGCCGTACGAGCACGAAGTGATCCGCGACTACCGGATCCGCGGCGTCATCGGCAAGGGCGGCATGGGCGAGAAGACGCTGGCCGCATGCAAGCAGTACGGAGCGGTGTACCTCCACGCCATCGGTGGCGCCGCCCAGGTCTGCGCTGCTTCGATCAAGCGCGTGGACGGCGTCGACTGGCTCGACCTCGGCTCCCCCGAAGCCATCTGGCATCTCTGGGTGGAAGACTTCATGGCCATCGTAACCATGGACGCCCACGGCCAGTCACTCCATGAGAAAGTCTTCCAGGAGTCGAAGGAACGACTGGCCGCGCTGAAGGCGTGAGCGCTTATTCGCTTATTCGCTTATTCGCTTATTCGCGGTTCGCGGTTCGCGGGTTGCATGCGTAGCGAATAAGCGAGTACGCGAATACGCGAATACGCGAATAAGCGAATCATGCGACTCGAAACCGACACCCTCGGCAAAGTCTCCGTTCCCGACGATGCGCTCTATGGTGCGCAGACGCAGCGGGCGGTGGAGAACTACCCCGTCAGCGGCCTTCGGGCACATCCCCTCTTCATCCGCGCCTTCATCCTGCTGAAGAAGGCCGCGGCCCTGGCCAACCGTGAGCTTGGCGCGCTGGAGCCGGAGCTGGCGGACGCCATCGTCACGGCCTGCGACCGTATCCTCCGCGACGACGAATCCATGCGCGCCCAGTTCGTCGTCGACGTCTTCCAGGCCGGGGCCGGGACGTCGTTCAACATGAACTGCAACGAGGTCATCGCCAACCTCGCCAACGTCTCGCTGGGACGGCCGCTCGGCGCGTACCAGCCGGTCCACCCCAACGACCACGTCAACATGTCGCAGTCGACGAATGACGTGTTCCCGACAGCGATTCGCATTGCCTCCCTCTTCCTGCTGCACGACCTCACGGCAGCCCTCGACCCCCTGGCCGCCGCACTGGCTGCGAAGGGCGACGCATTCGCCGATGTGATCAAGTCCGGCCGCACCCACCTGCAGGACGCCGTGCCGGTGACGCTCGGGCAGGAATTCGCCGCGTACGCCGCGGCCGTGCGCCGCGCCCGGCGGCTGCTCTCCGGCGCCGGCGACGAGCTGCGCTCGCTCGGCATCGGCGGCACGGCCACCGGGACCGGAATCAACACACCGCGCGGCTACCGGCACGCCGTCGTCACCCACCTCCGCGCGCTGACCGGTCTCGAACTGACGGCCGCCGAGGACCTGCGCGAGGCGATGCAGTCGCAGTTGCCTGTGGCCGCCGTCTCCGGAGCGCTGCGGAATCTGGCCCTGGAGCTGACGCGCATCACCAACGACCTGCGCCTCCTGGCCTCGGGGCCGCACACCGGGCTGGCCGAGATCACCCTGCCGTCCGTGCAGCCCGGGTCGTCCATCATGCCCGGCAAGGTCAACCCCTCGCTGCTCGAGTGTCTGAACCAGATCTGCTTCCACGTCATCGGCGCCGACACAGCCGTGGCGCTGGCGGTGCAGGCCGGCCAGCTCGAGCTGAACGTGATGATGCCGCTCATGGTGTTCGAGGTGCTGTTCTCCATGGAGATCCTGAAGAACTTCCTCCCCACCTTCACCGCGAAGTGCATCCGCGGGATCGAGGCGGACCGGGCCAGGTCCGAGGCCTACTACATCAGCTCTCCGTCGCTGGCCACGGCCCTCAACCCGCTCATCGGATACGCCCGCGCCGCCGAGATCGCCAAGGAGTCGGCGAAGAGCGGCATCCCGATTCCGCAACTGCTGCGGGAGAAGAAGCTGCTGTCCGAGGAGGAGATCGCACGCATCTTCACGCCGGAGTTCCTGGCGGGTGGGGCGGACTGAGAAACGAACGGTGCGGTTCGCCTTCGCCGTCCCATGGGTGGCGTTCGGGTCTAGAATCTGGCCGCCGGTCCGGCAGCCATGCGCCTCTTCCTCGCGTCGAGCTTCCCCGCGGCGGTCAAAGCACCGCTGAATGAACGTGTAGCGCGCGTGCGCCCGCGCCTTCCGCCCGCGTCATGGGTGCGGGAAGAGACGCAGCACCTGACCTTCGCCTTCCTCGGCGAGCAGCCGGAGTCGATCGTCGAAACGCTGACGCCCCTCCTCACGGAACGGCTGGCGAAGGTGAACGCCTTCGAAGGCACCCTCCGCGGCTGCGGCTTCTTCCCGAATCCCCGTCACGCCAGGGTGGGCTGGGTGGGCGCCGAACCGCGCGAGCGCTACGAAGCCGTGGCCCAGGCCGTGCGCGACGCCGTGGCCTCAGCAGGCCTCCACCTCGACGGCGGCGACTTCCGCCCCCACCTGACCATCATGCGCATCCGCGATCACTGGCCGCCGCTGTCGATCGAGACCTACGAGAAAGCCCTCCGCGACTTCGTCTCGGCTTCCTTCCCCGTGGACCACGTCACCCTCTACTCGTCAAAGCTCAACCCGAACGGCGCCGTGCATACGGCGCTCAGGGAGATCCGGCTGGCCTGACCGTCAACGCGAGGTTTGCTACCGCCGCGCCGCGCGACCCGTGGCGATCTCTTTCCCCCGGAGCTGGCCGCAGGCGGCGGCGATGTCGCGGCCCTTCGAACGGCGGACGGTGACGGCCACGCGGCTCGCGGCGAGCGTCTCCACGAAGCGGTCGATGGCGGCATCCGTGGGGCGCTTCATCCACGGCGGCAGGTTCGGATCGGGATTGAACGGGATGGCGTTCACCTTCGCATCGACGCCGCGGAGGAGGCGGGCCAGGGCCACCGCATCCTGCGGCCCGTCGTTGTAGCCGGCCAGCAGGACGTACTCGGCCGTGATCTCCCGTCCCTTCTCCGTCGGATAGCGCTTCAGGGCGGCCATCAGCTCGTCGAGCGGGTACTTGACCGTGATGGGCATGATCTCCTCGCGGCGCTTGCGGTCCGGCGCGTTGATGGAAACGGCCAGGTTCGGCCGCCGCTCCTGCCGCGCCAGCGCTTCGATGCCGGGGATGATGCCCGATGTCGACACCGTAATGCGCTTCGGGGCGATGGCCGTGTACATCACCTCGAGCGCCGTCATCACGTGATCGAAGTTGAGCAGCGGCTCCCCCATCCCCATGAAGACCACGTTCATCGACTCGCTCGCGAGGCCGAACTGCTGCTGCACGGTGAAGAGCTGCCCGAGCATCTCCGACGGCGTGAGATTGCGGCCGGCGCCGAAGAAGCCGGTGACGCAGAACGTGCAGCCGACGGCACAGCCGGCCTGCGACGAGAGGCAGACGCTCGTTCTGTCACCGATCGGCATGTAGACCGCTTCGATCCGGTTGCCGTCGCGCAGGGTGAAGAGGTACTTGCGGCTGCCGTCCGCGGCCGGCTCCGTGACGTCGACGATCTGCGGGAAGGCCAGTGTGTAGCGCTGCGCGAGCTGCGCCCGGAGGTCCTTCGGCAGGTTGGACATGGCGTCGAACGAATCGACGCCGCGGACGTGCATCCACTCCCGGACCTGCTTGATGCGGAACGGAGGAGCTACGTGCGGCGCGAGCTCCCGGTCGAGAGCGGACGGGCCGAAGTCGTAGAGGTTGGGAACGTCATTCGTGTTCGTCACTGGTGGTTGCCAGGGGCTCGACGCGGCGGGCCGTTCGGACCTTGCGCGTCGGATCGATCCCCAGCGCGCGGAGGAGGGCCAGGTCATTCACATTGATGCGGAACTGCACTTCCCGGTCGCTCTTCACGATGAGCTCCGTGGAGGGTTGGGTTGCGGACGACGACGCGATCGGTGTCTCGCCCCCTTCACCCTGGCGGTTCAGGCCGATCGTCGCGTCGAGCACGACGTAGAGGTTGTACCCCTCGTCGCGGATCTTCTGGATCTGCCGGTTCACATCGCCGGAGCCGGAGATCGATTCGTTGATGGCCGTCCCGAGGTCTCGAAGGAGCTGTCTGATCTTGTCGTCCATGACTGAGTCATCATGTAAACGAAGACGCCGAAGGTCAATGTTCCGCCTGCGATGAACGAGGCGTAAACTAGTGGCCCTCTGCGCAAATCACGACTTGCCGGTCTCCTTCCAGCCTTTCATCCTTTCAGCCTTCCGGTTCAAGGGCCAAACCGGCTCCGGTGCAGGCCCTTCGCTCATCCGCCCCCGTGGTGCCCTTCCCACAGCTCGGCCCAGTACGCCAGGTACTTCCACCGGCCCCACCTCGCGTAGCGGCGGAGCAGCGTCGCGTCGGCCACCTTCCGCCCGCCGTGGTAGCGCTCGCGGACGAAGCGGCGGAACTCCGTGTCCACGGCGATGAAGTCGTGGCGGCCGTCCATGGCCAGCAGGTGCGCTGCGCCGTACGGCCCGATGCCCGGCAGCGTGCGGTAGCTGGCGAACAGCTCGGCCGTCGTCTGGCTCCGGTCGCCGATCGCGCCGAGGTCGATGTCGCCGCCGGCGACGCCCGCGGCCAGCAAGGCGATCGACTTGGCCCGGTAGCCAAGTCGGCACTCGCGCTGCAGCGTCTCCGCATCGAACCTCGCCACATCCTCGGCGCGCGGAAAGGCGCCGCCGATTCCGCAGAATCCCACCAGCAGCTCGTTCATCCGCACCGTCTGCCGCCACATGGTGTTCGTCGTGAGGATGATCTTCACGACGTCCTCGAAGAGCGTCGACCCGCAGAGCAGCCGGCCGAAGCCGGCCGGCGCGACCCAGGCATGCACCGGCGAGCTGCGTGTCCGCTCCAGGAACTCCGAGAGATCGACGTCGAGCTGGAACATCCGGGCCAGCTTCGTACGCAGCTCCCGAGAGTCACGTCCGCCCGCGACTTCGAGCGCCCCGCGCTTGTGCGCGATCGTGAGCGCCGCCGGACGGCCGGCCAGCAACTCGACCCGGTGCAGCATCTTCGCCGCCGCATCCCAGCGAAACGGCGTAAGGTGATACCACCCGTGCGAGACGACGGTCTGGGCGAAGTTGAATTGCCGTGGTGCGGGGACTCTTACGGATCGCGCGGCTGCCGGCATGCGTCGCTATTCTGCACCGGCCGGATGGTCAACGCGCGGCTCGCGCTGCAGCCCGTTCTCGCATCGGTCATGGTCAGCGTGGCTGTGAGCGGCAGCGCGTGACACCCGCGCTCGGGGAACCCGGGGTCCGACGGCAGGCGGAGGCGGTATGTTCTCGTCCCGTCAGCGTTCGCCGCCTCGGCGTCCCATTCCAGACGTCTGCCGTCGAGGTAGAAAAGCGCAACCTCGCTGGCGTCGCGCACCGTGACGTGCACGAGGATACGACAGAAAGGAAAGAAGTTGGAGGCGACGGCCGGGATCGAACCGGCGAATGGAGGTTTTGCAGACCTCTGCCTTACCACTTGGCTACGTCGCCCCGGCGGCTGCGAGGGGTGAGCGAGTCTAGTGAACCACCTCGGCCACGTCAATATTCGTCTGTGCTACCATGCGCGACCCTTCGTTCCTTGGTGTGGTGTAGCTCAGTTGGTAGAGCGCCGGATTGTTAATCCGGTGGTCGCAGGTTCGAGTCCTGCCGCCACAGCCAATTTCCTTTCAGAGACTTAGCAGAGACCAACGGGGTGCAATCGAACCCGTGAGCGTTTGTAAAAGTCTCCATTTTCCCCGCGCCCCTTCAGCAAGCGCCCTCCATCTCGGTTCTCGCGGCTGGATCTACGTCTCGATAACGCCTTCCTGCCCGAGCGTGAAGTGGAGCGAATTCACTCCCAGCGCCGGAAGGCCCAGCTCGCGTCTACAGGTGTTCGCCGTAGACGCAACGGAGAGCCCCATGAATGGCCGCATTCCTGGTTTCAAGTTCAATTCAAAGAAGCACCTCGCTCACTTCTCGCTCTACATTCCGAAGTCCGGAGGAAAGCTCCGCCGCGAACGGACCGTACGGGCAGCGACGCGCGAAGACGCTCTCCGCCTCTGGCAGGTATTCCGGGACGAGATCAGGGGCAAGCCAGCGCTCGCCCTGCCTTCCGAACCGCCTGTCATGACATTCAAGACCTTCATCGAAACGCACCTCGAGAAGATTTGTGCACGGAGGGCGAAGAAGACGTTGGCGATCTATCGCACGATCGCGACGAGTCGCCTGATCCCTACGTTCGGAGACAAGCCGCTGAACGCAATCCGTACATGCGACGTCGAAGACTTCATGGCGGCAACTCTCGCAGAGTGCAGTCCGGCGTACGTCAACAACTGCGCACGCACGATGAAGGCGCTCCTCAACCATGCGGTGAAGCGTCACATCATCCCGGCGTCACCTCTCACCGAGAAGATCACCTTCGAGGACGTCCCGCTTCCGGAGTTGGAGCTGAGCGATGAGGAGCGTGTCGCCTTCCTTGCGGCGTTCGACGATGAACGAGGGTTTCGCGCAGACGTCGCCACTCGCCGGCAGGAGGCACACATCGTGGAGAGTGAGCATTTCAGCACACCGAGGCGTTTCGGGTTCGGACCGAATCCGGAGAGCGAAACTACGCGCCAGCGGTTCGCGGTCTTCCGCGCATTGAAGCCTGTCTTCGTCGTGGCACTCGAGACGGGACTCCGCAAGTCCGATCTCCTCAACCTGCAGTGGGAGCAGGTTGACCTCGCGAACGACTTCATTCGGCTGCTCATGAAGAAGACGAAGAAGTGGGCCGTCGTACCGGTCTCGCGGCTGTGCCGCGCCGCCCTCGCGGAATGTCGAAAGAAGGCAGTCTTGAGTAAGTATGTGTTCGTCTATCCGGACGGAAGACGGACGCCAGAAATCGCTGTACGTCGCGCATTCCTGAGCGCGAAGCGGATTGCCGGTATCAGCCGCCGCTTCCGTTTCCACGATCTCCGTCACACGACGGCGTGCACGCTCGCTTCGGCAGGCGTCTCGCTTCAAGTCATCCAGAAGATACTCGGGCACACATCATCGAAGATGACGGAACGGTACGCGCGCGTGAACGATGCGGCAGTTGCCGAAGCGCGTCGGGCACTCGATACGAGAAATACGCAGCTGGGTCTTGTCGCGGCCCCCGCGTCCGTCTGATCATCGAGCGACGAGGCAACACCCTCGCCTCGTCGCGTCACTTCGATAGCGGGACACTCCAACACCGCTTAGATTCCGTACCGACACTATCGAGCCCGTCACGAGATGTATGAAAGATGTACCACGAATGCGCGAGATTGGTCTGAATCGCGTAAGCCGTCGTGACCGTTGCATTGCTCGGCGAGAGATGAACCTGTACGCTCCGCGTACGACGCTGTCGACGACGATGGGACGGCCTTATGAACAAGAGATTGCCGAACTTCCGCTCACCTATGAATGGGCGCGAAGGGTTGATGTCAGCTCGTTGGCGCAGGCGCTCACCTGCGCGCGCGGACGCCCGCTCCTTGCGGTCGGCTCCGGTGGATCGTTCTCGATCGCGACGTTGGCTGCGTACCTGCACGAGCGCACGACCGGCCAACCTGCGCGAGCGCTGACGCCGCTCGAACTTGCAGCGACATCTATCAACCTTCGAGGGGTGGCGGTGTTGCTGCTTACCGCGCGAGGGACGAACGTCGATATTCTCGACGCATTCGTGACAGCTATCGTTCAGGAGCCGACAGAATGCATCGTCCTGACGTTTCGCAAGGCGAGTCCGCTGTTCCTGCGAGCATCGGAATTCGAGTCCGTGCGTCTGCCGCAGTTCGAGCCGCCGATCGCAAAAGATGGCTACCTCGCGACGAACTCTCTTCTCGCCATGTCCGTGCTGCTGACGCGCGCGTATCTGCCATCTCGAGCAGGAGACTTGCCTGCTACATTCGACGAATTGCACCCTGTCATCGCTGAGGTGGCCGACGAGACCTGGAGGCGCCCGACGGTGATCGCGCTGCACGGGAGCGCCACACGAGCTGCGGCCATCGACCTCGAGTCGAAATTCGTGGAAGCCGCGCTGGCGAACGTGCACGTCGTCGACTTCCGCAACTTCGCGCATGGCCGCCACCTGTGGCTCGTGCGACGTCCGTCAGAGACGCTTATCGTCAGCTTCTCGACACCGACGGATCGCACCGTAGCGGATGCAATGCTTCGCCTCGTTCCGCGGGGAGTACCGCGGCTCCGCATTGATGTCGACGGAGAGCCGGAGGTCGCTGCGCTCCGCGCATTCACCGCTCCGCTGCTGCTCGTTGCCCGTGCCGGTCGGGCACATGATGTGGACGTGGGGCGCCCGTCTGTGGCCCTGTTTGGCAGGCGGATGTACCACTTGAGCCGTAGCCGCGAACGGGTGCCGATCGCATTCCGGTTCATCGAACGAAAAGCGCGACAACGTTGGGAGACACTCCAGCGCGAGGGTACGTTCGATCAGTGGACTGCCGCTCTGCACACGTTTCAGAAGCTCCTTGCCCGTACGTGGTTCTCAGGCGTCGTGCTCGACTACGACGGGACAATCTGCACCGCAGCTGAACGGTACACAGGATGCCGTGATGAGATCACACGCGAACTCCAGCGCCTGCTCGATGACGGCCTGATCGTTGGCGTCGCGACAGGCCGGGGAAAGTCTGTCCGCAAAGACTTGCAGAAGAAGCTGTCGCGCGACGTGTGGAACCGTGTGCTCGTCGGCTACTACAACGGCAGTGACATCGCGCCGCTCAGCGACAGCGATCGTCCGGTAACCACCGGTCCAGCGTCAGCGGCACTTGAAGTCGTTCGCCAGGAACTGGACCGAACCAACACGATCAAGAACGCGACGGTCACCGTTCGGCCGCGACAGATTACGATCGAGGTCGCCGCAGATTCGTCGCTGCTCGCTGTCTGGGATGCGATCGCGCACGTGGTCCTCACGCGACCGGAAACCGGCATCACTGTGGTTCGGTCGACGCACTCGATCGACCTCCTCGACCACGGCGTCAGCAAACGTGCCGTCGTGGCAGCCGTGCAAGACCTCGTCGGCGATCCAAAGGCAAAGGTGCTTGCGATCGGTGATCAGGGACGCTGGCCGGGCAACGACTCCGTGCTTCTGCAAGAGCCGCTGTCGCTGAGTGTCGACGAGACGTCCGCGGACGAGCGAACATGCTGGAATCTCGCGCCGCTGGGCTACCGGCAGGCGCAGGCGGCGGTCTACTACCTACAGGGCGTGGAAGTGATCGATGGACGTGCGCGGCTGAAGCTACGGAACGGGGGGCGTGGCCGTTGAGAGACGAACTCGCAGAGCGGCTGCTCGCCGTCGTGATGAGCTGGACGCCCGCGGACGTGGCCCGCGAGCGCCCGCGGCTTCAGGCGCTCGCCGACTACAAGTACGACGAGTACCCACAGTTCTCTCCGGGTCTGCGGTTCGTGGAAAGTCTTGCGCAGTGGCTCCAGCAGTTCGATCCTGCGGATCGGCCTCTCGCGTACGACTTCGTCCTACAGAAGCTGCTATTCGTCTCTGCGGCTGAGTTCTCGCACCTCGTCGCTACTGTTTATCCCGACTATGTTCGTCCATTTCTCATCCGTCAAGCCGCGGAGGAGCTGAAGCTGGAGCCATGGCGCGTTGCTGATATCGCGGCGAGTCCTGTCTTTCGGATTCGTCGGCGCCAGACTCTCTATCTTGGTCTCAGCGACGGTGCCCGGCTCGATGTCTTTCGGCGCGCGAACCCGATACTCAGCAATGAGCAGGTATACCAGACATACGAAATCCGTCATGAGCGGGCGGAAAGTTTGCGGGAGGAGCTCAAGAATGATCTCTTGCGGCTCGGATCCCAGGAAGAAGCGGTATTCCGGACACTCGTACTGCTCGATGACTTCTCGGGTACGGGATACACATACGCAACAAAGAAGATGGGACGTATTGCACGTGACCTTCAGGATCAACAAAAGCCACTTGCGCAGCTCGTAAGCCGTGATGGTGTCGCAGTCGTCGCGGTCGTCTACGTTGCAACGGAGTATGCGCGCGCGGAGTTGGTTAAGGCGGCAGCGTCCCTCCCCAGAGCGACATCAACTGCTGTGCACGCAATACACGTTATTCCCGATGACCTTGGACTCCGACCGGGAAGCGACCCTTTTTCGTCTCTCGTTGAGCGTTACTACGACTTGGACAAGCTCGACAAGCATTTTGAAAAGGGTGGGACAAAGGATGCGAGGTACGGCTTCGGTGGGCGGGGCCTTCCGCTCGTGCTCACGCACAACACTCCGAACGATTCGCTGTTTCTGCTGTGGACCATGAAGAGTCAGCTCCAAGGACTATTCCCGCGCGTCGATCGACACAAGGAGATCGGGTGAGGGCGCCGCGAAATCCCTTTCGCCTTCGTGCGGCCGACCGCATTCACTCCGATGCCGCGTTCGTGCGTCTGTTCGGGCCGCAGTGTCTGAAGCTGCTCGAATCAGCGCGCGACAGAGGGGAGCAACTGGTCATCCTCCGGAGTGCTGAAGGTGGCGGCAAGACATCGCTCATGCGGCTGTTCACGCCGCGTGTACTCCTGGCGCTCCACAAACAGCGAACCGAAGAGGATCAGCGCGAACTCTTCACGCGCCTCGCCGGAATGGGTGTCGTGAGCGATCGGGGCGTGCACTGCCTCGGCGTCTTGCTCTCGCTCGCGAATGACTACGAAGCAATCTCCGCGCTCGACCTCGACGAAGGACGGCGCGCGCGAATCTTCTTTGCTCTCCTGAATGCGCGCGTGCTTCTTGCCGCAGTTGCCGGAGCGCTCGACCTCATGCAGACCACGGCCGCAGATCTCGCTTCGCTCCGCGTCGAGGCGACGGGCGCCACGGGGGAAGCGCCTTACGGACTGCAGTTGCCAGCGACCGGTGACGCGCTTGTCCGATGGGCGACCAGCGTCGAAACGGAAATCTATGAGCTCATGGACAGCTTCGAGTTCCCGGGCGACCGCGTTACCGGTCACGACACGCCGTTCGTGCTGCACCTGCTGACGTCCGATCGCGTGCGTTGGAACGGTGCACCGTTCGTCGACCACGTGCAGGTGATGCTCGACGATGTGCACAAGCTCGCACGCGATCAGCGCGACCGCCTTCTGCGCACGATCATAGATGCACGCGCACCGGTCGGCGTGTGGCTCGGGCAGCGGTTCGAAGCGTTGAGCGAGACAGAGCTCCTGTCATCGGGAGCGGAAACAGGCCGCGACATCGGCGCTGTCGTGAAGCTCGAGCAGTTCTGGCGACGAGAGCGCAGCGTCTTCGAGAAGTTCACGTTGGAGATTGCTACGCGGCGCGCGGAGGCTGCGGCCGGCGTCGAGATCTCGTCGTTCGGCTCCCACTTGGCTCTCGTGCCCGTGGCGGAGGTTGCGACGATCGACGATGCCGTCGCCGCGGTCGAAGCGCGCGTGCGCGCGCTCGCGAACGGCTCTGCTCTGTTCCAGGAGTGGATCCGCGCGCGAGCTGCTGAAGAGGACGAGCCCTGGAGCCGTGCCGTCAGCTGGCGCGCGCTCGAAATCCTCATCGAACGCGAACGGCGCAAACCCCAACGTCGCCTGTTCGACGAGAGCATCTTCGAAGGCGATGCCCCCGAGGCGCAGGACGATTCCAGCGTCCGCAATGCCGCGGAGCTCTTTCTCAGTCGCGAGGTTGGACTGCCGTACTACTACGGTCCGCAGCGGCTCTGCGCTCTCGCTTCGTGGAACGTGCAGCAGTTCCTCGCCGTCGCAGGCGATCAATTCGAGGAGATGCTCGCCGCCTCGCTGCTTCGCAAATCGCCGGATCTTACCCCCAGCCGGCAGGATGCGATCGTGCGAAAGGCGAGCGAGCAGTTCTGGGCTGATATACCGCGCCGTGTCCAGGAAGGACGCGCCGTCCAGCGGCTGCTGGACGCGATCGGCGAATTCGCTGCCAGTGAGACGTACCTTCCAAATGCTCCTTATTCGCCAGGCGTAACCGGAATCGCCATCACGATGGCTGACCGCGAATCGCTGCGCGCTGCGGCGGAGTTGCGTCGAGGGCCGTCGGACCTCGCGCTCCTCGCTCGATGTATTTCGCTAGCGCTCGCGCACAATCTGCTCGAGCCGCTGCCCGACCACCGCGGGCAGGGCGAGAACCTGATGGTGCTCTATCTGAACCGTCTTCTCTGCGTCCGCTATGAGCTGCCGCTGCACTACGGCGGCTATCGGCGGCGGAAGCTGACGGAGCTCGCGGCATGGGCGACCGCTGGGCTCACGAATGTGGAGCGCCGACTCGTATGAGCGTGCCGGAGCGGTGGAGCAGCTACGTGCTGCATGAGGGTGCTGACGTATCGCGCTTCTGGTCGCAGCGATACGGGGCAGGGCCGCGGGACGTGCTTCTCGTCGTCGGCCGCGGCTTCGATCCGCGCATGTGTTTCGCCGCCGAGACACTCCTCGCGCTCGGTGGTGAAGGGCGCCGCGACGCACTCCTGCTCGAATTCGATGAGGGTCCGGATTCGCCGTCGCAGGCGTATGCGGAGCGGGTCGCAGAGAACGCAACGCGCCTTGAAGAGCTCTTCGCCAGCCGTGGCGCCATCCGCCGCCACCCGATCGCGATGCTGAGCGCTGACCGGCGGCGCATCAGCTCGCGGAGCGCGGCGCTCGTCTTCAAGAGAGAGGATGAGGTGACTGCTTACGGCGATATCATCGTGGATATCAGTGCGTTGCCGCGGAGCATCTACTTTCCGCTGATTGCGAAGTTGCTCTTCCTGATCGATCGCGCCGCCGCGAGTAGTCGCACAGTCAACCTTCACGTCGTCGTTGGAGAAGACCCCTCGCTCGACCAGCGAATCGGCGACGTGGGCATCGCGGACGCCGCTGAATACGTGCACCTCTTCCGAGGTGGTGTGGATCTCGAGTCGACCGCGACGCACGCCCGGCTGTGGCTCCCTCTCCTCGGGGAGGGCCAAGGCCCGAAGCTCGAGCGAATCAACGATCTCGTGCGACCGGATGAAATCTGCCCGGTCCTGCCGTTCCCATCGGTGGACCCGCGACGTGCCGACAACCTCGTCCTCGAATACCACCGCCTGCTCTTCGATGAGTTCCGCGTCGAACCACGGAACTTCATCTACGCGTCTGAGAGCAACCCCTTCCAGGTCTATCGCCACATCCGCCGCGCAGCTCTGCAGTACGTAGACGCGCTCGCTCCTCTCGGCGGCTGCAAGGTCGTTCTCTCCTCGCTCACGAGCAAGGTGCTTTCGATCGGCGCACTTCTTGTTGCGTATGAGCTGAAAGAGGCTAAGATGAACGTCGGGATTGCTCAGGTGGAAGTCCAAGGATACGAGATCCTCGACGCAGCCCCGGCGACGGTTCCACCCTCAACTCGTCTCTTCGACATCTGGATTGCAGGTGACTGCTATGCGCCCTCAGCACGCGAAGGCTAGCCCGCCGACCGTGGTTGGCACGGGTCTCATTGCACTCGACGTCATCGTCGACGAAACGACGAACGTCGTCGATGTTCGTGCCGGCGGCACCTGTGGCAACGTGCTGACGATCCTCGGCTATCTCGGCTGGCGGTCCGTTCCGCTTGGGCGTCTCGCGAAGGACGCGCCGTTTTCGCTGGTCGCATCGGATCTCAAGCGGTGGGGCGTCGATACAAACCATCTCACGCTCGGTCCCGCAACCCCCACGCCGGTGATCGTCGAATTGCTGCGTGAGCGAGGTCATCGCTTCCTCCTCATGTGCCCGAGCTGTGGTGCGCACCTGCCCTCGTACAGGCCGATCACGCTTGATATGGCGCGAACGCTTCCAGCACAGCTGCAAGCACCCAACGTGTTCTTCTTCGACCGCGTTTCGCCTGCAGCGATCTACCTTGCCGAACAGGCCCGTGAGGCAGGTGGCCTCGTCGTCTGTGAGCCCTCATCCATCCGTGATTACGCAATGCTTCGGCGCGCGCTCGCTGTCACGGATATTCTGAAAGTCTCGGCCGATCGGATTCCGGCCGAAGCGATCCGCGACGCAGACGCGACTCCGCTCGTGATCGAGACACGCGGGGCAGCCGGTCTCCGATACCGAACGTACGGGAAGTCATGGAGGGATCTCGGCGCGTTCCCACCCCTCGCCGTCCGAGATACAGCTGGCGCCGGTGATTGGTGCACGGCCGGCATTCTCTTTCGGCTTGGGTCCCTTGGCGCTTCGCGGCGTCGCGATCTTTCGGACGGCGACGCGCTGTACGACGCCATCAGCTTCGGCCAAGCGCTCGGCGCGTGGACGTGCGGCTTTGTCGGGCCTCGCGGTGGGATGTATCAGGCAACTCGCCACGATTTTGGGGAGAGTGTAAAAAAGCTCCTTAAGCGCAGGATTCCGCGTGTTGCACTCCCCGCCGCAGACGACTTTGCTGCGACGATGCCCGCCATCGAACCGGCCTGCGCTGAGTGTGATGTCCAACTCTCAGCCGCCGTCCGCGTTAAACGCCGCGCCTAGACGCTCTCCGCGACCGACTACATGCGTATTGCTAGCGGACATCAATCGAGGGAAGACTTTATGAAACGCTCGAACGATGCCGCCCGAACCGTCGTTGCGAGCCGATTCTTCGCCTCTGATGAGAGAACGCAAGGGTCGCCTGCTGTGCGAACGATAGTTAATCCGGTGGTCGCTGGTTCCAATTAGTCACCACAGCCAACTTCGCTACACCGCCTGCAAGGAGTTGACGAGCACCGAATCGACACGATGTTACGGTTGTGGCGTTCTGAACAGGCCGTTCCCTCACTCCGTCGGATGTGGCTCGCTTCGCCAGTAATCCAGCTCGACCTTGTAGAGAGCCGTCCTAAACATCCGCCACTCCCATATCTGCACGAGCAACCACACCATCGCCAGCCACAGGCCCCCGGCGATGGCAATCGACTGCACCGCCAGCGACCATCGCGACGTGGTCAGGTTGATAAGAAACCGGTCCATCCCGCTGAATTGACGCATCAGCGCGTCGAGAGCAGGCGGCATCTCTCCGCCGGTGTCAAGGCTCTTCAGAAAGCGAACGGCGTGTCGCTTTTCAGCTCCTCGTAACGATTCGACCTGCGGCAGCGCCGACGCAACATAGTCGTACATCGCTGCCTCCTCCAACGTCTCGTCCCGTGACATTGCCGGCTCGGGATGGCCCTCGATGATCCACCGCGGAAACTCCCTCTGCATCACTCCCGCAGCGTGAAGCATGTCTAGAACCTCCGCCTCGGAGGGTGGCAACCATGACCGCAGCGCGCCGGTCGCCGATTCGACGACCGCTGGCTCCATTGGCGCGCTCGCTAGCAGGCGGGTCACGTCACGAGCGAAAGCGCCCCTCTGTTGCGGCGCGACGTTCCGCGTGCGAATCCCACGCTCGACCAGCGACGTGCGCAGAGGTTGCAACGCGCCGAGGAGTTGCGGGGTGCAAAGGTTGGAGGGACAACGCTCCGGAGCGGTCCACCAGTCGATGACGAGGGCGATGTTCACGTTCAGCCGTGCATCGCTGGTTATTCCCGCATCGACGATTCGCTCGGCGTTCGACAAGGCCCACAGCTCAGACTCGTTTGGAAACACGTTCGCGCGCTGCAGGCGTAGCTGTCCGGCTAAGAGGCGCCGGAGCGCGCTTCCCTCGCTCTCTCGCGCGAGTTCCTGCTCCCGCTCTACCGGGTTGCGATAGGTGCCGCGCATGTACGCGACGAGCAGGTTGTTGCGCAGGTCCTCGACCGACAACGCGTCTGCTTGGATAGGCGGCCGGCAATTCGGTTTGGGAATCAGCACCGCGCGGCCGATCGGGTCGCCCGGCCGCCTGCCGAGCTGGCGGCTGGCCTCGAGGAGCGCCGCTCCACCGATCGCGTTTTTCAACGACGTCCAAGGCGGCTCGTACCGCGTGCCCGACAGCCGCGCCACGCCGCGCACGTGGTGGAGATGGATGAGCGTCAAGAGCTGCAGTTGCGGGAGGTCTTTTTCGAAGACGTCCGGCCCGGCGACGAGCGCCTCCATCGTCACGTGTTCCGCATCGTCGAATTTGCCGGCGTTCGCCAGCTCAGTCGCCAAGAGCAGGGCGGGGAATCGGTTCGTCGGCTGCTGCCGCACGACCGACAATAGATGCTCGACCGGATCCGACTTGTCGAGACCGTAGAATTGCTTGTTCTCGACGCACGGCGGCGGGCCAGCCTGCGCGACCAGAAACTGCGGCTCGAAGGTCGCTGTCAGCCACTGGCGCTGCAAGGCGGCGAGACGCACCGGCAGGATCGTCACGGCAGCGAGACGCGCGCGGGTTGGCTCGCTGACGCTGCCGAGGGCTCTTTGGCGCATCGCGCTGTACGAGGCGATGCCTGCTGCGACGGCCACGACGAGCGCACAGCCGACTCCTGCGTACAGCCAGCGATTCTGCGGATTGCGGATCAACGCATAGCCCTCAGCGTCGGCATGCGTGGCACCCAACCCAGCGGCGGGTCGAGCAGCCACTCGAACGGTAGCAGAACGCCGCACGGCGACTCAGCGGGCCGGTCGCCGTCCGCCGTGCGGATCATCGTGTGGCAGAAGTCGTAGCGGTAACGCCGCGCGTGCGTCAGCAGCGCGCCGTGGAGCAGCGGCAAGCGTTGCTGCGCAAACTCGAGCGGATTGAAGTCGGTGTATGGGCCCAGGAGATCCGCTTTCGTGAACGCAACCAGCACCGGCACGTCGATCTTCGGCAGCCACACCACGCGATGCGCGATCGCGGCGTCGATCGAGATCTCCGGCGAGCGCCTCGCGCCGTCGAACCGCAGCCACCGCAATGCCGCGAGCAGAAACTGGAGGTCAAACTCCTGATCGCGCCACGATGTTTCGGCCGCGCCGTCCCGCCGCTGCGTCAGATCGACGGTAAGAATGATTCCGGCCAGTTGCCGGACGGAGTTGCGGATGAAGTCGAAATCCGCTTCGGTGAGCTCCGGCAATTGAAGCCGCGAGCGGAACAGGGGGCTGATGCGCGTGAAGAACTCGCCCGCGGGATCGACGAAAACACGCCGTCGTCCGGCGACCTGGTACCAGACCTCGCCCGGTGCTGTGCCGCCAAGGCGATCGTACGAACGCGACATGAGCATGTGCGCGCGTCCCCGAAGCCGCGAGTCCGCGCGCTGGTAACCAGCGATGAGCTCCGACTTGCCGCTCGCCGTCGCGCCGCCGACCACGATCGCTTTGAGCCCTTGCTCGAAGATCGCTGTAAGCTGCGAGAGGCCCACGACGACGCGAGCCGGCGCCGGTACATCGGTCGCAACCGTAATCGGTCGCGGCGGGGCAGCGGCTACTGGCACAGCCTCCAGCAACTCGCGGATCGACTGAAACCGCTTTTCCGGATCCCGCTCCAAGCACCGCAGCAGAAACGTGCTCCACGCGCCGCGAAGCGACGGCACATATGTATCCGGGGCGGGTGGCGGCTCGCTCGCCTTCCTCATCACCAACTGGTAGACGTTCGAGTCGATGAACGGCAGTTGGTTCGTCAACATCTTGTACAGCACCACCCCGAATGCATAAACGTCCACACGCTGCGTCACCGGTTCCGATGTGAACTGCTCCGGCGCCATGAACGCGCGCGTCCCTGGAAACTCCCCGTCAGCCGTTGCTTTTGGCTCGGTCTCTGCGTCGGGCGAGTCGTATCCGGTGAGACGCGCGATACCGAAATCGAGGATCACCGCGCGCAGCCCACCGCCCTCGTGGATCAGCATAACGTTGCTGCTCTTGAAGTCGCGGTGAACGGCGTCCGCCTTGTGAATCGCGGCCAAGCCGTTCGCCATCTGCCGCAGCAACGGCAGCGTTTCGGCGATCGTCAGCGGCCTTCTTTTTTCCTCGATGAACGCGGCGAGAGTCTTCCCTTCGAGGAACGGCATGACCAGAAAAATGAGGTTGCGCCGGCTGCCGTCAGGCAGGTCGATCGGGTGATACCCCGAGGCGTGTGTGTGGCAGACGTTTTCATGATCGATTCTGCCGCCGATGCGCGCCTCGCGCTCGAACCGGGTCACAAGATCGGCGTCGTTTGCCCTCGCCGGGAGAATTGTTTTGACGACCACCCGATGCCTTGCGCTCGCCTCATCGCCCTCGCGGTGCGCACCCGGCGGGCCATGATCCTCGGCTTCATAGATCGCGCCCATCCCGCCCTGAGTCATGTACCGGACGATCCGATATTGCTCGGCGATCCAGTCGCCTTCGACGAGGTACATGGCGGTCATGACGTCATTATTCTGTGGAATCGTCGCCTGAATCGCCAAAGTTTCAGCCCGATTCTGTCGTTTTCACGCGAACGCGCTTCACCTCTCTTGTAAGTGAACGGTCAAGCTCCCGATTCTCTCGCCGCTGGACTTTGGGGCCACCCACCCACGCAGAGCGGGAGGCCGCCTTCGTGTTGTTAATCCGGTGGTCGCTGGTTCGAGTCCAGCCGCCACAGCCAATCCCTCATTCCGGAAGATCGGCGTAGAGGAGTGACAGGTCGAGCGACGCGCCTGACACGAGCGTCACGGCGCCCTCCCGTAAGTCGCGGTACTCCCAGGTACCTGAAGGAAGGCGGCGATAGATCTCGATCCGCGGCGCCTGGCTGACGAGGACGTACTCCTGGAGCGAAGGGATCCGCTGATAGTCGCGCCACTTGTCGCCGCGGTCGACTTCTTCCGTGGACGGCGAGAGGACCTCGACGAGGAGCGTGGGGTTGGTGATGGTCGTGCCTTTCGCGTCGGCGGGGTCGCGTTCGGGAGGGCCGCAGACCAGGGCTGCGTCCGGGTAGGTCGCGCGGCCGGTGGCGAGGACGCGCAGGCGCATGTCCGATTGGAAGGCGATGCATCCGGGCCGGCGGGCAGCCTCCAATGCACCGCTGACCCTGGAGGCGAGTGCGCTGTGTCGCAGCGAGCCTCCCGCCATCGCGTAGATCTCGCCCGCGAAGTACTCGTGCTTCGTTTCGCTGTCGCGCTCGAACGAGAGGTACTCCTCGTACGTGTAGCGGTGACGCGATTGCGGGACCGCGGTCATCCTGCGCTCAGCATACCTCACGCAGTCGCGGAGAGAGTGCGACGGCCGACTCCACGATTCGGCGGATCGCCCGTCGCTAGGATTGCACGGAGGCTCGATGGATCGAGCTATCCCGCCATGTTCACGAACAGGATGAAGGTCGCGACCATCCCCGCCAGGAGTGCGAGGACCGCACCGCCGTTCACTTCCTTCGACTTCGTGTGACCTGCGGCGCGAAGAAGAAGCCATCCAATCAGGACGAAAGGTATCGCCGGGATGAGGAGCGCAACAACCTGCACCCTTTCGCCACCCAGGAAGGGCGCAACAACAGCGAACCCAATGAGCAACCCGACCGGCAGGGACAGGAACAGGAAGATGTAGCCGAAGGC
The DNA here is from genome assembly GCA_964650405.1 of uncultured Thermoanaerobaculia bacterium. Lineage (GTDB taxonomy): Bacteria > Acidobacteriota > Thermoanaerobaculia > Gp7-AA8 > Gp7-AA8 > CAZYTO01. Next base: position 19,075 of record CAZYTO010000012.1, on the reverse strand, counting down.
AGCAACAATTTTGCGCATATTCGCCGATTCTCGAGACAGCCCGGGCCGAGCATGACTGGGTCACCGTGGACGAGATTGAAAAGATAGCACGCACCAGGAAAGCTGGTCCACGCGGAGCCAGGCGTGACGGCTGAGTCACACCTTCGGACTTTGCAGTGCAAGGATCCTCACGGCAACGTGTGCGCCTTGAAGAACGGCAGCATTCGGTTCGAGAAGACAGTCTGCTGCGGGAACCGGACGTAGTTGTGAATTCCCTTTGCCCTGCCGCAGTTCTTCGTACATCCCTCGGACGGAGGCGCCTCGGAACCGTCGAACGTCAGACTGTAGGCTTCGAACGGCCACTTTGCCGCGGTCAGGTCACCGATCCAGGCGCCGGTCGTGTCGCACGGCACCAGCGGAAGCGACCCTTCCGCGCGTGCCAGTCTCGCGCTGTTCCGGTCGCGCTCGAGCCATCGTTCGTGTAGCTCCAAGCCCTGACTCGAGCGTCACCTGCACGTGACCCCGCCGTTACGGCCTCGCGCCGATAATCGCGTGCCATGACGCACGACGACTCCCTTCGCCACGCGCTGGGCGGGTATCGCGAATACGGCGTGCCGGCGGACTTGCGGGAGATCGCCGAGGTGGCGTGGTGCTATTCGCGGACCGAGGGGGAGGGGCCGATTCCGGGGCGGGGGCATCGGGTGCTGCCGGAGGCGGGGGTCAGCATCTGCTTCTGGTCGCATCGGGACGGGAGCGGGGCCGTGTCCGACCCGCGGCTCACGATCATCGGTCCGGCGCCGGCCATTCACTTTTTCAACCCGCCGCCAGGGCTGCACTTGGAGGCGGTGCGGCTGCAGGCGGAGTGGTGGCGGGACCGGCGGGGCTTCGATCCGCTGGAGCACCTCAACGAAACGCGCGAAGAGCGGAGCCTGCCGCGGCTGCGCGAGATGCTGGAGCGCTCGCGCTCGTCGTCCGAGGCGCTGACCGTCCTGCTGAACGAGCTGCGGCGCCTGCGGGCGGGCCGGGTAGAGCGCGCTACGACCATCGCGCACGGTGCGATGGAGCGCCTGCGCGCGGGCGGTGCGGTGTCGACGCTCTGGCGGGAGCTCCAGGTGTCGGAGCGGCAACTGCGCCGCGCGGTGATGGCCACCACCGGGCTTTCGGCCAAGCACACCCAGCGCATCCTGCGTCTGAACCACATGGTCGCCGCCGCCGACGGCATGGCCCAGCCGGACTGGGCGGCCCTGGCGCTCGACGCCGGGCTCTACGACCAGCCGCACATGATCGATGACGTGCGTGCGCTGACCGGCCTGACCCCGGCCGCGCTGCACGCCGAGCGACGAATGCAGCTCGCCTGACCAATTGGCGGCTGCTGGCCGGAATCTCCAATACAAACGAAGCTTCGCGACCGATGCTGTCGGCGGAGGTAGTCATGCGCCTGTCACCGTTCGCCGCAATCGCCCTGTGTGCCGTCGCACTTCCTGCCGTTGCCGATCCGGCGTGGAGTCACTGGAACGTCATGGCCAAGCAGTCGAAGATCGAGCCGTTTCTCGGCCGCGACTCGCTGTATCTCGACACCGGCACCGCGTGGCTGGACGACGCGAACTTTCAGGACGGCGTCATCGAGTTCGACGTGGCCGCGTCCACCGAAGCCGGGTTTCACGGCCTGGCCTTCCGCGCCGCGGACCACGACAACTTCGAGAGCGTCTACCTCCGCTCGCACTTGAGCGACAAGCCCGAGGCCACACAATACAGCCCGGTCTTCAACGGCCTTTCCGGGTGGCAGATCTATACCGGACCGCGCTACACGCAGCAAGTGACCATCGTTCCCGATCGCCTGGTGCACGTCCGCGTGGTCGTACACGGCGCCCGGCTCGAGCTTTCCGTCGACGGCAAGACGGTGGTCTTTCCGCAGATGCTCGGACCTGCCGCGGCGGGGGCGGTCGGCCTCACCGCCTCCGGGTCGCCGGCGCACTTCGCCAACTTCGTGATGAAGCGCGGAGAGAATCCTCCATCCCTGGGCGGCGAGGGCGCGGCGGCAGCGCAGACCCCGGCGGAGGTCGTGCCGCGCTGGCGCGTCTCATCGACGTTTCCCGAGAAGCGGCTCGACTCGCTGGATGATCTCGATCCGGCGTCCTGGCGCGATCTCACCTGGGAGCCGCTGGAGGCAGGCCCGCGCGGGATCGCCAACCTGGCCATGCTGCGCAAGCTCGACGGCGATCGCAACACCGTCTTCGCCGCAACCACGCTTCATGCGGATGAGGCCAAACGCGTGTTGCTGCGCTTCGGGTACAGCGACCGCGCCCGCGTCTATCTCAACGGCCGTCCTCTCTATCGCGGCAACGACACGTTCCAGACGCGCGACTCCTCCTACCTCGGCACCATCGGACTCTTCGACGAGTTGATCCTGCCGCTGAAACGGGGCGACAACGAGCTGTGGCTGGCTGTCAGCGAAAACTACGGCGGCTGGGGGGTAGCGGCACAGTTGCCGTGAGGAGCTCCGTTCGTGATCAGGGCTTCGACTCCGCTCCGCAGTAGCACTTGAGAAACACGTTGTCCGTCATCACCTTCAGTCCGCACCAGTAGCTCTGCCAAACGGCGAGGGCCTCGGCCGTGCCCTTGGCGGCGCCTGAGGTGGAATAGCCAAAGTACTGCTCGCGGGTGGACGTGTTGCTGCCGATGGCGGCGGCCAGCGCCGTCAGCGTGGCGACGTCGTATTTCGATTTCCCGTAGGCCTCGCCGAACGAGTACTCGCGCCCCCAGGGAAGGGTCACGTTCGGGAGGTGCCAGGCAGTGTAGCCGGCGATCTCGCCGTCATGGCGGGCGTCGACGATCTCGAAGGCCGGGTTGTTTCCGAAGATCGGGCTCACGGACGGCGTGATGTGGATGAAGCCGCCCGTGGCGAGGCGGAATTCGTCCTGGTGGGTGTGGCCTGCGAAGGCGCCCAGGATCGTCTTGCGGTGCGCGGCGGTGATCTTCAGGTACTCCTGCTCGTATTCGTCCTTCCAGAAGGTCTGTACTTTCAGCTCCGGGCATGTGCCGCCGTACTGCACGCTGTCGTAGACGTCGATCCCGGGCGGGATGTGGAACAGCAGCCACACCCGCCTGCCCTCTTCGTGCGCCAGTTCCAGCTCGGCGTCCAGCCACTCCAGCTCGTGAACTCCGGGATCGGGGCCGGGCTTGCCGCAGGGGTCCTTGTAGTTCGAGGAAAAGAAGTTCGTGTTCAGGGCGATGATCCGTACACCGTTCAGGCCGGGGACGTCGGCGTGGTAGTACCCGCCGGTGGGAAAGCGGCGGGTGAAGGAGCGCGAGCCGACGATCGTTTCCCAGACGTCGCGGAAGTTCTCCAGGAACGCTCCGTGCGGGGTGACCGCGTAGTCGCCGCAGTCGGAGTCGTTGTTGCCCAGGGTGGGGTAGATCCGCACTCCCGGATAGGCCTTGCGCAATGCCGCAGCCACGTAGGCGATGGTCTTGGTCACGAAGGCGGTGTACGCGGCCTGGCTCTTGTCCGTAACGTACTGCTGGTAGCTCTTATCGAAGTCGTGGGCGAGGAAGTCCCCCGAGATCAGCACGAAGGCCGGCGCGGGGAGCTGCTTCTGCATCTCGCCGATGGCCGACCGCAGCAGCGAATCGTTGACGTCGCTCCCGTAGGCACTGAACGCCGTCATCGTCGACGACGCGAGGATGGCGTCCCATTGCGACACGTCCGCGGCCTCGAGTTTCGCCACGAGGGCCGGGTCAGCGAAGGGATTGAAGTGGATGTCGGACACTGCGAGGAAGGTCTCGGCGAGTGCTGGAGATGCAACGGCCAGAAGCAGGACGAGGACCGCGCCTACTTTTTTCATGATGTGCACATGCTACCGTCCCCGGCTGTCCGGGGCCACACTGACCAGGCTCATTCTCCGGCGATCAGGCTACGGTTCCCGCCAACTGCTGATGATCGAATTGACCAGATTGACTCGTCTGCGTAGTCTTGCAGCATGTCCAAGCCAAAGGTCTGGCAACTCCATGAGGCGAAAGCACGATTCAGCGAGCTATTCCGTAGCGTTCGTTCGGACGGCCCACAACGCGTTGTGAAACAGCATGGAGAGGCAGTCGTCATCGTCAGTGCGGAGGATTACGACCGAAACGGAGAGCTTGCCCGGCAGCCCGATTCGCTTCTCGAGTTCTTCCGATCTGCCGCCGGCGGACGGACACTCGACCTGACGCGAAAACGCGACTCGACGAGAAGGATCAAGTGGTAACCGCTTCTTCGGGCTACCTCCTCGATACGAATGTCATTTCAGAGCTGATGAAGGCGAGGCCCGCGCGCCCGGTTGCCGATTGGATCGTCTCGACACCTGAGGAGTTGATACACCTCAGCGTCATTACCATTGGAGAGATTCGAAAGGGCATTGACCTGCTACGCGAAGATGATCCAAAGCGGGGTGCACTTCAGAGCTGGCTCGATCACGATTTGCGCGTCCGTTTCGCTGGCAGACTCCTTCCGTTTGATGAATGGGTCGCAGAACGATGGGGCCAGATCGAGGCGGTTGCCAAGCGGCATCGCGTCACGCTCCCCACGATCGATGCCCAACTCGCCGCGACAGCGCTCCATCATGGCCTGACGTTCGTCACTAGAAATACCGTAGACGTTCGTCTGACCGGAGTGCCTCTGTTCAATCCGTGGAGCGGATAGGTTCATCTACCGCTTCTTCTTCGCAACGAAGAAGAAGCTCCCGCCTTCGTCGCCGACTTCGGCGATGGCGGACAACTGGGGGTTCTGTTCGCGGCCGGCGCGGCGGGCGGAGTCGACGACGCGCTCGCGGACGCGGAGGAAGAGGCTCTGCACGTCGGTGATGTTCTGCCCCGGGCTGCCCAGGACGTCGAGGAGGGCGCGGGTGAAGATGGAGTGCTGGCCGTCGGCGGAGTCGATGACCGGGGCGTCGCCGCCGGAGCTGATGACGAGCCGGGAGTGCTTGTCGCTGCGCTCGTCCGCCGAGGCGGGTGCGGGCGGCGTGCCCTTGACGAGCGCTCCGGAATAGCAGGAGTCGGCCAGGATGAGCATGCGCCGCGTGGGATGGTCGAGCAGGACGTCCTTGACGATGGCGGGAGAGATCCAGTTCGACATGTCGAAGCCGGCGTCGACGGGCTGCCAGTAGCCTTTCTCGTTCCGCACCGCTCCGTGGCCGGCGTAGAAGATGACGAGGTTGTCCCGGTCCGTCATCTGCCTGCCGATGGAGTTGAGCGCCGCCAGGATGTCCTTGCTTTCGGCGTTCTCCAGGCGCGCCACTTTGAAGCCGTACTTCTGTTCGAGGAGCTGCGCGATGGCGCGGGCGTCGCTCACCGCCGTCGGCAGGGGCTCGAACTTTCGATAGTTGCTCTCGCCGATGACCACCGCGTAGAACCTGCCCAGGGCCGCGATGCGCGCCGCCTCCGCGCGCTGGCGCCAGACCACGGCAGCAATGACGACGGCCAGCACGATGGCGGCCACCGCGGCGAGGATCGGCCAGCGGCGTGGAGCCCGCGCCGTCGCCGGCTCGACCGCCGGCTCGATGAGCGTCGGCCGGCCCGTGATGACGGTCTCCTTCTGCGTCGGCGCTGCCGGCGCAGGGAGCGGTGCCGTGACCAGCGTCTTGTCGGTCAGGGGGACGACGGTGGCATCGCGCTCCGCGCGCCGCGGAGAGGCACTGGGCGCCGTTCGCGCCGGACGGGTGACGGCGCTGACTGGCCGCGCGTCAGCATCGCCGGAATTGGCGCCGAACGCGTCGCCGAAGGCGTCTTCCACGGCGGCGCGGAACTCCTCGGCGTCGCGGTAGCGGCTGTCCGGATCCTTCTCCAGGGCCCGGAAGATCACGCTCTGGATGTGCTCCGGAATGTTGATGTTCGGGGCGACCTCGCGAAACGGCCGCGGCGGCTGAAAGAGCTGGGCGGTGATGATCTCCGTGTAGTTCTCGCCGGCGAACGGCTCGGTGTTCGTCAGCAGCTTGTAGAGGACGATGCCGAACGAATAGAGATCGCTGCGGGCGTCGATCTGCCCGCCGAACTGCTCGGGCGAGGCATAGCTCACCTTGCCGATGAACTGGCCCGTGGCGGTCATGGTGTCGCCCGATTCGAGGGACTTGGAGATGCCGAGGTCGATGAGCTTGACGAACGGCTTCCCGTCCTCGGTGGTCAGCATCAGGTTGTCCGGGGAGATGTCGCGGTGGACGAACTTCTGGCTGTGGAGATAGGCCAGCGCGTCGAGCGTCTGCACGGCGATGGCGCCGACCAGCGGCAGCGGCAGCGCACCCTGCGTGGCCAGGACGTCGTGGAGGTTGAGCCCGCGCACGTACTCCATGACGATGTAGCCGGTGCCATCGGCGCAGACGGCGAAATCGTGAACGCCGGCGATGTGCGGGTGGCGGAGATGCATCCCGCGCCGGGCCTCGTTGATGAACCGCTCGCGTTGGGTCTCATTGGTGCTCAGCCGGGCCTGGAGGGTCTTGACGATCTGGATCTCGTCGAGGTCGCGGTGCCGCACCTTGTAGACGCAGCCCATGCCCCCTTCGCCCAGCTTGGCGAGCACCTCGAACCGGCTTTCGATCTCCGGGAGTGTCGTCATCAGGACCCGGGCTTGCGCTCGAAGAGGAAGTCCACGCCGTCGTGGAAGGCCGACTGGAGCGGCGCGTAGGCCGGCACCGCCGACGTGACGTGCCCGTCTGCGGTCAGCGCATCGACAACCTGACGATGGATCCGTGACGCGGGGAAGACGCCCTTCTGCTTCTGCAGGACGCCGAGGAGCGTGGACGTGAACCGCGAGCTCTCTCCGCCCGGGCCGGCCAGGGGACCGTCCGCACCGGAGGAGAGTGCCAGGCGGGCCTTGTGGCGCTTCGTCGAGTCCACGTACTTCGACCACTCGGAGGCCGTCATGCGCTCCGGTTCCGGCTCGGGCGCGCCGCGGGTGATGTCGCCGACATACGAAGCGTCGGCCAGGACGAGGATGTGCCGGGCCGGGATGAGCGCCAGCCGGTCGCTCACTTCCTGGTTCGGCAGCCAGTTCGTCTTGGCACCGTCGTCCGCGGTGGCGTCGGCCGGGAGCCACCAGCCGCGCCGGTTGCGCAGGTCGCGCCGTCCGTGGCCTTCGTAGAAGACCACCAGGTTGTCGTTCTCGGCGAGGTTCTGGCTCAGCGTGTAGAGCGTCGACAGGATCTGGGCGTTCCTGGCGTTGAGGAGCAGCGTGACCTGGAAGCCGTACTGATCGCGGAGCAGCGCCTCCATGGCTCTCGCGTCGTGCTCCGCCGAGGGGACGGGGGGCAGATGGTCGTACCGGCTGTTGCCGATGACGAGGGCGAAGAAGCGTCCGAGGCTGCCCGGGCCCGGCGCGGGAAACACCTTCGGTGCGGCGGAGGCCGTCACCGTGGCGGCGCTGCGTACAGCGCTCTGGAGGCGGGCGATCTCTTTCTTCTGCGACTCGGTCTTCGTCTTCTCGTCGTCGAGCTTCTGCTGCAGCTCGCCCTCGAGCTTCTCGTCCCGCTTGGCCTTCTTCTTCGCCTCGTCGAGCTGGCGCTGCAGCTCCTCGATCTGCTGTTCACGCAAGGCGAGGTCGAGCGCTGCCTTCTCCAGTGCCTCGTACTTCCCGCTCTCGACGATGACGTAGTTGCCGGAGAGGCCGGAGGCGCTGCGGTAGAGATTCAGCGCCTTCGTGTTGTCGGCCGGGACACCCAGGCCCTTCTCGTAGAGCGTGGCCAGGCTGTACTGCGAGGCACTGTGGCCGGCGGCGGCGGCCTTCTCGTACCAGCTTGCCGCCGACTTGTAGTCGGGCTCCGTGCCGAGACCGCCTTCGTAGATCTTGCCCACGTAGTACTCCGCCTCGACGTTGCCCTTCTCCGCCTCAGCCACCCAGACTTTGAGCGACGTGGCGTAGTTGCTGCGATCGTAGACCGTGTACTCGCCGCCGCGGATCCGGCAGTCGACGGCGGTCGTGCGCACCGGCTTCCCGCCGAGCATGTACGTCTTCCCGCCGATCCGCTTCGTCTTCGCCGGCAGCTTGCAGTCGACGAGCAGCAGATCGTCGGCATTGGGGGCAGACGCCGCCGGCTGTCCGCCGGCCGTCAGGGAGAAGAATGCGGACAGCAGCAGCAACGTGCAGATGGACGCAGAACGCAGGGCCATGGCTCGTCCTTCAAGAGTGCGGCGAAAAATGAGTGTAGCAGAGAGCACAGAGTCTAATTCCCCCGGCACTCGGCACTCCGCACTCAGAACGCCTTCCTCACGTTGAGCTGGAGCGTGCGGAAGTGCAGGTCGGCGCGGAGGATGTCCTGCGTCCCTTCGAGGAGGATCGAGTAGCCCCGCGGGAGCTCCGCCTGCAGGCCCGCGCCGAGTCTGCCGTAGTTCGGGTCGGGCCGGTCGATGGGCACCGTGAACGATGTGCCGAGCGTGTCCCGCACAAACCGCGCCGTGACCAGCCGCGCCCCGTTCCGGAACTCATGGACCATCTCGACGCGGAAGCTCGGCAGCAGCGTTCCGAACGGCACCGGCAACGCGGAGCGCACGTTGAATCCCAGTGTGCCCACCAGCGACTCGATGTCGTGTCCTTGCACGAAGAGGATCAGCGGGCCGCTCCCGCTCTCGGTGAGATCGTCGATGTTGGCGCGGGACCAGGTGCCGGAGAGCGACAGGTCGAAATCCGTCCGCCCGTGATGGCCTTCGAGCCCCGTGCCGCCGGCCAAGGCATAGACATTGGCGTGGTTCCGGCTCGTCGCGGTCGAAAGCGGCATACCGGTGATGTCGACGACGTGTTCGGCATCGTAAGAGTTGCGGCCGGCTGTGAGACTGCCGTCGAGGTGGACGCCGTCGTAGTGCGTGCCGGTGCCTGCGGATGGCGGTGCGTTTCCGGCGAAGAGACCGCTGCGGCTGGCGTAGACGGACAGCGCGTAGCCCTTGGTGCCGAGAGAGCCGGCCGCGTCGTCCAGCTTCGAGTCGAGATTCATCCAGTTGAGGGAGACGCCGACGACATTGTTCCCGCCCACGAGGCGGTCGACGCCGAACATCACGCCGTGCGTCTTCAGGTCGAAGCCGAGCTGGCCCAGCCGGGCGATCCTCTCGCCCGTGCCGATGTTGCCGCTGAGGAAGGCCGACCAGCCGTTGTAGTCGCTCTCCCCGGTTCCACCGCCTCCGCCCTGTTGCACCGGAAGGGCTGCGGAGGCCATCGACCCGATGGGGATCGATGCGCCGCCGCGGTCGAGCGACAACCGCTGGATCGAGAAGCGCTCGCCGTTTCTCACAGCCGCCAGGCGCGCCGCGATGCCCGACGTCACCGCCGAGAGCACCTCGCCGGCAGCCTTCGACTGCGCGCCCGAGGGTTGCGGGGCGACGCGCTCGAGCGTCGGCGTCAACTGTTCGTCCGACAGCCTCGACAGCGAACGGCAGGCCTCGGCGAAGATCACGTCATTCCTCGCACAAATCTTGTCGAGAGCCTTGGCCACGGGCACCGCCACAGGACCCTTGGCCCGGTCGCCGAACGACGTCACGGACGCAAGCGTGAAGGTGACCGGCGGGAGTTGGGCGAGAGCCGCCTGGACCTGGATAGAACCGACGCTGTTGAGCGTGACGATCGTGCTCGCCCGTCCGTCGAGAGCGGTCGGGCCGGAGGCGGGATTGAACAACGCCTCCCCTCTCGTCACCGTCCACTGCACGGTCCGGCCGGAGAGCGGCTTCCCCGTGTCGTCGAGCACCTGAACGATCAACGGTTGCGCGAGCGGCCTGCCCAGGAGCCCCTGCTGGCCGTTGCCGCTGACGATCGTGACCTGGGGCTGCGACGTGTCGTCATTGATGATCGTGCCGGTGCCGGTCACCGCGACGCCGCCGGACGGGTTGACCGTGAGCTGCAGCGTCTCGTCGGGCTCCACCGCGGAGTCGCCGTTCACGAGGACGGTGACCGTCTTCGTCGTCTCGCCCGGGGCGAAGTTGAGCGTGCCCTGCGCGGGCTGGTAGTCCACGCCCGCCGTGGCCGTACCGCCGCCGGTCTGGTACGTGGCCTGGACGGGGATCTGCGCCGCCGGCACGAGCGTGACCACAAAGTTCAACGAGACCGTCCCGGCATTGCCCTCGGTGACCGACGGGTTGTTGACCGTCATCACCGGCACATCGTCGTTGAGGATCGTCACCACCACGGGAGCGGGCGTATTGGCGTTCTGCACGTTGCTGGCGACGATGGAGAACGTCTCATCCGCTTCGACTTTCGTGTCGCCTACGATCTGGATGGTGATGGGACTGCTCGTCAATTGACCAATCGGAATGCTCCACTTCCCCTGCGCCGGAACATAGTCGTTGTCGGCAGCCGTCGCCGTTCCGTCCACGGTCTGGTAGTCGCCGCTGACGTCCTGGTTGGCGAAGTCCGGCAGCGAGTACGTCAGCGTGAGCGTCGTGAAGCCGCTGTTCCCCTCAGGACCGGAGCTCGCCGTAATCCTGGGGATGAGAAGACGGGGGCGAACGGCGATCCCGTTGCTGGTCCCATGCATCGCTCCCTGCACGGCAAGCGGCATCAGCGCGACAAGACCCACGACACGAGCGGTCAGCAGAAATCGGTGCACGATGATCCTCCGGAAGGAGTCAGCTTAGTACAGCTTCCTCAAGAGTGCGTCTACGTTGGGGAGACCCCTCACCCCGGCTCCTCCGCGCTGAATGCCTCGGAGCTGATTCACTCCACGCTGGATTGCGCGCTCCAGAGCCGACCCTCTCCCGCCGGGCATGAATCGGCGCAGCTCCGAAACACCCTCTCCCCACGGGAGAGGGTCGCTGCGACGCGCGCACCGCCACGATCGAGTCGTTGATGAGCAGTCAGCGGCGCGGCGGGGTGAGGGGCTTCCTCCTGCAACCAACCGCCAACGTCTGTTCGATCTCAGCGAGGCAGACCCTGATACAGCATCGCCAGATCCAATGTCGGACCAGAAGCGAGCGTCACGGCGCCTTCCCGCACATCGAGGTACTCCCACAGGCCCGACGGCTGACGGCAGTAGATCTCGACCCGTGGCTCCTGGCTGACGAGGACGTACTCCAGCAACGATGGGATGCGCTGGTAGTCCCGCAACTTGCTGCTCCGATCGATCTCCTCGGTGGATGGAGAGAGGACTTCGACGAGCAGGATCGGATTGGTGATCGTTGTGCCGCTGCGGTCCGCGTCATCGAGCTCGATCGGGCCGCAGACCATCGAGACGTCGGGGTACGTAGCCCTGCCGGTTGCGAGCACGCGGAGGCGCATGTCCGACTGGAACCCGGTGCACCCCGGCGGACGGGTGCTCTCGATTGCGGCACCGATTCGGAAGCAGAGGGCGCTGTGCCTCAGAGACCCTCCCGCCATCGCGATGATCTCGCCGGCATCGAATTCGTGCTTCAGCGCGCTGTCACGCTCGTAGGCGAGGTACTCCTCGTACGTGTAATGGTGCCGCGCATGAACAGGCGTCGTCATCGCGTGTTTCAGGATAGTCGAAAACCTGGGCGCCCGTCCCCCCACCGCGTCACGGCCGCATCTTCTCCTCCGCCTCGGCGATCATGATCTTCCAGTCCTCCATCTCCGTCTCTTCGAGGTCGAGGTTCGAGGTGATGAAGTAGAGGCGTTTGGTGGCATCGCCGATGCCGATGGTGAAGCGGTCTTTCAGATAGAACGGCGGGATGGACTGGTACCAAAGGGTGGCCCGGACGACGACGCTCTTGGGATCGACACCCGCCGGAAGGGTGATGCAGTAGCGGGTCGTGTCCCGGCCGAGCTTGTTCTGGTAGTCGGGGTCCTTGGCGGCGGCGCCCTTGGGACGCGTTGCTTCGAGCCAGCGGCCCGTGAGCGAGGCCGGGTCGGGACCCTCGGGCGTGTAGCCGTGCGGGAGGAGGCGGTTGTCCTTCACTTCGTGGTCGCGGCGGATGAAGCTGGTGGTGAACTGGCCGTCCGCGTCGGTGGTCAGCTCCTGGTAGATCTGGACCTGGCTCTGCGAGTCGATGGTCTCGTGGTGCTCTTCGAACTTCCCGCCGGCGAAGAACTCCGTCGGCAGGGGCTTGCCGTCGGCGTCGACGATGACCCCGACGTCGTTCGTGTGTCCGGACGACCAGACCACGCGCTCGCGGCCGTCGACGTTCTGCACGGCGTCGACTTCGAGGAAGGCCCGGCGGAAACCGACGCCGCTGGGCAGGCGATGCCCGGTCAGGTTCTCCACGGTCACGTCAGCGACGAGGCCGCAGGCGGCGGCTTCCTTCATGACCACGGAGACCTTCGCCGTCCCCGTCCGCGCCTGCTGGATGAGGTTGGACTGGACGTTGGGCAGGACGTCGGCGGCCCCGGTCATGTAGTCGGTCTTGCGCACGCCGAGGACGTCGTCGAACTGGCTGAACATCTCGAGGAGGAAGTCATTCATGCCCAGCAGCTCGTGGCGGACGAAACCCTTCTCGCGATAGCGCACGGTGATGTCGTTCGTGGGAAGGGTGTGCTCCGCGGCCGGGTACGAGTCGTCCTGGATGATGGCGATGCGCGTTTGCACCTGCGGCACGTTGACCTTCAGTGAGTCGTTCTTGATGCTGCCGGGCATGTGGCAGTCCTGGCACGACTTCGGGGTGGCGCCGCCCTTCCCGAGCTCGTTCTGGTAGTCGCTGTTCAGCCACTCCAGGTACGTGGCCTGCTCGATCTCGAATTCCGACTTCGGCGAGACCGGCTCGATGGGCGGCCTGTCGACGACCGGCAGGTCGATGGTGTGGCACGTGCCGCAGAGCCGCGAGCTCTTCATGTAGTCGTTGAATTTCGGATCGGAATTGAGGGAGTGGTTCATGGGCAGGGTGACGATCTCCTTGTCCTCGAACGGACCGAAGATCTGCTCGGCCTTGCCGGTGGGAAAGAGGCCCGTGGTGGAGTGGGCCAGGAAGTACTGCAGCTCGTTCTGGCCCGGCGGGGTGTTCGTGCGCTCGATGTGATGGCACGACATGCAACTGACGCCGTCACGCGCCAGAGCTGCGAACTGCGAATTCGGGCCCGTGGTCTCAAAGGGGATCTTGTCGTCGAAGTGGCTGCCGGGATGATCGACCTCCATCTGCCGTTTGCCGAGGACGCCGTGGCAGCGGAAGCAGGTGTCGTTGACGGTCTGCTGCAACGACTGGCTGGTGGGTTCGGGCTTCACGGTGCGGAGGTACGAGAGCTCGCTGTCGAGCTGGGCGTAGAAGACCGGATCGCGTCCGCCCAGTCCCATGGGCGACCAGCGCCACTCGGTGTACTCTGAGACGTTGACCCCTTTGGCGGGCGTGCCGGGCAGCACGGCCAGCGGCAGGTACATGGTCGGCCCGAACGGGAAGATGGCGCCGCTGTGGCAGCCCTGGCACTGCGTCGATGTGAGAAAGAGCTGGACCCCGTTCGGCGGCGGCACGACGAAGTCCCACGTCTCGTTCGGGATGTGCTGCACGGCCTCGGTCGGGACGGGAGCGAGCTGCGGGAAGGTGCGCAGGAACTCCTCGTTCGATTCCTCGACGGGCGGCAGGGCCGGGGTCTCCTGCTCGGCGGGAGCGTGTCCGACGAAGTGCTTGTGCATCGGCTTGGGCTCCGGCATACGCCAACTGTCGTCGACGCGGAACGTCAGGGGGTTCCCGGGGAAGCCCTTGATGTTCACCAGCGAAGAGAACGTCAGCTCATGGGCCGCCGAGGAGTGGCAGCGGAGACAGTAGAGACCGAACCCGGCGTTCGGATAGGCAAAGGGATATTGGTGGTCGTCGAAGGCCATGCCGGTGAAGAACTCACCCCAGAACCAGCCGTCGTGCGAGCCGTGGGAGTCGCGGATCATGACCGTCCAGTCCTTCGACTTCGAGTCGGGCGGGGCGTTCTGGTAGCGGGCGGCCGGGGGCTCGAACTGCACCTTGACGATCATGGAGCGGTCGGGAATGGTCTTGACCTGGCCGGTCAACCACTCGATCACGCCCGGGGAGTAATAGATAAGGACGGACTTGTGCGTGCCGTACGAGAGCTTGTTGAGGTACGGGCCGGTGTCGCGGTAGCCCTTGTCGACGCACCAGCCGAGATTGGCGTACTCGGCACGGTCGAGAAAGTCGTAGATCTGCTTCTCGTACGCGGCCAAGTTCTCCGGCTTGATGGTGGACGGGAGCGGGAGGGGATTCTCTTTGGCGTCCGGGCACTGTTTGATCGGAGCGGCAGCCTGAACGGTTACCGAGAGACAGAGCAGAAACGCGGCAAGAACGTTGCGCATGGACGGCCCTCCGATTTCGGTTGGGATTCTCGGGGCCATGTTAGCGCGCCGGAGGTGTTTGAAGGAACAGTTCTACATCTACGGAGGAAAGCATCGTGGAGCTGCCTTGACCCGACCCTCTCAAGCTCCGTCCTGGAGATCGTGACCCTTGACCTGACCGTCGCGACCCTCGACGCGACTCTCTCGATCTCGGTCCTGGAGATCGTGACCCTTGACCTGACCGTCGCGACTCTCGACGCGACTCTCGCGACCCTCGCTTCGGAGATGCGGACCCTTGCCACGACCGTCGCGACCCTTCACGCGACCGTCGCGACCCTCGCTTCGGAGATACGGACCCTTCACGCGACCGTCGCGACCCTTCACGCGACCGTCGCGACCCTCACCTCGGAGATACGGACCCTTGCCACGACCGTCGCGATCTCCGTTCTTGAGCTCGTGACCCTTCCCGCGAGCTCCGCGACCCTTCATTCGGACGTCGCGATCTCCGTTTTTGAGCTCGCGACCCTTCCCCTTTTCGTCGCGACCCTTGACCGAATCCCCCTCGACCCTTGTTTCGGAGATGGCGACCCTTCACCTGACCCTCGCGACCCTTACGCCCAACCCTCGCGACCTCCATTTCAGAGATCGAGACCCTTGTACCCAAGGGTCGCGACCCTTACACCCAACCCTCGCGACCTCCATTTCGGAGATCGAGACCCTTATGCCCAAGGGTCGTGACCCTTACCCCCAACCCTCGCGATCTCCATTTCGGAGATCCGGACCCTTACGCCAACCCTCTCTTGTCAGCGTGGAAGGGTCGAGACCCTTACCCTCGATGGTCACGACCCTTACCCCAACCCTCGCGTCTGCGCGTCTAAGGGTCCGGACCCTTGATGTAAAGGGTCGCGTGTTCAGAGCGGCGGGTGCGGACCCTTGACCTGGTCCTCGCCATCTCCATTTCGGAGCTCCGCACCGTCTCGGTCACCCGTGGCAGCTCCGCCTTGGCGCGAGGACGCTGTGACCGCGCCGTCACACACGGCACAGCCGCCCGCCTTACGGCGGGGCGTTCGCCAACTGCTCGCGGATGGCGTGCAGCCGCGGAACGGCGCCTTCCATGTCGGCGTGGACGCAGATGGTGTCGTAGACGACGCTGATGCGCGCGCCGTTGCGGGCGGTGACGGCGCGCTCGCGCGCAAGCAGGGCGGCCTGTTCGGCCGCTTCGTCGATCGAGAGCAGCGCGCCGGGAGTGCCGCGGGCCACGAGCGAGCCGTCCGGCTCGTAGCGGCGGTCGGCGAAGGCTTCGCGGATAACGGGTGTTCCGGCCATGCGGGCGGCGTCAGCCATCTGCGAGAGGGCCGGGCAGACGATGGCCAGCCCGGCGTCGACGTCGCGCATGGCGTCGACGATGACGCCGGCCAAGACCGCGTCGTGGTGGGCCTGGTTGTAGAGCGCACCGTGCGGTTTGACGTGCCGGAGCGCGACGCCGTGGAGGCGGGCCACGTCGCGCAGGGCACCGATCTGGGCGGCCAGCGAGGCGCGCAGGTCGTGAGGGAGCATCGACAGCGGCTTGCGGCCGAAGTTCTCGCGGTCGGGATACGACGGATGGGCGCCGAGGCGGGTGGACAGCTCGCGGGCTCGCCGGGCGGCGTGGGCCATGGACTCGGCGTCGCCGATGTGGCCACCGCAGGCCACATTGACGCTCGTGACGAGGGGCCAGATCTCCTCTTCCCCGGGCGAGCCTTCTCCGAGGTCGGCGCTCAGATCGATCACAGCTCCACTCCTTTCGTCTCCGGCAGCAGCCACACCAGCCCCCCGCCCACCGCGAAGAACGCGGCGTCGGCAGCGAGGAGCGGCCCGAGGCCGTACTTCGCCGCCGCCACGCCGATGGCGAAGGGCATGGCCGCCGCGGCCATTCGCCCGACGTTGTAGCAGAAGCCCTGTGCGCTGGCCCGGATGCGCGTGGGAAAGAGCTCCGCCAGCATCGCACCGAACATCGAGAAGTAGCCGTGGCAGAAGAACCCGACCAGGGGACAGACGAGGAGGAGCAGTGCCGGCGTCCGGGCCTTCAGGGCGAAGATGGGGACGAGGATCGTCGAGGCCAGCATGAAGAGGCTGAAGGCCGTGCGCCGGCCGATGCGGTCGGCGATCCAGCCGAAGGAGATGTAGCCGAAGAACGCCCCGACCTGCAGGAGGATCGTCCACTCCGCTCCCTTGGTGAGGGTCAGTCCGGCGCCGCCTTTGGCCACCGGAGTGGCCAGGAACGACGGCAGCCAGGTGATGACGCCCCAGTAGGCGATGAGGACGGAGCTGGAGATGAGGGCGACGATGACGGTTCGGGGGAGATAGGACCCGGTGAACATCTCGCCCCACCTCGACGCCGTCCGCTCGCGCCGCTGCCACAGAGGAGGCTCCTCGACGTTGCGCCGGATGTAGAAGACGGCCAGGGCCGGCAAGGCTCCGGTGAGGAAGAGCACGCGCCAGCCGAAGGGCTCGAGGAGGAGCGCGGAGAGGGCCGCGGCGAAGAGGGCTCCGATGGCCCAGCCGGACTGCATGAGGCCCATGGCCTTGGTGCGGTGCTCGGCGGGCCAGGTCTCGGCGACGAGGACGGAGCCGCAGGTCCACTCACCGCCCATGCCCAGGCCGACGAGCACGCGCCAGGCCACGAGCTGCCAGAGCGCGCCGCTCGTGGCCAGGCCGGCCGTGGCGCCGGAGTAGAGGAGGATGCTGAGGGTCATGGCCCGCACGCGGCCGATGCGGTCGGCCAGCCGGCCGAAGAGGATGCCGCCCAGACCGCTGGCCAGGAGCGCGGAGGTGGCCACGAGGCCCATGGTGCCGTCGCTCAGGGCGAACTCGCGCTGGATGGGGCGGAGGGCGTAGGTGAAGAGCAGAAAGTCCATCGCGTCGAGCATCCAGCCGAGCTGCGCGGCGAAGAGGGCGCGCCACGCGCTGCGTTCGACGGCCATGACGGACATTGCGGCGCAGTATGGACAAAAAAACCGCCGGGCGCGAGGCCCGGCGGTTTCGTTTGTGTTGCGTGTCGGGAAGAGGACTAGAAGGTGATCTTCGCGCCGAAGCGCCACACGCGCGGCGACTGCAGCTCGGTGATGCGGTCACCCGTGCCCACGCCGCCGTTGGCGGCCATGTCGAGCAGGGTGTTGCGCTGCAGGACGGTGCGCTTGTTGGGAACGTTGAAGAGGTCGGCCGACAGAGTCACGCCGACGCGGTTGAAGAAGCGGAAGTCCTTCGCTGCGCGGAGGTCGAGCTCGTAGACGTTCGCGAACCGGGTGGCTCCGATCGGCTGAATGACGACGGCCTTGTCCGTGGTGATCCCCGTGTTGGCCAGGCAGTCCGTCGCGGACGGGCAGGCCGTGCTGGCGGTCTCCTGGAACGGACGCGGGTAACCCTGGCGGCCGGTGAGGCTGGCGCCGACGTTGAAGTCCCACGGGAGCTGGTAGAGACCGGTCACATTGAACGACCACTTGGAGCTGATGAAGACGTTGCCGAAGGCGCCGGAACCGGCCGAGCGAACGGTGACCTGGCCGCCCGGGCAGTTGCCCAGGAACGGCGTCTGGTCAGGGTTGGCCGCCGCGCCGCACGACTCGGTCCAGTCGTTGTAGGAGACGTTGCCGCGGAGCATCCAGTTGTGCGAGAGGCGCTTGGTGGCCGTGAACTCGAGACCCTGGTACTTCTGCGAGTAGTCGGGGCGGTTGGTGATGACGAAGAAGGTGGGAGCCGGAACGCCCGGCTTGAGGTCGTAGATGGCCACGGACGGCAGGTGCTCGGTGTAGTTGCCGTTGACGAACGTGGTGTCCGTATGGCCGACGATCTCGTAGTCGGCGCGGGTGTAGAAGTTGCCCGAGCCCTGGGTCTTCTCGGCGATGCGGGCCACGAGGTTGTTGATCTTGCGGTAGGTGTAGTTCATGCCGACGGAGAAGTCGGTCATGAGCTCGCGCTCGGCGCCGACGATGAACTCGTCCGAGTGGGTCGGCTTCATGTTGTAGTCGAGACGCGTGCTGCTCTGGGTCGACGCAGGGTTGGTGGGATCGACGTAGTAGAAGACGCGGGCCCGCAGAAGCTCGTCACGGGTGATGATGTGGTCGAGGTTCTTGTCGTCCGCGGTGAAGTAGTCGTAGGAGATGTAGCCGAGAGCGCTGGCACCGGCCACGGTCGCACCGATCTGGTTGACGTAGCGGTTGTAGCCGGCGCGAAGCAGCGTCTTCTTGTCCGCTCCCAGCGCGTAGGTCAGGCCGAGGCGCGGCGAGAGCGAGTTCCACTTCAGGTCGCGGCTGTCGCCCGGGAAGCTGAGGGCGGGCAGCGAGGTGGTGATGCTGCCGTTGGTGCACACGCCCTGGTTGATGGCGATGGGACCGCAGGCGATGGTGAGCGGCGTGCCGATGATCGGGTTGGCCGGCGAAGCCGACGCGGTGTTACGCGACTTCTGAATGTCGTAACGGAGACCGGCCTGCAGGGTCAGGTTGCCCATCAGGATGGTGTCGCCCACGTAGGCATCGTTGTACTTCTGGGCGTATGCGGCGTTGCGGTCGCGGGAGAGGAGAACCTGGGCGCACTGCACGGTGGCGTCCGCGCCTGCATTGTGGCAGTAGCTGCTGGCGCGATAGCGCACGAAGCCGTTGTCCTGGCCCGGCCAGGAGCTGAGCGAGGTCACCGGCGTGTCGCGGTAGCCGAAGCCGAACTTCAGCTCGTGGTTCATCGAGCCGATGTCGAAGAACTTCGAGCCGTCCAAGCCATACTGCTTCTGCGGACGGTCGGTGATGTACTCGAGAAAGCTGCCGTGCCACACGCCGGTGAGGTCGCGGAAGGCGTTGTGGCTCGGGCCGGTGCCGCCGTTCGGAATCAGGCTGAAGCCGCCCGACACCTTCGACCACATGCCGGTCAGGTAGAGCGAGGAACCGAAGATCTGCGTGTCT
>CAZYTO010000011.1:23144-46117 GCA_964650405.1 uncultured Thermoanaerobaculia bacterium | reverse complement strand
CCCATCACACCCTCCCTTCGGTCCGGTCAATGATCGCTTAACTGAAGGCCATTGCGGCTAGCTGCCGCACGGAAGTTAACGCGAGAGAGAGAATGAGCGCGCAAACTTCAGAAACGCCGCGTGCGAAAATGAAGGTTCGCAGGCCCGCTCCGACAGCGCATTCCCGGCACGTTGCGGCACATCACTAACCGAATCCGTGCACCACTATAGGGAATTGAAGGAGCCATCGTCTACGACGCGAAAAAGCGGCATCAAGAGCGTGCAGGAACACGAATCACGATGAGCCGAGACGGCTCATGATGGCTTCCGCCTCTGCACGGATGCGTGCGAGCGCGTCATTAAAACCCTCCCCTGGTTCGAAGCCGTGCTCCACTTCCACCATGTCGCGGATCTCGTCCGCGCTGAACAGAATGTTCGCGAGCAGGTCGAGCACGCGCTCGCTGAGCGGCTGGTTGCCAAAAGCGGAAAGACCGGCGGGCGACGTATCCCGCCAGCGGATGGCTGGGCGCACACCTCCTCCGATCCCACAAAATGGTAGGGAAACACCCGTCTGCGTCACTCCTAACGCAGGGGGCCGGCCCTCCTAACTCAAACCAGCTCCGCGCGTTAGGCGACGCGCGGGCCTTAGGAGGGCTTTGTCTATGCGTTCGCGTCAGATCCGTGTTCTCGCTCTGTCTCTAACCCTCGCTTTCCTCTTCTCCAACGTGCCGGCGTCGGCCGCTCCCGGCCGTGACGATGGTGACCGCCGCGCTCTTCCCGGCATCGTCAAGGTGGTGAAGTCGCTCATCAAGTTCGTGCTGCATCCTCTGGACGAGATCAATTTGCCCCATCCATGACCCACTCGCACGCGGAAGGAGGGCGAGAGCATGCTCAGCCCTCCTCCGCGTGACGCGGAATGGAGAAGAGCCGGAACGGGCTTGCCGCCAATTCGTCCATGAATGACCGGACGCGGACGATTTTTTGTCGCGAGAGCGTGCCAAGCCGTGCCTCCTCACGAAGGTAGGCGAGCGCCTCGATGGCGTTCTGGGTCATGCCCGCTTCCGCGAACTTTACGACGAGCTCGGCGCAGAGTTCCCGGACGTCTTCGCCGAGATCGAAGCGGATGCGAACGACATCGAGCGATGCGCACGCCGCTTGGCTGTTCATGCCAAGGCTCAGAAAGACTCCGCGAACCTTGAAGAGTTCGGACACGGCCGAGCGATACTTGCCTTCGGCCGACAACGTGAGCGCATATCCCCACCGCACTTGGTTAGCGCCGTCCGGGATGTTCAACTCCTCGTAGAGCGCGAGCGCCCGCGGGTAGAGGTCTCGCGCGGCAGCGACGTCGCCGAGCTCCCGTGCGCATGAGGCGCCGCAGAGAAGGCCCCTGGCCACCGTAGCCTTGTCGCCTTCAAGCTCCGCCTGCGTCATGACGAGCATCGAGACCTCGAATGCCTCGTCGAAACGCTTCAGCGCGAAGAGGGCGCCGGCCTCAAACATCCGCGCCATGTTCGTGGCGCTCGGATTCCCGAAGTCCTCGAAGATGACAACGCATGCGCGGGCAATCTCGACAGCCCGCTCGACCTCGCCCATCTCGCGGAGCACTTTGCAGACGACGAGGCGGGCGAACGTCTGATCGTAGATGAGCGTCGCGTGCTCGCCGTAGATCTCAACCGCCCGCTCGGCGGCCGCAAGCGCCTCCCGTAGCTCGCCGACCTGAAGGGTCGCATTCGCATGTTCCTTGCGCGCCAGAGCGCGAAGTCCTATCGCGTGATTGAGGGAAGGGGCATCGGCTTCGTCGACGAAATCCAGGACGGCAGCGGTGATCTCGCGTGCCTTGCTTGGTGCCTTGGAGAACTGCTCGCGCGCCTTGCCGAGGAGGAATTTCAGAGTCCATACGAGCGGTACTTCAGCTCATTCCGCATCAGCCGACGCCACGCCCCGACCGGCCAGGTGAGAAGCTCGGCGCCGTATGTGGCACCTTCTTCTTCGGCCTGTTGCGCGCGGCGTTGAACCTCTGCCACGTTTGCAGCGTTGTTTCGCCACGGCATCGAATCGGTCCTCACTTCCCGCGGGCCTTCGAGCTGCGACGGCGGCGAGGCTGACCGACGTTGTCGTCCACTTCCGGCGCGGCACGATCACCGGCAGCGGCCTCGTCGGAAATCTGAAGCATCGCCTCCGCGAGCCGCCCGATATCTTCGGGGTCTCGGTAGTGACGCATGACGAAATCCAGAAGCGCGGGCGTGTCCCGGAGTTTGGGGCGTTCGGACGGAGGGAGCATCGCCTGAAGAGCGAAACCCTTCGCGTGCTCTACCAGGGAGCCGAGGAGCTCAAGTGTGTCCACGAGCTCCAGCACATTGAGCCCGGTGTCTCCTGAGACGAACTCGATGTGGCCGTCGAGCGGCAGACGGGAGAGGTCAAGGTATCTCGCGACCTTGATCAGGAACTTCACGGAGATGTTCCCGCCCTTCTCGAGGAGCGCGAGCTGGCGGCGGCTGACCTTCGCCCCCTTCGCCGCCGTGACTTGATTGATGCCGCGGCTGACGCGCGAGGCGCGGATGAAGGCGCCGAGTGAAGCGAGGCTTTCGTCAGGTGTTGGAAGCACGGAACTATTCCTCCTCTCCGGAGCGAGAAGTATAGCAGTTTTTGACACGGATATGCGCCTAACGCTACTATTTCGCCCATTCCAGTTCAGCGGAGGTCGATCTGAGTGAGTACATCGAAGCGACGCAGGCGCGGCAGACCGCCGAAGAAGAGTCCGACCCGCCTCCAGGCGTGGCTCGACCGGAACGGCTTTACGTCGGCGGACCTCGAGGGAAAGACGGGGATCGTTCGCCAGAGCATGACGAAGATCCGCGCCGGGGGCGAGGTGCGACGAAAGACGATGCTGAAAATCCTCGCCGGCTGCATGACGCTCGCCGGACGGAAGGTGTCGATGGAAGAGATCTTCGACTTGGATCCCGAGAGCCCCGCGAATCAGCCGTAGCCTCATCGAGGGGATCCCTCGGCCGGGGCCAGACGCACCTCGACATCGGCGCTCTCTATGTCGAGTACCGACCCCTCCTCCTCTTCGTCGCCGCCCGCAAGTTCCGCGTCCCCGACGACGACTGCGAGACCGTCCTCCAGGATGCGTTTCTGGCGCTCATAGGCACGGATGCCGCGGTCGAGAACTCGCGCGCCTGGCTCATCGCCGCCGTCTGCAATCTTAGCCGGCACTACTTGCGGATGCGGGCACGCTTCGACCAATTGGACGACGCGCAAGGCGGCGAGCTCTCGCCACATGCTGACGCCTTCGCCGTCGAGCGCCTTGAGCGCCAGCTCCTCGCGCGGCGCGTCCTCGCGGCGCTCGGAGAGCGGGACCGAACCGTGCTGCGCCTCCACTACTACGAACGCCTGACCGCACCCGAGATTGCCGAACGACTCGCAACAACCGCTGGCTACGCGGAGAAGCTGATCGTGAAGGCGCTGCAGCGCGCCCGTCGGCTCTTCACGATCGCGAAGGCCTGGCCGTCGTTGCGCGCCGACATTGAAGGTTCCGAGCGCGACGGCATACCCGGCACACTCCGTGTGGACACCTCCGCCTCTCTCGATTTCGTTCATGCGAGAAAGCCTGGGCCGAGCTGATGACGGTTTCTCATTCACGACGTGGTTCGCAGCGGCGCTCCGGCTTCGGCTCTCGCCGTCCGGAGAACACACTTACCTTCAGAAGGGCAACCGCCCTCCGTCTAGGTGTGATCCAAACGCGAGTTTTCCTACCCTCGGGAGGGCATCGTTGGAACTTCTCTGGAGCATCGCCTGCGCGGAGGATGAGGACGCCGAGCCGACGCGGCTCTTGCGGCGATCGCCGCCGGCGGCCGTGTTGCCCCTCGCGATACCTTGGATTCCAGCCTCGCTTCCTCCGACCGCGCTAGCCGGGTGCGAACTCGCAATCGACACCAACGTACGCCGTGATACGCGGCCAATCCGCGACGCCCTCAGTCTCTCGACCCGGACGACCAATGCGCTTCGGCGCGCCGGTATCCTCACGGTCGCTGACCTTCTTGCATGCACCGAATGGCGGGTGAGCGTCATGCGCGGAATCGGGCAGAAGTCGCGAGAGGAGATCGCCTGCTCGCTCGCGCGGATATGCGACCTTCCCAGCGGCGCGCTCTACGGGACACGCGAAGCGAGCTTGGCGAAACCGTGAAGTCTCACGTGACCTCCTAAGGCGCTGATTCCGCAAATTGCCTCGTCGAACTGTACGAGCGGGTAATGGTTCCAAGTAACAACGCGAGGGAGGGACTTGGGGAGGGCCTGTCGCAAGAAGGAGAAGGCCCCAGCGCAGCGCGCTGGGGGTGCCGTTGAAGTGCTGTCTGAGCCGGGTACGTTGATTTTCCGTAACCAAAGGATCGGTTGCCGGGTGTACCGGACATATCGAGTGCCTGGAGAGGTCGCTCTTCGGGTGGCTAACCGGGTGAAGGTGGTTGCTCCGGTGAAGCCTTCTGGCTTCGGGCGCTGAGCGGGTTATTAGTCCGAGCTTGCGTGGCAATCAGAACCGCTACTTCAGAGGCCGGTCTCGGCACGCAAGGGCGAGTAGACGACGCATCACGAATGGTGACGCGAGGAGCTATCGATCGTAGATCCGGACACGCCCCTCTGTCTGGCCGAGCTGATCGTGGTCTGTGGAATAGGCGTCGTCGACCTGTTCGGCGTACGCGCTCCAGAATCCGACCTCTCCAACGATCATGAAATCGAGTAGGTCTTTGCCGAGCACCGTCGCCCGGTTCGCAAGCAGTTCCAGCATGTTGCGATCCTCGTCTGACGGCGTCGGTGTTCCCGAGGGGTGGTTGTGGATCACGACGAGCTCGGAGGCGTTCAGAAGGATCGCGCCGCGGAACAGCTCTTGCGCTGGAACAACCGTCGCGCTCGCACTCCCTTTCGCGAGAGACGCGTAAGCGATAAGGTCGAGTTCCGATGTGAGGTAGATCGCGAGGACGATCTCCTGCGGATTGTCCCGAATCTTCCGGAAGATCCGATGGATGTCAGCCGGGGTGCGTACACGGCCCCGGAGGCTTCTGAACTCGCCGCGTACAAATCTGACTTCAAGACGCCTCAAGTACTGCATTGATAAGAAGGAGGGAGTATGTCCCACACAATACCAAACGCGTGGGACGCGACAAGGGCTCGGTTCAGGGTGACACCAGCGTTACCATGTTGGCCTTTACGTCGCGGGCCGCCTTTTCTCAGTCGCAAGCTGGCTCGACGAGAAGTTTCCCATCTTTGCGTCGTGCCACCGACTCATCAATCCAGAACCGGCCCGTAACATCGCGATACCGGATCGCACTGTGGTTCCCGGTCTCGTCCGTCCATGTGAAGGTCTCCGGATCGCCGACGCAGACGGTCTGCGGGTCGGCACTCTCGACGATCGCATCCCCGTTGCAGTCCGGCAGGAGTCCCGGCCGCCAGTCATGCACGAAGGGGTTCGCGTCGTTGCAGTCACCGTCCCGCAGGACCCAGCGCGAGAGGATAGGCATCCCGGGGTAGATCACGATCGGCGGGCCATCACCGAAACCGTCGCCATCCGCGTCGAGGAAAAAGACCCGTGGCTGTTGAACGGCCCGCCGATGGACTCCCGCAGCCGCGAGCGGTGACGGTGCAAGCGCGTCCCTTGCAGCGAGGAGGGTAAAAGACGGCGCGCAGAACCCAAGCGAATCGACACAGGCGTCGAAGTACGTCCGGCCGTCGTGTTGAGCGGCCCGCCCGACACAGCGCCATACCGGGCCGCTCTCTGGATGGCCGTCTTGGTCGGTGTCGAGTACCACGAGTTCGGCGTGGAGGCCGAGACCGCAGCTAACCGCCGGGGGCGCGGCTGCTCTCCGCCGTTCCTCGGGCGCGGTTGCGTGGAACCCAGCCGAAAAGAACCCGCTGTCCACGGCGACCACGTCTCGCACGTCAAGCCACGTCGACTGATCCCCGCCGCCCCTCGTGTAGTAACGCCGGCCGTCGATTATCGACTGGACTCCCACGCAGGCAACCGTGATGGAGGCAACGTGCCCGGTGTGCTCGGGATCGCTTCCGCCGACAACAAGCCGGAAGGTTTCGTAGCCGATCGGGTCGGGGTAGTCGTCGCAGTCGCCGGGGCCATTCGCCGTCGCGACATCGACGTATTGCATATGGTCGTCGCCCGTGTACTGGTGGAACGGAGTCGAGGGATTCGGGGGGAGCTCCTTCACGCACGCTCGGGTGACTCCTCCTTCCCAATAGCCGTCCCCGTCGTTGTCCAGCGCGAGCGAGGTACGCCACGCGTACGGTGCCCGGCAGGAGGGCGGTGCGGCGATGCGTACGGGGCCGGCAGAAGCTACTGAGGCGATCAAGAGGACGGATGCCAACCCTCCTACGCGCTTCACCGAGCGCTCATGCGGAGCGCGTACGGTGGTTGGATGGGCGAGTTCACGAATATGGCTGAAAGCGTCAAGATGGCGGCCACGAAGGAACGGAGGACGGCGATGGAAGCCGTGAAGCTCGCCGGCGACGCGCAGATTTCATACCTCTCGAAGGAAGAGGTCGAGAGGTTCTTTGCGGTGATTCCCGCGACGAACGTCCGCGATCGCCTGCTCTTCGAAGTCATCTACCGACACGGCCTGCGGCGGCAGGAGGCCGTGCTCATTCGCCGCGAGCATCTCAGGAACGGCCGGATCTGGATCACGCGTCTAAAGGGTTCAAGGTCAGGCGAGTACCCTATCCATCCTGCGACGAGAAGGCTCCTCTGGGTATACCTCGCCGAACTCGGCGATGACTGGCATCCTTACCTCTTCGCGACGCGCCAGAGCGACATCTGGCCGATGTCGCCTTCCACGGTCTACCACCTCTTCAGACGCTACGCTGCCGCTGCCAACCTGCCGCCGGAGAGGTGTCATCCCCATGTCCTGCGTCACTCCATAGCGACGCACCTTCTCACGTCGGGATGGGACTACGCGGATGTGCAAGA
The DNA here is from genome assembly GCA_964650405.1 of uncultured Thermoanaerobaculia bacterium. GTDB lineage: Bacteria > Acidobacteriota > Thermoanaerobaculia > Gp7-AA8 > Gp7-AA8 > CAZYTO01. The sequence continues at coordinate 39,171 of CAZYTO010000011.1, read as the reverse complement.
CTGGCTCGGTCACACGAGCATCGCCTCCACTACCAGGTACGCCGCCGTCACGAACCCTCGACGGGAAGAGGCGTTTCGGAGGTTGTTGGCCTCCGGGGAGATTGCTAATAATGCGAGTTAGCGCTTTCAGCCAAAAACGTCAACTGAGCGCGCGAGCGACTTAGCGAGTATCCCCGAAAGCGTCAACTCGGGTCAAGCTGAACATCGTCGGCTTCTCTAGCACCTCTTCCGGCGTCCCGCCGGTGTGGCCAATCTTCCGCCAGAAAAGGTGGGCATCCTCACGCTTGGCAGCGCTAATGGCGACGAACTCGTCACATCGGGATGGCGCCTCGCGGACGTGCTGGCTCGGCTTGTTCACAGATCCGGTCGCATCGACGCGATTCGTCGCGCCCGGCCACCTTCAAACTGCGAGCCGACTTTTCAGCAATGGTTGACCTTCGTGGGGCGATACGCAAGCTCTGCGAGCTGCTTAAACCAGCCAAAAATGTCAACTCTGTGCCTTGGGTGAATACTAGTTCGCTGACGCAGCCGGACGGAGGACAACGTCCCGAATGCAAATCCTTCGTGAATTACTCGTGGAGATGAATAGCTACGGTGCGGTATACTGCCGCGTCCTAATCCAATACAGCGAGCTCGGCTAATGGACAGAGAGACCACTCCGCGCGCGATTCCTCTCGACGGCTTTGCCTTCTCACCAGATGCCTTCCGGGATGCCTTTCTCTTGCCCGTGGGCAAACTCGTTGCCTTAAGGATCTTCCTCGCACCGCCACGCAACCAAGACGGCTTGATCGCTGAGCCGACGCTAGCGATCTCGCGTGGCCCACTGGTCAACTCCTTGCTCAAGCGCTTGCCCACGGCTGTAGAAATCACAGGCCCCGGCACCGCCGGGGCCGGTGTTCTTCTCGAGGTCTGGCCCGGGCAAGAGATGTTGCTAATTGAGGGCCCGGCTCTCGAGATTGTAGTTGACGTTGCGCTTCTTGATGGATCTACGCTTGCAAGCACGGCCATTGCTAACCTAGTCCGCGACGTGTACTGGTTTGCTCAGGCCGAGTGTCTAGCACAGGGTAGCGAGACACCACTGGTTCTCCATGTCGACGTGCGCTCGGCGGCGGCGGCATTCAAGCTTCTTGACTTGCCAATCGGAGATGCCCTGCCGTCTTTGGCTCGCCTCGAGATTACCCGCACAGAGCGGCCGTCAGGTACAGCCTACCTGGATCGATCGGACGAGATCGTGCTTCGACCGTATGAAATCGAGCTTGTCGGCCGCGTTGACTATCGCCACGACATCGCAGCTGAAATTTTGCGAGACACTTCTCGCCTGCTTGGCGTACACCCACATAAGGTAGTTCCCGTTTATTACGCAACCAATCGACTCGCCAGCCACGAGGACGACGGCACTATCAGCTATGACTGCGACCGCGGTGAGTCGGACACATATGAGGTTAGTCTCGGGATTTGTCGTGTCGCGATTCCTTCCGCTCATCGGGTAGGGCGTCGCGAGGCACCCCCATTCGCGCGCCTGTTTCCGTGGTCGTGGCATGCCCACGAGCACCTGATGATCTTAGGTACGACACCATTGGACTACGACGGATTCTTCTCTTTGCTTCGTGCCGGTGTCAGCGGCGCCTCGCGGGATGACATTTTGCTGTTTATTCATGGTTTTCATACGACATTTCCGGACGCCATTCGGCGCGCAGCGCAACTTGCCGACGACATCGAGTTCCCAGGCGAGACAGTCGTGTTTAGCTGGCCCAGCATGAGCGTTCGGTACACGATGGCTGAGGAGAATGCTGATTGGTCAGTTCTTTATTTGGAGCGATTTCTGCGCGATCTTCGCAACCGCTCCGGTTCTAACAATATCCATATATTGGCTCACAGCATGGGGAACCGAACACTGGTCAACGCCCTGTCCCGCTTAGCGATTGATGGACAAACGACATTTAGTGAGATTGTTCTCGCCGCTGCGGACATGAGTTCGTCGACACTACGAGATCATGCTCGCTCCGCTCTGCCGATTGTCACGCGAGTCACACTTTACAGTAACTCCGGTGATCTGGCTCTCTGGGGATCTCAACTGATTCACGGGAGTAATCAGCGAGCCGGCGAGCGACCCATCACGGGCGTGGAACGGTTGGAGGCGATCGACGCCAGTAACAGGGCGGCCATACTGTCTCTGAATCATGACTACGCGATGGAGGATGTCTGGGCGCTGTTCGAGTTGCAAGAGGTGCTGAACTTCCATCTGCCCGCAACCGATAGGTTGGCGTTGCGTGCACGCCCAGAGGGCGGTTGGGCGTTTAGAGACGACCTGAAGGACTTACCTTCACGTCTTAGTCATCTTGCGCACCGGCACGTAACAATGGATACGGAAATCGCCGGGGCTGCTGTTCACATGGATTCCCAGGACTCCACCATTCGTCCGGATGTTGTGATCCAGTAGTCGGCCGAAGTCAGCCTGAAAAAATGGCAGTTCGGACTTGGCAGCGCTTCAAAGGCGAAGGCCGATAAGTGTCTGTGTGTCGGTGACGACATCCCGCTCGGCGCGAAGGCAATGGACTACAAAATCCTCAATCACTCCCACGTCCCGAGCCTGCACGATTACAAAGAAATCGAACGGGCCAAAACAGTATGCCGCCTCGCGAACCTGAACGTGATCGCATTTCATTGCGATTCCATCGACGGTTGCGCCCACGGAACAGCCCTTCATGCAAGCACCTGGTTTGCGCAACTCATACAAGTGTGCGCGTAGCTTCTCCTCTTGCCCGCGGCCGGCCTTGATGAGAATCGTGGCAATTGTTTCGCGCACCTGTTCTGTCACGCGTTCCCCCGCAAAGAATTGCGTAGCGCCATCCGCCAAGCCAGCCGATGCTGTGGCTCTCGCCGTTCTTCGTTCATTCGTTTCGTCCAGATGGCGTTTACGAGGTCAGCCGGCCTCACGTGATCAAGCTGGCCAGGTAGGTACCTACCGTTGTGCTCGACGTCGTCCGCAGTTCGTTTCCACAGCATGAGAAGGTCTTGCTCGGACGCGTTACGTAGGCGCAGCGAGTACGAGTGTCCGGGCACTCCGAGCTCTGCGAGTTCACCGACGAGGTCGGCGAAGGCATTTAGGTATTTTTCGGCAGCGAACTGGAGCGCGTTTATGTATTCGCGAATCACCGTGAGACTGGCTGCGGATTCAAGATCGGGAGCAAGACGAATGGTCAGTTGTTTCGCCGTCTCTTCAAAGCCCATATGCTTCAACACGGCGATCATAAGCGTGATTCGTACGAGCCAGGGTGGATGTGCGTACGACGGCATTTTTTGTAGATTCATCCTTTGAAGATCGGCTGCGGCGGACTCAAGCGGGCCTGAATAGAGGGCGCGGTAAGTAAACGGGTAAGCAGGGCCGGCGATAACAACCGCACCTATGTCGGCCATGAGTTCGGTGGCGTGCTGCTGAGCGATAATCTCGCGAAGGCTACTGCCAGCCGCGGACGTGTTGAGAAATGCTTCATTGAGGAATGGCTCCGGAATTCCCATCCTTTCGAAGAATTGCATCAAGTGTTCTATGAGTAGATGCCGAAGATTCAACATGTCAATAATCGGCCGGCCGTAGAACCTTTCGAAGCGCTCGGCGACCCGTAGCCGTAACTCTTGGGACGCTTCAGAACTCTGCGTCGCTCCCGTGCGGGCGGCGCAGCGATTGAGCTCAACGCCAATGTCACGATCAGCCACAAGACCGACATTGAGGAGTCGGTGCATGTGTTCGTGTGCGGCGGCGGCGAAGGTTCTGACAGCCTGCGAAGACCAACGGGGCAAAGTGATGCAAACCAGGTTGAGGTAACGGCGCAGACTACCTGAATAATCTCCTGAGATCCACGTCGAGATTGCTGGCGTCTCGAGCTTCGTTGTGCCGGCCCCCGATATGTTGACGAGAGGCGGCAAGCAGTCAGGGGCTATCGGCCGGAGAAAAGGCTCCAACCGAGTATGATAATCCTCGTTCAGGGCCTCAGCCGCGCGCATGGTCACGGGATAGTCTAAGGTTGCCTCTGAGGGTGCGAAAACGTTGTGATCGAGCGGAGGCCCAAACGGCCGCGGGAAATACTGCTCCCTTCGTTGTTGTAACGCTGACGTGAGATGTCGGGCGAGGATCGGGAAGCTCTCAAGCGTTATGCGAACAAAGTTGGGCTGCTCAGACCTATCGAGCCGCGTGGCCGTATCAAGACACTCCTTGAGCGAAAGAAGATACCGCTTAAGAATATCTTGGAAGATTCGGTCGCGATGGTCGATCGCCGGGCTGAGATCGGCCATATGGCGAGCAGAGGCGATGTCGCGCCTAACGAACTCTAAGACTTCGTTATAGTATTCCTTGGATTCCCATTCATGGTCGAAGCCGATCTCTTCCGCAGCGGTCGCCGTCACGGTTCTGAAGCCTTGCCCTTGTCCTGCTTCCAGTACAGGGGTTGGCAGACGTAGTCTGCGTAGCCGCCGTCGGCATACCCCTCTGCTGGGGTGGTGTGGCGGGTGACCTCAAAGGCAAATTCCGCCTCCACTTGAGCGGCGCCTCGGTGAACATATCGAAGTCCCAGCTCCCGAAACCGCGTCATGATGAGCTCGCTAATGGGTGACATCTTATGCGTCGTCATGACCGTTCTCTACCTCTCGGGGCTTCATGCCCATCGCGAAACCGTGCAGCTCCTATACCGACACACGACGGGCGAGCGCGTGCAGTCTGGGGGCCTGCACCGATCACGCTATGTATCATGACGGAAAAAGTAAGTAGATCGCTTGCGTTTGGCTGTGACAAATCGGAAAACATTTGTAATTTACGCCGCAGTACCGCCACATGAGGGGGTGACATTGTCGGGCAACGAAGTTGACACACCAAGCGAGCCATCGCCGCGACTGATGTAGACGTTCCTTTCGGAAAGTTCCAAATGTAGGTGATGGACGGCCCCCTCTTGTTCTTAGGAGTGACAAATGGCGGCTGTTTCCTACCCCCAGAATTGGAATCAAGCGAACGCGAGGCTTCGTCAGCACGCTGTCAGGGAAAAGCTAAGGAGGGGGTTTGTCGCCCCCTCCTTTTTGAATGGACTCACTCCTCTAGTTGAGCGCACAGTGCGATAAAGTCCCAAGTCTCCCTGTTGGGGAACTCCGCACCGCAGCTACACGGTACCTGAGTGGTTGCTACATAAGGTGACGCGAGGCAAAGTTGCCGCACCAACTCATGGATCAACGCCAGTCGCGTATCTGCGCGGGCACTTGGTTGAGGAGTGAAGTCCGAGCGGTTTCCGGCCGGGAACATTGGCCACCTCCTGACGGACTGCCATAATTATATCTTACACTTACGCCAATGACAATCACATCGGAGTTGACACCGCGGCTGGCATGCTGGCGTTGGTGTCTACCTTGCTTCCTTCACTCACCGTCCGGAGTGGCCCGGGCTTACCCGCCGGATCGGGATCGCGGGGACACCGAACCTGCCCGCCTGGAGGTTCGGCATGGAACACACGTCCACTCTCGATCCGAACTACTGCTACACGGTGAAGGAACTGGCTTTTCTCTGGAACATGTCACCCGACTCGATCCGGCGCCTGTTCGAACACGAGCCCGGTACCCTGATCTTCACGATCCAGCGGACCGGCCGTAGGACATACCGGAGCGTGCGGATACCGGGGAAGGTCGCCCTTCGCGTACAGAACCGGATGACGGTAGTTGCTCCTCTGACACGCCAAGCCAGCGGGCGTTAGCGCTGGCGCAAAGTGCCGGCCGGCGGCCACTCGTCGTCCGGCTTCTGTGAATCTTCAGCAGGTGGCGATTCTCCGGAGACGCGTAACTCGCCCTGGCGCGCGCAGCATCTTCCCGAGCTAGGTCCACTCCTCTTACCTTGGAGTGCATGCGCAACTGGCTCCTCCTCGGCGACTCCACCGCCCGTCTTCGTGAGATCCCCGACCAGAGCGTTGACCTCATCCTCACCGACCCGCCGTACAACACCGGCATCAAGGGTTCGCCATCCGGTACGCGCTTCCGGAACTTCTTCGACGACGCCCTCGCGCCGGAGGACTACCGTGCGCTCGTCGCCCTCACGGCGAAGGAACTGTTTCGGGTTCTGAAGTTGGATCGCGCTGCCTACATCTTCATGGGTTGGAAGAGCCTCGGCGTCTGGCTCGACGAGCTCTCCCACGCGGGCTTTCGCCTGAAGAACGTGATCGTCTGAGACAAGGTCGTCCACGGGATGAACTACCAGAACTACGCCTACACCCACGAGTTCCTGATCTTCGCGGTGAAGGGCAAGTTCCATCCGAGGAACAAGAGGACCGGCGACGACAGCTATCGCGATCTCTGGCATCTCCAACGGGAGACGAGGCAACCGAGGAACGACGTGTTCCACCAGGAGACAGTGAAGTCTGCCGCGCTCGTGAGCCGTCCGATCGAGCACGCGAGCGAACCGGGAGACCTTGTGCTCGATCCCTTCTTCGGCTCCGGCCGGATTCTTGTCGTCGCGAAGGAACTCGGCCGCGACTACCTCGGCATCGAGCGCGATCCGCGGTTTCATGCGATGGGCGTCCAAGCCCTCAAGCGCTGCGAGATCGGCGAGCGGCGTGAGGCACCCGGCTCGGCGGGTATTCGCATCCACGAGCACACTCCGCCTCGTCGCCGGAAGGCACGGAGGACAAGGAGGGAGCGGGAGTCATGGCTCCACGGCCGGTAGGAGCGGTCCGTCGCCGGAGACTCTCAGCGCGCGATCTTCGGGCGCTCGTCTTCGTCGGTCGCGGTTACGAGGTGATGCAGTACCAGCTCCACGAAGCGGTGTTTACCGGCCGGGCGCCGAACGTGGTGTCGCGTTTCGTTGTGCGGGCCGTGCGCCGTGGCTACCTCTCAGCCGAACGGCTGCAGGGGGTCGGCATGAACAGGCTCCGGCTTACTACAGAGGGGAAGCAACTCCTTCTCGAGCAAGGCGTGGCCAAAGCCGATGCCCTCTTCGCGCCGAAGCGTGCCGTGGCGCTGAAAGACCTCGCACATACCGTCTGGATCAACGACGTGCGGGTCGCGCTTCTCTCCTCCGCCAAGCCGCCGGACATCATCTCGCCCGCGTGGCTCTTGCAGCGGCGACTGCAACCCGCACCGCTTGCCATTCCGGACGTCCTCGCGATCTGGAAGCCGACGGAGGACGCTGGCGGCTTTCTTCTCGCCTGCGAGGTGGATCTCGGCGGCGAGTCCGTGCAGGGCACCTTTGCTCCCAAGCTGCACGAACTCGCCGTCGCGGTCGACCGCTGGGCGGAAGAATCGCCGTCAGCAATCCTCGTCCTGACAAGCTCTGTGCGGCGGGCGGAACGGATTCGTCGTCAGATGCCAGTGTTCGAGGATTCAGTCCACGTCGCAGTGGTCGATATCCTTCCGAGCGGCCGAGGTCCTCAGGCCATCAGGACGCTCCAGCACCTCATCAAGAACATCTTCGAGACGAGAGAGACAAGAGATTCCAATACATCTCCAGAAGCCGCCGTTCGCGAAGAGCGCTAAATCATAGAAAGCGCGGCGTCTACCCGCAAAAAAGCGTGGCGTCGTCTCCACAGTTCGTATCCACACTTAAAGGACCCGGATAAGCGCCCCGCAGGCATCGCAAGGGAAAGCAGGCGTGCGGTCGCGACAGTTCGAGCAGTAGAGCCGCGAGCCGTATTCGGTGGCGCGGCAGCGGCGGCAGGTGGCAAGGAGGTCGAGCGGATTCGAGGTGCCGCAGTGGGGGCAATCGACCGCGCCGCCACGCAGGCGGCGGAGGTCGAGCGCAGCACGCACAGCACGGAAGATCCCGCGGAGGAGATAGAAGGGTGCCGCGAGCACGTAGAGGGCGAGGGTCACGAGAGCTTGGCGGAGCACGTCAGTCGCGCTCCTCATCGTGGTCATCGCCTTCGAGCTGCTCCACCAGCTCGCGCAGCCCGGAGGCTCGCCGCCCTCGACGTGGCGGACTCTTTTTCGGCGGGGCAACCTCGGCCCGCGCGAGGACGGCGGACTCCCACCGCGCGATCCGCTCTGAGGCGACGCGGGCCGGGATGAGCGACCGGCCCGCGATCTCACGCCGAAACACCTCGCGGAGCTCATCCACCGAACGGCCGCTCTCCTCGGCGGGATCAGGGACGGAGGGCGCGAGGAGTGGCAGGGCCGGATGACCCTTCGCGAGGAAGTAGAAGTGCTGGCGCCGCAAGCCGGACATCCGCCGCACGAACGCGCGGTGGCGCTCCCGCTCGGAAAGGTCGCCGTCCTTCGTGCCGGGAACCATGTGCGGGTAGATCCACTCCGCATCTTCGCGGGACTGGAAGACCGCCCACCAACGCGTGTTGAGCTGGAGCGTACGGACAACCGACGTCGGCAGCGCATGCGAGAAGTCCTGGGAGGCGAAGACGAGGCCCATGCCGACCGACCGCAGGGTGCGCGCGGCCTCCATAAGCGGCTCGGCAAGCTCGGTCGAACCGGAGAGGAGCATCGGCGCCTCATCGATCACGACGAGGCCGCGGGAGCTCGGGTCGCGGCGCGGCGCGGCCATGAGGACGTCGATCAGGCGGTAGCTTGCGCGTTCCTTGGCCTTCGCAAGCGGCAGCGCGAGCGAGCAGCCGTAGTTGCCGATGACGATGGAAGCCTCGCGGTGCGGGAGAAGCTCGTCGAGGTCGGAGGGCGGCATGCCAGTCGAGAGCCGCACTTCCTCGAAGGCAAGGTCCGCCTGGATGCGCCGGAGAAGCGCCTCGCGTGTCTGGCGCGGCAGCGTGTGCTCGACATGCTCGAAGTAAGCGCGCACATCGGCATCTGCGACCTTGCCGAGGATGCGCGACCGGTAGGCGTCGTCGGAAAGGAAGCGCGCGCTGAAGGCGTAGTTCGGCGGGAACCTGAGGTCGACCAAGACCCGGTTCAACATGAAGTACGCCTGCCGGAGCGGCTCGGAGAAGGGCTGCGGGCTCGCCTGTACGGCGACGTCGGTCCGGATGTAGGCGAGGTAGGCGTTCGAGACTTCGCCTGCAGCATTGTCGAAGGGCGCCATCGGGGCGACTGCCTCGCGCGACCAGTCGATGACCCGCACGGCCTGCGCGATGCGTTCTTTCCCCGCATCGTCGGCGCGGAGCCACAGCGCGGCGAGGTGCTGTGCAAACAGGTCGTAGGTCTCTCGCTTCGGGTCGATGAGCTCGACGACGGCGCGGAACGGCCGGTGACCTGCCGCAGCCGGACGGAGCATCCGGTCGACGTAGCTGAAGAGGTAGCCGAGGAGGAACCGCGTCTTGCCCGATCCCGTGGCGCCGCTCACGAGGGCGCTCATAAGCGCGATGCGGTCGTCGACCTTGACCATCTCGCCACCGGGCAACGTCCCGAACGGTATGCCCGGTGAGCCGGCGCCGAGCTCCTTCGCCGCCCGGAGAAAGATCGCCGGAGGGTCGGGCGGAGCAAGCTGGGCGCGGCGCGTTTGCTCGTGCCGGAGCGCCCGCTGATAGGACGTGCGCCGGTGGGCGCGGAAGAGGAGGTCAAAGAAGCTCATGCGGCTCCGCTCCGCCTTCTGGGTCTTCCTCGCCGAGTCCGCCGTGGAGCAACTCCTCCTCGTGCACCGGCACCTTGCCGGAGCCGCGGTAGTTCACGAAGCCACGGGGCGGCGTCCTTGCAACATGTGCACGGCGCGACTCAAGGACAAGGAAGGCACCAATTGACACGATTGCAAGCCCCGCGAGGATAGCGGGGCCTGGTATGGCGCGGAGTAGCGCTGCCGCGAAGGGCCACAGGATGACGAGGAGGACGGCGTAGAGCACGAGGCGGCCAGCGCGCGATCGTACGCGCTGGCCGCCGTCCGTCGGCAGCGCTACCGAGATTAGGAGAAGGAAGCCTGCGACCATGATGAGAATTGTGGCAATACCCCCGATCATGGCCTCGTCTCCTGCGGTCGGAGAGCGAGGCAGAAGTAGCGAGAAAGGTTGACGCCGAGCGATTCGCGGTCCAGTACGCCCGAGGCGCATCGGGCGTACTGCGCGATGAACGACGGCTGCTCGAAGAGGAGCCGTCGCTCCAGCGGCTCCGGAATGACCCGCCACCCTTCTGCAGTAAGGAAACGCAGAAGGGCGTCCTCCTGGCGGCTACGACGCCATTGGCCGACGAGCCGATGATAGGAAGGCTCGATCGACGGGTCGCCGTCCGCGGCCTCAACGAGACGAGCGAATTCGGGCGCGCGGAGGCAGCGCACGATCGCTTCTTGGCGCTCCTGAACCCGGGCAAGCTGCTCATCGAAGGTCTCGGCGAGCCAGATCGCGGTCCAGGGGTTCATACGGCTGTTCGACGCGAACTCGTTCTCAAGGTCAAGTCCGAGCGCAAGGCGGTGCCGGGCCGGGTGCTGCGTTTCCCAGATGACCTTCTCGTAGATATCGCGGTGGTTCGTGATGATGGCGGCGCCGTCGCCGGCGTCGATGCCCTTGCCCGTCCCGAAGGAGACCACCCACGCGTTGGCGCAAGCGCTCGCTGGCACTCCATCGCGCCGGGCGCCGAGGCTCTGGGAGGCGTCGGAGATGAGCCACAAGGCGTGTTCGTCAGCGACTGCCCGGAGCCCGGCCATGTCGGCGGGGTTGCCGAACATGTCGACGGCCAGGATCGCCTTCGTCTTGGTGGTTATCGCCTCGCGAACGTGCTGCGGAGAGAGGGTGAGGGGGAGCGGCTCGAGACCGGCAAAGCGGACGGGGTTGCCGAGCTTCAGCCATTCGCCGACCGAGCCACCCCAGGTGAGCGGCGTCGTGATGAACTCCTTGTTCAGCAGGCGAAGCGCGATCGCGATCGCCCGGAGGGCGTCCGTCGCGTTCGATACGCAGAGGGCGTACGCGGCCCCGTACCACGCGCGGAGCTTGGACTCGATCTCGGCGACAGCCTCGGTGCCCAGGTGCTGAAAATCGCGCCCGGTCCCGCGGGTGACGGCGGTCGCGTACTCGCGCATGCGCACGAGGGCCATCGACGCGCCGTCAGACATTCGCGTGAGCCCTCATCCCGGCGAGCGTGGCGTCGAGCTTGTCGTGGTCGACGTCGCCGGTCTCCCGGTCGACGAGGCCGTCAAGTTGCGGCGGATACTCGTAGGCCGCAGGGTTGGCGAACCATGGGAAGTACGACTTCCGGGAAGCGACCCGCACCGCCCAAAGATCGGCGTAGACCGTCGAGCGGGCGTCGGCGGAAGGCGCGAAATCCTCCGCGGCCTTCAGAATCAGGGCGGGGTTCAGGGGCTTCCTGCTCTCGAACGCGGTTTCGGTCAGTTGGGCCCGGATGTCGCGCGGGCTCGCGCCGCGCCGGTAAAACGCTTCGGCGGCGAGGCGCAGGGTGGGGTCCTTCTCGTCGAACTCGACCGGCGTCTGCGAGGCGGCGATCGCGCAGATGATGGCGGCCAAGTCCTGCGGCAAGGGGCTCAGGACCGGCATGAAGCGCAGCCGATTGCGCATGGCTGCGCCAATGCGGTCCGGGCAGTTTGTCGTGCCGATCAGCATTCTGCGGCCCCGCATGGCCTCGTTCGAGAGTTCCGTGAGGAGGGTTGCCGTCACGGCCTGGGTGGCGCCGGAGTCGCCGTTGAAGTCGCTCCGCTGGAGCGGCAGCGCCTCGGTCACCTCATCAACGAACCCGATCCCGCCCCACTCGTTCAGCGCCTGCCACTGGAGGCGCACTCTGCGTTCCGTATCGCCGACAAGTGATCCCTTGGGATTGAGGATCTGGTAGGCGGCGACTTTGGCCTTGCCGGCGGCCGAAATGGCAAGGTCGGTCTTCCCGGTACCCGGCGGCCCGACCAGGATGACGTTCAGCGGCGTGTTCTTGTCGCCCCGCGCAAGGCCGGCCGTCCACGCGTCGATGAGCGCCCGCGGTATGGCGATGTTGCGGCCGCAAAGGTTCACGCCGGCGGTGCGCGTGGTGTCGAGGGCGGCAAGCGTGTGCTCGGAGATCTCCTCGACGTCGCGGTGCTTCTGTTCGGCGAGCTCACGGGCGGTGATGCGGCCGCTCCGCCGGTGGGAGTCGCGGAGTAGCTCTTCGAGGCCCCGGTTGGGCGTGTTCATGGTGAGGTGGGCGACCGTATCCGTATTCAGCCCATCTTCGAACTTGGCTTTGCTGTAGCTTCCGAGCGCGACGGTGAGGAAGCGCTTCTTTTCCTTGGCATCGGGCTGTCGTAGGCGTACGACATGGAGTGCCGCGACGACGAGGTCGTCGATGAAACCGTCGCGGCCTTCGAACATGACGAGGTTGGCGCTCGCCCGGAGCGCCAGGCTGTTGCCGAGAAGGTTCGCGAACTCGGTCGAGTGGAGCTGCGCGTCGCTGCATCCGCCGTTCGCCGTGGAAGGTACAAGGTGTTCCGCGAACTCCAAGAGGAACCCGATGCGCGCCTCGCGGCCGTCATGCCACTTGAACTTCGTCGTCGCCCGGGCGAGCGAGAAGATGCCGCGCAAGGTGCGGACTTGCTCGTTCTCGTTCGGGGCGACGTTCAGGAGGCTGTGGCCCCGGAGCAGCTTCTCCACCCCCGCCCGGTCGTCGTCGTTGCCGATCGTGTCCCACTGCAGCCCGGCGGCAAGCGAGTACGTAACGAGGTGAACGGCAAAATCCTTGAAGAGCTGCCGCCGTACGATCTCCAGGACCGGCCGTAGCTTGGCGTCGGCCGGGTCGACGTCGAAGTCGTAGAGCGACCGGCCCGTGACGAGGAGGGCATGGTGGCCCCGGGAGTACGCGTCGAGAATGCCGTCAGCGCCAGACATGGATCATGGCCTCGATCGCTTCTGGAGAACGGCGCGCTCACGGCGCGACCGTCTCGGCGAAGATGTTGATGTTGTCGTTCGTGAAGTTGACGTTGTAGTTGAGCAAGAGGACGCGGCGGACGATGCAAGCGGCGCCCGGCGGACATGGCGCCGAACGAAGGCTTTGGCGGCTTCGAGCTGCAAGACGCCGCCCGTCGGCTTGCGGACCGCTGTTACGCCGCGGACGTGCTCGGCGAGCGCGGCCTCGAAGCGCTGGAGGATGCCTTCGCATTCCGGGCCGCAGCCGTTCACGACTTCCGTGGCCATGGAGGGCGTGCCGTCCTTGGCGACCTTCAGCTCCGACACGAGCACCTTGCCGTCGCCGTCCACGGCGCTCAGCCGCACTTCGCGGTCGGACAGCGCCTCGGCCCGCAGCGGCTGGAAGCCGATGGCCTTGAAGGCGCGTTGGGTGACATCCTGAAGGCCCGCGAGCCACGCCGTGCGGTGTCCGGCAGCGACGAGGTCGTGAAGGTCGGCGCGCGCCGCGGCCAGCTCGCGGTTGCTCCTCGCCGCCTCGATCGCCGCGATGGCGGCGTGCACCGCCCCGGTGTCTTCGACAACAAGCGGCGCTTGAAGGACCGCGGCAATGGTGGCGGTCTTCTGATTGTCGAGCGTCTTGGCGTGGCTGGCGCTCCGCAAGTCGGCTGCCGCTTTCACTTCAAGACGGCGAAGTTCCTCGGCGGCGACGCGCGGCGAGGGCAATTCGGCCAGGCGCGGTGCGCTGGCGGCGACCTGAAGCGCGCGGCGTGTCGCCTCGCCGAAGACGTTGTGGTGCTGCTTTGCGGCATCGCGGAGGCGCGCGCCGAGCGGCTGGATGGCCTTGGCGAGCCCCGCGAGGGCGACGAGAATTCCGATACTCGTTATGGCGCTCATGGTTCCTCCTTTACTCAACTTTGATTTCTGAATCGGCTGCGCGCGCTTCCTCTTCGGCGAGGAGCGTCGAGTACGCTTCGTCTACGTTTGGGTCGCCTGCGGCCTGCGTGGACGGCGCAGTCGTGGCATCGGACGGGATTGGTGGCGTTGGTGGGGGTGCTTGCTGCGGCTGCGCTGGCGGCTCCGGGGGAGAGTCCTTCGGGCCAAGCCAGCGGGCCAACTCCCCAGGCGAGTACATCGTCCGGAGCAAAGCCTCGAGCTCGGCATCGATCGGTCCAAAGCGCGCCGGACTTTCTGGGTAGAGCGCGTTGTGGCGGTCGATCCCGACAGTGTGGCGGCGGTAATTGTCGCGGACGGCGGGATCCGACTGCTCGGCGCGGTTGCGCGCAGCCGATTGCCTTCTTGCGACCACGCCAAGCTGCCCCCAGAGGGAGACGAAGCCCGGAGTGTCCCGAACGGCATCGCCGTGGTACATCGCCAAGCTGTGAAGAGCGAGCGTGAGTACCGCGGCAATCCACGGCAGTCCTCCGGCCGCGCCGGAGAGGTTCAACTTGTAGTTGTTGGAGGTCGCTACCACGAAGCTCATGAACGCCATCGCTCCCGCAATCACGACCGCGAAGATGACGAGGGAGATGAACATGCGCCGGGAACCGTGATCACGAGCTTCCGAGATGGAGATCGCGACCATGATCTCGACCATGAGGAACGCGGCCAGGGCGAAGAACTTCAGGACGAAGATCGGGACGATCCTCGTCACGGCCGGCGACTGGCTGACAAGAAAGTCGATCGTGCCGCCGGCGAGCAGCAGGTCAATAACGAGCACTGCGGGAAGAAACAGGAGGACGAAGAGCGAGCGCACGGTCGCGCGCAAGCCGCCTCGCGCAATCTCGGCGTGCCGAACGAGTATCCGACGTCGCTGGCGTTCCAGGCGCCTCGTGCTGCGCTCGGCGTTCAAGAGGTCATCCTTCGCGTCGTGCATGCCATCGAGCGCACCGTGTATGAGGGCGTGGCTGCTTGCGCGTGCCTGCTCGCGACGGTGTCGCGCGCGCATCTCTTCGCTTGTTTCTCGGCGGGGCATTGGGTAACTCCTTCCTTGCGGGCAGCCCTCAGCGCGAACCGGGAGCCGCAGCCTCCTTTGATGTGATGAAGTTCAAGGCAGCTCCGATGTTCTCGAAGCGGTGGGGATGGAGCGGCGCCAGGGTTCCGACCGAGCCCACGCCGTTCACGACGATCACCGTCGCGCCCGAGGTGAAGGTGGGCGCAGGTCTCCGCACGTTGTCCTCGCCGTCGCTCACGATGACGAGGTAGCGGTGCGTCGGGCCGCGGAACGCGTTGTCGTCCTCGGCCAGGAACAGATCCGCCCGGCCTACACCACCATTGATATCAGTGTGTCGGGCGTCGGGCGCACTCGCGAGAAGCTGCCTCACGTCGCCGAGGAAGGTGCGTTCGCGCTCTTTGGCCGTGTTCTGCCATGCGGCGAAGGTTTTGTTGTAGGTGACGCTCGCCTCGTCGTACTCCTGCTGGGCCTTGCGGTCGGCAGCTTCGAAGGCGATCGGATTTTCGACATGCACCGTCGCCCGGACCGGCTGGTGGGGTGGCGGCTCCAGCGTGAAGCGGACGAAGAGCTGGTTGCTCTCGTCGCGGATGATGCCGAACGTAACTTCGCCGCCGGCACCGAAACAAAGGTGCGTTAGTTGTTCAAGTTGGTCTTCGGTTATGAGCGGCGTACGGGTTTCGAGGGACGAGCCGGTCTTGTCCTGCAGAACGCAGATGCGAAGCGGACTCGTGGCGATGGGACGCGTATCGACGATCGCGACCTGCGACGCAGACTTCGTAAGCGTGGTCTCGGGCTTGCCGCAGCTGAACGTGGCGATCAGGAGGACGGTGAGGAGAACGGCGGTGAAGAGGACGCCGGAGAGCCAGACAACGGCGTTGACCGACATGGTCAGGAAGCAGGTTTCACCGCTGGGAAGCGGGAGGCGCGCGCGGAGGAGGCGCTGGGCTGCGCCGTCGTAGGCGACTTCGACCGGGCCGGTGAGGTCCGGGAGCCAGCCGTTGACACGCGTATTTACTTCCGTAAAATTATCGGTGGCTTGGTTGTCGGCTGACATCGCAAGAGGTCCTTTCTTGCGCGCAGCCGTTCAGCCAAGCTGAACGAGCCCAGGCTTCCGCTTACTTCGGTTGCCTGGGCTGATTTCTTGTCGTTCGCTGCGCTGTTCATGGGTTGATCAAGAGAAGTGCCATCACCGAATGTAGTGCGCTTCATCACGTTATAAATTGTAACGCAACGTGCTAGAAAGTTTTTCTTATTCATCGCTGTTCAAGGATGCGTGCAATGTTCGCGCCTAAACAGTTGATACCTGTTTTTCTATCTCACTGTAGGGCTGTGACGTCTTTTCAGA